>JAJECO010000019.1 GCA_022822005.1 Candidatus Poribacteria bacterium
TTTATCATGACCGCTTCACGAGCAGCGACGGTTGATATCTCTGGCGACGCGTGGGCTAACGGTTCAGGAACCGCTGCCGCACCACCGGTAACACTCAAGGGCATCGAAGTGGGGGATACCACCCCCGTTTTGGGATTGAGAGGTACAATTCTTGACGAAGGAATAGGCTTAAACGTGTCAAATTTCCGGGTAACCGTCAAGAACCTTTCAACAGGTAAAGCAGTTGCCGCTGTTACCAGACCTGATGAGGCAGGTTATCGGTCCACCGTCGTTGACATAGAGGCAGGACGCGCCGCTACGGTTGGGGATATCCTCGAAATCTCCGCCCAGTCCCCCAACCCGTTTATCGGTGTGCAACCGCTGCAGTATACTGTCACGGCTGAAGATGTGAAGCAAAGCCTGATTCAGTTACCAGAACTGGTTGCCTACGAGATACCGGCAGAGACCGAACTGTTGCGCAACTATCCGAATCCGTTCAACCCGGAGACATGGATACCGTATCAGTTGGCGGAAGATGCCTTTGTCACCTTGACTATCTATGACCAAACAGGTCAGGTCGTCCGGACAATCGACGTGGGGCATCGGATTGCCGCGGTCTACGAGAGCCGGTCAAAAGCAATCTACTGGAATGGTCGTAACGAGTTTGGGGAGCAAGTGGCGAGTGGTGTGTATTTCTATCATCTGTCCGCAGGCGAATTTTCAGCCACGCAGAAGATGCTGATTCTGAAATAGAGAGCGAAAGAGTGAGCAAGGGAATTAAGACAAAGATGTTGTTCTCTTCCTTTCTTCCGCTCAATTTTAATACAACACTCTCGAAGGGGAACCTATGAAAAAAGAACTTCTCCGTGTCACTTTGTTTGTGACGATAATCTATGTCACCTGCGGGGTACTCAACCCTGCCGTTACTGCGTCTCCACCATCGGGAGACAACGGGACGCATTTCCGTGGTGTTATTGATGATCGATGGAACAAACAGGATTCAGACCAATTCCCCAACCGTCACTATGCCCGTACCGCTGCGGCGAATTTGGATGTTGGTGAACCCCGCACGGTGCGGATGATTTACTTCACACCCAACGATTGGCAATATCGCGCTGACATCGTTCAGCAGATGAAAGATGATATTCTCACCATTCAGACCTTCTATGCCGAGCAGACGGAGGCACACGGATACGGGAAAATCACCTTCCGCATTGAAACCGACTCCCAAGGCGAGCCGATGGTACATCGCGTGGATGGGAAACGCCCCTTTAGTCACTATGACAACACCCTTGGTTATGCTGTGATTGATGAACTTGAACAAGGGTTCAATCTCGATGCGAACATCTACTTCATCGTCCTCGGTACAGATGCGCTGCGTCAGAGTAATGGTATGCCTGCAGGTGGTGTCGGAGGAAAGCGGAGTAAAAATGGTGGCTGGGCGTTGGTTCCTATCGGATTTGATTGGGAAACGGTGGCGCATGAATTGGGACACGCCTTCGGGCTGCACCACGATTTCCGCGATGGTGCGTACATCATGTCGTATGGTCTTGAACAGGATCGGTTATCTACGTGTGCTGCGGCGTTCTTGGCGGTGCATCCTTACTTCAATCCCCAGACTCGAATTGAAGAGGGATCGGTGCCCTCTATTGAACATATTTCGCCGCGTAACTATACAGCAGGGGCGAGGAACGTTCCTATCCGATTCAAAGTTAGCGATTCCAGGGGGCTTCACCAAGTGTTGCTATACGTTTTCCATGATAGTGGAGACGAGCTAAAAGTATGTCGTGGACTGATGGGCGAAACAAATGCTATCGTTGAGTTCGATTATGATGGCGTTATTCCATCTGATGGATCTACCAAGCTATCCAATCCCATTGTGCATAGCATGCGAGCAGTGGTGGTCAATACGGACGGAGATGTGAACTCGGAGCACTTTGGGCTTTCAGAATTTTCTAGCCAACACATCGTTACCTTTCCGCACCAGCTTCCGGTCACTTCTGTGGCATTTTCGCAAGGTGGTGAATTCTTAGCTTGCGGAACTCGAGAAGCTGTGACGGTATGGAATGTAACTACGTGGCAACTTGTCAATACGCTTAGGCATAATGATTGGGTTTCATCCGTATCGTTTTCGCCAACGGACCTCCCAATCCTCGCGTCCGGGGCAGAGGATGACACGGTCAACTTGTGGAACGCAGTTACAACAGAAAAAATCGCCACCTTGGAAGGACATACACATATTGTCTCTTCAGTGTCGTTTTCGCGTGATGGAAAAACGCTCGCGTCTGGGTCGTTTGATAACACGATCAAGCTGTGGGATGTAGCTACACAAGCAGAGATCGCCACCCTAGAAGGACATACAGATCTTGTCCTTTCAGTGTCATTTTCGCCGACGGATCCCCTAATCCTCGCGTCCGGGTCGTGGGATAACACGGTCAAGCTGTGGAACGTAGCTAGACAAAGAGACATTGCCACCTTGGAAGGACATACGCGGGGTGCCCAAACTGTATCGTTTTCACCAAACGGAACCATGCTCGCTGCCGGTTCGGGCGACGGGACAATCACACTCTGGAACGTGGTAACGAGAGAAATCATTGCTACTTATCGGGCGCATCGAGAAGAAATTGATTCAGTGTCGTTTTCGCATGATGGAAAAACGCTCGCGTCCGGGTCGTTTGATAACACGATCAAGCTGTGGGACATAGCAACACAAGAAGAGATCACCACCTTGGAAGGACATACGCACTGGGTTCATTCGGTGTCGTTTTCGCCCGATGGGGCAATCCTCGCCTCAGCGTCACAAGATAGTACGGCTATGCTTTGGGAAGTCGCCGAGTCGATGGAGGAGCGTATTCGGGCAAGGACTGAGATCGACATCCCCGACCCCAACCTCCGTGCTGCCATTGAGAACGAACTCGGGCTAGCATCGGGTGCTACCATCACCACTGCGGATATGGCAGGATTGACCCGTCTTGAAGCGGGAAACGCCAATATCAGCGATTTGACTGGGCTTGAAGGTGCAATCAATCTGACATCGCTGTCGCTTTCAGGCAACTCCATATCCGACATCTCGCCCCTAGTTGCAAATACAGGATTGGGAAGTGGGGACGTGGTTAATGTAAGTGAAAATCCCCTTAACTCCGCATCCATTAATACTCATATTCCCGCGCTCCAAACCAGAGGAGTTACAGTGGAGTTTTCGGTGGATATCCCCGACTCCAACCTCCGCGCTAAAATCGAGGAAGCACTTGGCAAAGCGTCCGGTGCCACCATCACCACTGCGGATATGGCAAATTTGACTACACTATACGATGCAGAAAATGCCAACATTACTAATTTAACCGGGCTTGAAACCGCAACCAACCTGACATCGCTGGAGATTTGGGGCAACTCCATATCGGACATCTCACCCCTGGCAAACTTAACCCATCTGACACACCTGTGGCTTTCAGGTAACACCATATCAGACCTCTCACCTCTGGCGAACTTAACCAATCTGACACACCTGTTTTTTGGGGACAACAGAATATCCGACATCTCACCCCTAGCAAACTTAACCAATCTGACACACGTGTGGCTTTCAGGTAACACCATATCCAACATATCGCCTCTGGCAGGATTAAACAATCTGACACGACTGTGGGTTCGGAACAACAGCATCTCGGACATATCGCCGCTTGTCACCAATACGGGATTGGGAGAGGGAGCCGATGTCAATGTGTCAGAAAACCCATTGAGTTTCGCATCCATCAACGACCACATTCCCACTCTCCGAAGCAGAGGGGTTGAGGTGCATGCTTATAACCTAAAGCCTACGACGTCAGAATTCACCCTGTCAATACCAGCAGGCATCAGCTTGATTCACATCCCCTTGAGGGTGACAGAGGTCAACGGGGCAGCACAGACCATCGGATTGATTAGCGACCTCTACGACGCACTCGGTGGCGCATCAAAAGTCAACTTCCTTATCACCTATGACACCATAAGCCAAGACTGGTACAGCTATTTCGCCCCTTCGGACAAAGGGGGTCCCGCCGACAGCGGCTTGGGTGATGACACCGGGATT
>JAJECO010000045.1 GCA_022822005.1 Candidatus Poribacteria bacterium
ATCATCGACGCCATGAACTCACGGGGATAGTGCGTTTTGAGGTAGGCGGTTTGATAGGAGAGAATGGCATAGGCAACGGTGTGGGATCGGTTAAAGGCGTATCGACCGAAGGGTTCAAGATACTCATACACTTTTTCCGCATCTTCTGCCTTAATATTATTGCCTACCGCGCCTTCGATGAACTTTTCACGCTGCATTTTGAGGACATCCATCTTCTTCTTGCCCATCGCATCGCGAAGAACATCTGCTTCACCGAGCGTGAAGTTAGCCATGTCGCGCGCAATCTGCATTACCTGTTCTTGGTAGATGCACACACCGTAGGTGTTTTTCAGTGCGTCCTCGAGCGTGGGATGGAGATACTCCACCTTTTCAACCTTCAGTTTTCGCCGAATAAAGCTGTCCATCATACCGCTGTCGAGGGGACCGGGGCGATAGAGCGCGGGAATAGGTATGAAGTCCTCAAAGTTGGTCGGCTTAATTTGCATGATCACACGGCGCATCCCTGGGGACGTTTCTAATTGAAAGAGCCCTCCGACGAGCCCGTGGCTGATAAGACCGTAGGTTTTTTCGTCATCGAATGGGATATCTTCAAGTGCGATATCCTTACCGTGGTTTTTCTTAATCCGTGCAAGGCAGTCGTAGACCTCGCTCAAAGTCCGGAGACCGAGGAAATCGAATTTGACCATGCCGACATCTTCAAGCATTTTGAGATCGAATTGGGTTGCAACCCTGTCATGCTTATCCTTGAAGAGGGGGACATAATCGGTCAGCGGACCGTTCGATAGTACCACCCCGCACGCATGGATGGAGACGTGCCGCTTCATGCCCTCAATCGATTTGGCGACCTCCATCATCTCGGTGTTTTCGGGTGCTTCGGCTACCTCCTTAAGCTGCGGAACATCATCCAATGCCTCATCAAGTGTCACACCGGGGATGGTCGGAACAAGTTGCGTCACCCGGCGCACATCCTGTGCCGGTACATCGAGTGCCCTGCCAACATCGGAGACAGCAGCCTTCGCACCAAAGGTGCTGAACGTTGCCACCTGCCCGACACACTCTGCTCCATACTTCTCGGTTAGATAGTCAATGACGATTTTGCGGTGTTCATCTCCAAAGTCAATATCAATATCGGGCATGCTGATACGATCAAGGTTCAGGAATCGCTCGAACATACAATCATATTCCATCGGCTCAAAGGTTGTGACGCCAAGCGCATAGAGAGCCAAACTTCCACCCGCTGATCCACGTGCGTTGAGCGGGAATCCTTGTTTACGGGCAAAATTGACATAATCCCACACAATCAGCAGGTAGCCGGCGTACCCCGTTTTCTGGATGATATCCAGTTCATATTCGAGTCGCTCCTTCATTTCCGTCGAAAGGTCGCCATATTTTTTCTGGAGCGCGTCATAACACAGTTTACTGAGGTATGAATCAGCCGTATAGCCTTCGGGGACTTCATATCTCGGCATGATGTGCTCGCCGTAATCGAGTTTCAGTTGGCAGCGGTTGGCGATCTCCAGTGTATTGGTAATCGCTTCAGGCGGGAACGCCGCCAAGGCTTGGTGCATTTCATCAACACTTTTGAAGTGGAACTGCTCCAGGAACCTCATGCGGTCTTCTTCCTTGACCGCTCGCTTCATCTGAATACATAGCAGCACATCGTGCATTTTATGGTCGGTGCTATTAAGGTAATGGCAATCATTTGTTCCGACGATCGGCAGGTTGTGTTCTTTAGCAAGTTCCACCATCACTGGGTAGGCACGCGCTTCCTCGGGGATGCCGTGATTTTGGACTTCAACGTATAGGTTGTCTTTGCCCATGACATCTTGAAGCGTCTGGAAATTTTTCACTGCACCTTCGCGCTGATCGGCGGCAAGCAGCGCGGGAACGTAGCCTTGAATACATCCTGTTAGGGCAATAATCCCCTCGCGGTGCTCGCGCAGGATTTCCATATCAATGCGAGGTCGTGAGTAGAAGCCTTCAAGGTAAGCGACCGACCCGAGTTTCATAAGGTTTTTATACCCGGTCGCATCTTCAGCCAGCAGCGTTAGATGGTAGGGACTGCCCTGATTTTTTCCACGCTCATGCCGGCTACCGGGAGCGACGTACGCCTCACACCCGACAATTGGGTTGACGCCTTTGTCGGTTGCTTTCTTGTAAAAATCCCATGCACCGAACATGTTGCCATGATCTGTTAGCGCGACAGCGGGGGCGCTATTTTCATACGCCCACCCAATCATGTCAGAAATTCGACAAGCACCGTCCAGCAGACTATATTCGCTATGATTGTGCAGATGAACAAATTCAGATTGTGCCATATTGCGTATCCTTCCAATGAGCGATTAAACAGTTGAGTGTATGAAAAAGATCGGGCGTCTTTTATTCTGTCTAGAGTAGATTTGCTTTTAATATTTTAGTAGATCTTTCGGCTAATGATCCGCTGCATGATGATGATCCTCGTGGTGGTGTAAATCATAGTGATCGTGAGTCACATCACGGGTCAAGAGGAAAATAGCCAATAGACCAACCATGAAAGCCATTGTTCCACTAACCTTGTCAAGAGACAACATTCTCTCTCTTATTGGAAGGAGTTCATGAGCGTGTTCCTCCTCAGACTGAGAGTGTGCCTCTTTGGAATGCGGAGCGTGGTCATGGGACGCATGGCCGCCATGAAAGTTTTCGATGACTACATTCAACAGTGTACCGGCGGCGAAGGCTGTCAGGTATTCGATAAATTGACCGAATCCCCCGGTCAAAATCCGTTCCCCAATGAACGCCCCGATGACTGGCGCAATTGAGAGCGGGAGCAGTCGTCCAACGGTTGCGATAAATGCCAATCGCACACTGAGCTGTAAACGAGATCCGAAGGGGAGGTCGCGTCCGACGGTTGAAATAAGTGAATTGTCGCTGAGAAATGCCAGTGTTAGCACAAAAGCAACCGGTAGACGATGTACTAAAACCACAACGGCAAGCCCGGTACCAATCATCTCGTTTTTACTTGCGATAGCGAGGCTAAACCCATCAGCCAGTGCGTGGATTGATAGCCCAATCACTGTCAAGTCGGCGACCCATCGGTGATTCTGCATCGGAAATCGTGGGTCGCGATGGCTGATCCGCTCGATCAGAAAGATGGGTAAAAAACCGGCTGCCATGACAAGGAGGCTTACCCATCCGAGGTCCCTATAAAGATGGGGTATGAGGTAAAAACCGACTAACCCCACTACAGTACTGGCTGTGAACCCCGTAAGTATTGAAAAAATAACCGGATTTGCACGTAGTGTGTAAAAGGCAATCACGGCACCAATGAAGACTGAGAGCACCGCTATTGTGAGATAAGTAATAAGCATCGAATTTTAAGCCTAGCACCCCACTCCTTAATGGGGAAGGAAAATTCGTTCTTTTGTATGTAAGGATAGCTTACTTTATTGTAACTTAACTACTGTGCCTTTGTCACTGAAAATCCGAACCTAATGGGAAGAACAATTCACTATCAAAACAGAAATTTTGGGCTGTGGAGACTGCATGTCTTACGCCTCCCCTTTCGCGGGTTTTCGTCGTCTTCGTTGAGAAACGCCTTTTTCGAGTGTGTCCTTGGTCACTACTTCGTACAGGATCGCAAATTTCCCTTCGCGTTTTCGGAGGATGCGGCCAAGGCGTTGGGTATGTTCCCGCGTACTCCCACTGCCGCCAAGGATAATCCCGACGTTTGCCTCTGGAACATTGATCCCTTCGTTAAGCACCTTTGATGTGACGATAGCGGGATATTCACCGGCGTTGAATCGTTCGAGGATCCGCTTGCGCTCTTTGGTTTTGGTCTGATGTGTGATTGCAGGGAGCAGATGGCGCATGGAGATGTGATAGGCGAGCCGATTACTCCCGGTAAAGATTAAGACTCGATCTTTACGATGCTGTTTTAACAGGGATTCAAGGAGTTCAAGTTTAGTTTCCGCTTCAAGTGCGATGGTTTTGGATCTGTTCAATGCAAGCATCGCTCGCCGCGCTGCTTTTTCTCGCGTACTGAGTTGGACAAATTTGCCCCAGCCGCCCCCGAATAGTTGGATATTTCGTTCGCGCAGAAAATTGAGGTAGATTGTCCGTTCTCGTGTATATTCCTCGCGTTCCGCTTCGGTTAGTTCGACGTAGAGCCGAACGGTTTCGTACTCTGAAAGGTATTCGCCTTTGAGCTCATCGATTGACTTTCGATAGACGACCCCCCCGATCAGTCCACGGAGCCTGGTCTCCATTTTGTCGGCGCGTTCATACGTCGCGGTCAATCCGAGCCGTCTCGAAGCGATACTGAGTTCGGGGATGTGGCTGTAACTTGGAGAAGGGAGGTGATGCACTTCGTCAAAAATAAGGAAACCGAAACGGTCCCCGTATTCGTTGCTGTAGCGATACGCGCTATCGTAGGTTGTAACAGTGATCTCTCGGAGTTCGTGGTATCCGCCGCCCAAAATACCGATTTCGAGGTCGAAGGCGTTGGTCAGCAGGTCGTACCATTGGTTGAGCAGATCAATTGTTGGTACAACGACCAGTGTGCTGCGACGGACGTGTTCGATAGCTTTGAGGGCAAGGAGCGTTTTGCCCGCACCGGTCGGCAAAATAACCGTGCCGAGACAACCTGCCTCAATCCACGCCTGCAATCCTTCGCGTTGATAGGGGTGAAGGTCGAAATCGAGTTTGAGTGTTGGCTTAATGGTTCTATATTTGGGGACGGTCGTCCTGTATTGGACACCGCTGTCGCGCAGCTGCTCGACAGCGATTGGGTAGTGCAGTGCGAGGGCACGCCATTTCTCGACCCGCGCATCCCATTGGAAGTGTGTGGGCGGTGTTTCTGCGTTTTCAGCGATGATCGTGCCGTCGTCGTAGCGGAAATAGATTTCCTTTTTTTGGCTCATAATTGGTTGGGTTTATCCCCAGACACATCTTCAGGAACCGTATCGCTCGATTTCCGAAACTGATGGATTAGGAGCCATACGCCTAACGGTGTCAGTATGACGCCAACAAGGTTCCACCAGAGCGGATGAAACCATATCTCCAATTGACCAAGCCCGATATGAGCAACGAACAACGCGCCATAGAAGACGTGACCAAGAAAACAGGGAAGCATCGAGCACGTCTGTATAAACCACCATGCGAGTAGAATGCCCAACATAGCGGGACCGCTGAAGTTTAAAGGATCGAGGGATATCAATCCAGGAAGCAGGGCGGAAGCAAGGACGGCTTTTCGCGCGCTATAATGACTCAGAAAGCCACGTAGTATCAACCCTCGCACTAACAGTTCTTGAATCAAGGGACCAACTATCACAGAATCTACACCTATAACCCAAATTGGAACAATCACAAGATCATTTGAAGCGCCCACAAGATTAGAAAGAAAATCGATGTACCACTCTGGGTACCACTCTGATGGGGACGGGAAGAACTGTAGCCAAGAATCTAGTTGAAACTGTAGGCTAAAAATGCCAATAATTGTGAGAGCCATCGGGAAAAATAGAGACAATCGTACTGGCACGAGCGGACATATTTCTCTGAATGAGGTGTTCGCTCGTTTAACCCCTCTCATCAAAATTAGTCCGTAGGGAATGACACTAATCAATGAAGTGACAGCGAAGTGCGTTAAAAGCAGAAAGCTGGTCACACGGACAAGGATATACCGGAGGATAAGCAACACCCACGATAGAATACGGAGTAAAATCAGAATCCAGATAGCCTGGAGAATATTGGGATAATGGTGTTTTTCTGTCATGCCAACCGCCGATCTTTTTAGTGTCATTTATGGTAGATTGTAGAATGACTTGGACACTGCTAATGCACAGGCAACCCCCTAAATCCCCCAACCCCCCTCGCCTTATCAGGGGGAAAACTTGTCAGGGGACTCAAATAAGAAACCCCCTAAATCCCCCTTGTCAGGGGGACTTTGGAAACTTCGCAAAGGTTGGCGTTATTGATAGATGTCTACTTATTTCTTTAACTTATCGTAAATAGTTCTATTGATCGGGGTTTGCGCTTTCTGTCTCACTGAAGACTTCCATCCCAGCAGATCCATCGGCCACTTGCCGAATTTGCGTTTCGAAACCGGGCGGAGAGAGTGCCCATGTAATCCAGAGCGGCGTGTCGCCGGTGTTGACAAAGCGGTGTTCGACCTTCGGTGGCAGGTAGATCACCGTTCCCGGTTTCAGATCTGCTACCTCGTCGGCGACATATCCTACGCCTTGTCCACCATACACAAAGATGATTTCCTCTGCGTCGGCATGAGAATGCCATGGGATTTCGCTGTGGGGGTCGATCTCCTCTAAGCCCATCGAAAAATGTTCTGTATTCGTTGTTTTGGGTTCAATACAGGTATAGAGCGTACGTGGTGCTTCGCCTTCAATTCGAACGACTTCCGCATCTTCTTTGTGGAAAAAGTATCGCATCGTATTCTCCTTTTTAACCCTTGGTGCGGGTTGATAAAGTTGTCGTTTCCCTCACTGTTCAAGAGTTCATTAGTTCATTGGTTCAAGAGTTCATTAATATGAGGGGGCTCATAAATAACCTATAGTGAATCTTAGAATTAATGAGACACTCCAAACCGGTGCGGTTAGAAACCGCACCTACTAGGGACTTCTTTATGGAAAAAGTATCCCATCGCATCTTCCTTTCTATGTGCAACGTTGGTGTGTCACGGTTTGCTTATATTTCAGGTCTTCTGTGGTTTTTTCTTTGCAGCGGGGAACAGGATGTTATTCAGGATGAGCCGATAGCCCGGTGAATGTTTATGGAGGTCTAAATTGGTTGGGACCCGTCCCTCCCCGACGAGGTGACGATAGTCCTCTGGGTCATGTCCGCCGAGAAAGGTGAAGGTGCCCTTCCCCAACTTGCCGTGGATATACTTGGCGTAGCGGGTTCCTTCGATGTCCCCCATGATTGTGATGGTATCACGAATGGTGCTTTTGTTGAAGGAGGTGGTCTGTCCGAGGAATCCACGCACCTGATTCACATGATTTTGGGTGAGCATCGTGGGGATAGGGTCATGCTTGGCGGCAAACTCAAACAGGACGAAATCTTCCAGACCTGAGAGCGGGTTCAGTTCGGGTTTGGGGTTATCGATATTTGAAAATTCGTACCGATTTGGGTTGGGGTAGAGGACAAACTGCTCAAAGGCAAAGGTTTTATCAAAAGTGAGTTTGGATTGATAGCCCGGATCGAGTGGGGTTCCGTCGAGTTCTGGAGAAACGATGTCGACGTTTCCCCCATTTGTCGAGAGGGCGATGTCCAACGTTTCCGGCGCGGAACACATAGCGAAAAGAAATCCACCTTTGACGATGTAATCTTGGATTAGCTGGGTGATGTACGCTTTGTGTCTCGGTACACTATTGAATCCTGCCTCCGCCGCAGCACCCTCAAAGAGATGCTTACGCTGTTGATACCAAACCTGACCTTTGTAGGCGCCATAGAATTTTCCGTGCTGCCCCGTAAAATCTTCATGATGCAGGTGCAGCCAATCGTACTGGTCGGTGAACAGCACACCGGCTTCGACCTCCTTATCCCAGATGGTATCGTAAGGGATCTCCGCATACTTGAGGGCGATTTTCACGGCATCGTCCCACGGATCTCGGTAGGGCGAATCGTCCGATGGTGCATATACGGCGATCTTGGGCGCCTTTTCCAGCAAGATTTCGTCCATATTGTTGTTGTCCATTTCGGCTTGGATCGCACCGTACTCGGCGATGGATATTGGCTGGAAACTGACTCCCATCACTTGCGCTTTCAGTTGGACATCCGGGGCATCGTTTAGAAGGAAGGAGCCGCCGCGATAGTTCAAGAGCCACCTTGCCTCATATTCGCGAGGCACTTCGAGTGTCCAGTAGGTCAGTCCGTAAGCCTTCAGATGGTTCGCCTGTGTATTATCCATCGGCACAAGCAACCACTGTGGGTAGACGCTGGTGGCTGCCATCAAGAAGAGAAGCAAGGACAGAGAGGGAAGTTTGTTTGTCGGGGTCATTGATTGCTGTCTAATTTAAGCGTACTGCATGTGCAGCCAGATTTGGGGAGTTATTATACTTGCTAAGGGATAGAGTGTAGCATAGGTTCTTCCCGATCTCAAGGAAAATTGTTCTTGAGTAGACTCCCCTATGACGCGTGAAACGTGAGGCAGAGCGTTACAGTCGTCAGTAGCATGGGTTGGACTGAAGTGAAAGGGAGCCGGTGAGAAAGGGAGCCGGTGAAGCTTTTTGAGTGTGGAGAGGATCGATGCTATGGAATCTGATTGACCGCGAAGTGAATGATATTCTCGATCAGTTTCTTGTTGTTCTCAACGGTGTACCGATTATCGTTGCGGAGGCTTGTGATGATGTACAGGCCTTTGCCGTGTTTTCGGACACCGATAAGCAGATCTTTCCCGTTATTGGAGGTCGCCAACACTTGAAAGTTATTGTCCCAATCCGTCCACGTATCGTCGATATACAGATCTCCAGATCGCACCTCATTCGGTTCAGCGAAGAGTTTCTGCCCTTGTTCGGTCACGGAAAACTCCTGAGTAGGTTTTCGCTCAACACCGTTCAGATTCCCCGCCAGCCAGCCGATTTCAAATGGCTCTTCGCGGTCAGCATCTTGACCGCTCACGATGACAATCCCGCCGTTTTCGACGAACGCTTGGATTTTTTTCTCTGCAACTTCGTTGAGTTGGTAGCCACGATAAGCGATTTCACGGTGTCCGAGCCACAATATTTCCACCTCGTCTAAGCCGGGCAGGGAACTATCTTGAGTCCCTTCATGAGCCATCGTTCTGTCACCGACGGTACGGAGCGCTCGGATGGCGTTGTATTCGTAACTGACGGTATTGGTCGGCACAGGAATGGGGCCATCAGACGGCATGGCTTTAGTATTTCCAGTTAAGGTCAATACTTTCAAGGCATTTTCTGGTGCGCCTACCCATCGCTCGCCTGCGAGGATCGCTCGGATCACCTCTCGGAATTCCATAGTTGATCCATCGAATGTCCGCGCCATATAGGGGCACAGATGGGTGAATATCCACCATCCGTTAGCGTTGCCGGTGCGATTTCTATACCACGTGCCGTCAAAATACCCAAGCCCTTCGACGGTATGTGTTTGTTGGTAAAAAACGATGAGAGGCATATCAACCTTGAGGAGTCGGATCATTTTCTGTGGAGAGCTTCCACGGACATACCAGCCGGTCGCGATGTTGAGTTTAATCTGGTCAAGTTTTTTCCCTTTGAGGTCCTCTTCGACCTCAATGATAGCGTTCATTCTTCTTTTGTCGATACTTTTAATTTTCCCAAACACAATGTTGGTGCTGCCATCAATAATCTCCTGGATAGTAAATTCTCGATAGATAAATCCGGGAGCGTCCGAGGAGAATAGTAGGGTAATGAGAACCACGTTTAGAATCGGTAGGAACCGGCGCATTCGATGAACTCCTTTTATGTATGGTGTATGTTAATCGGTTTATTGAACCGTCTTTGCGTTATCATGCGTGCTGTGCGTCGTCGCGTTAGATATTCCTTCACGTTTTACGTCTCACGGGTCAGCACGGAGATCGGGGCAAGGATGCCCCTCCCACAGTTATAAACATGTCGCCCCGCTGGGGCTATATTGATTCATTAGTTCATAGAATCGTTTCAGTGCTTTCCTTTCGGCATTTTTGAGGGTGGTGGCAGCCGTTTTTTGATTTGGTGAAAACGTTTTGAATCCTTTCTCAGATTAGATTTTCGGGGTAGCTTGGCTATATTTGATCGCACAGCGGCAATCCGTTCAGTCGTTGGAGGGTGCGTCGAGAATAGCTGTTTGAGTTTCGACGGTTTTCCTTTTTGGAGGTTGAGCAGTTTCTCAAAAAAGGTCGCCATGCCTTCGGGATCGATGCCAGCGTCATACATCTCTTGGACGGCGTACTTATCCGCTTCTCTTTCAGCATCACGACTGTATTTCATTAGGACACCGTTCGCAGTCAGATTGGCGACCATCTGTTTGAGCTTGCTTTGGTTTTCTCCAAGCGCCAGTTGTGCTACAGCCGTGAGACCGAGTTGTCGGGTCATCTGCTTGACGCCGTGTTTGCCGACCACATGTCCGATTTCATGGCCGATCACGCCTGCTAACTCAGATTCGTTTGCTGCGGCGCGGATAAGTCCAATATTGACATAGAGATACCCGCCCGGTACTGCGAACGCATTGACGACTTCGGTGTTCACAACTTTAAAATGATATGTAATGTTCTGTCGTTGAGAGTGGTTTGCGAGGTGTTGGCCGAGTTGATCGATGTACGCGGTTACAACTGGATCGGTATACATCCTCATGTCTCGTTCGATCTGGTGGGAGAATTGTTTCCCAAGCTGGACTTCCTCTGCGTCAGTGAAGATGTTGATGTTGCTGATACTTCCGGCGCAACCGAAAAATCCGCTGCTGGTCATTACGATGAGTGTGATCCATAGGGTCAATCGAGTTATTCGAGGTATTTTCCGCATACTATGGTAGATTTTAGAATTACTTATACACATTCGATGCACAGTCAACCCCCTAAATCCCCCCGATAAATCCCCGATGAATCGGGACAGGCGGGATGTACCACTTGTCAGGGGGACTTTCGAAACTTCACGAATGTCGGAGTAAAGGTCGGACTTGAAAAGGAAGGATCGGTTGATATTAATGTGAAATGTGTTCCTAACCGTAGGAGCAAGGGACTCACCCGGACAACACAGGGTAACGAGATTGGGAGATCAAAAGTAAGTAGGGTGAAGGGTAGAGCGGAGAAACCCCGCTCCTACAGGAAAACTGATAAACTTTCCATCCCCATCAACCTGGAGAATAGTCATGGAAATCAGCAGTCTGACATTTTGCTTTATATGTCGTCTTCGTCCACGGGTTCAAACAGGACGCTGCAGCTGCTACAACGATACCCGCTTTCTGCGTTGGACTCATCGATGAGAAACAGCATACCGCAGCAGATTGGGCACGGTTCCTCAATTTCCATTTCCACTCGTTCGAGGATTCCTGTTCTATCTTCAAATTCAACAAGCATTTTCTACCTCTTCTAAAAATCAGTAGCGATTTAGTGTGGGATCTATTTCGATTGCCCACTGATCGATTCCGCCGGTTAAACTTTTCACGTTTTGAAAGCCGTTCTGGTACAGGTAATAAGCGGCTTGCATACTTCGCATCCCGTGATGGCAATGGAGGATGATTTCACGATTAGAATCGAGACCTTCAATGTGTTGTGGCAGGTCGTTCATCGGGATGAGATTGGCTTCTTCGATACAAACGATCTGATGCTCCATTGGTTCTCGAACATCAATGAGTTGGATGGGTTCGTCTTGGTCGAGTTTTTGTTTCAACTCTTGGACTGAAATTTCGTGTTTCTCCGGCTGGAAAGGTGGAGGTGTTTCGGAGGTGTTTGTCATTTTGGATATTTATGCCTCAACTTCGATTATGGTAGGTTTTCGGATTACTTAGATGCTTTAGATACAGAAGAAACCCCCTAAATCCCCCGTGTCAGGGGGACTTCTCAATCATCCCGCTAAATCCTCCCCGATGCATCCCCGATAAATCGGGACAGGCGGGACTCCGACAAGCCGAGAGCAGGCAGGCGGGACAGGCGGGACGGAACGTGATCAAGAGGGGGCGCGGGAAACTACGCAGAGGGCGGGGTTATCGGTGAATTCTTACTTATTCCTCTGCTTCACCCTGATTGCAGTGCGGACAGGGACAGATTTCCCGGAGTGTCTCGAAAGAGTAGATACCTGTCGAATGTCCATCGCTCCAAACGAACTGGATGGCATAACGACCAACGAGTTCGAGGTTTATGGGTTTGGTATCCGGGGGAACTACAATCCGGCTTGGATCGCCCAATCCTTCTGGACCAAATAGGGAGTGAACATCTTGGCCTTGGTGCCTTATGGTTGAACACTCCGCACATGGACACATCCGCCTGAGATATGGGTAGGTGTATTCACTCTCGTGGCCGTCTTTCCAGACGATTTGGAGACCGTCGTCACCCAACCTTTTAATCGTTTTCGGCTGTTGCTGTCTCATAGACAAGGGTTAAGCCCCATGTTACCTGTTCGAAGCCAATCTCTATCGATGGAGCTCACGGTTTAAGTAAAAATTCTCAGGTTGTCATCGTCAGGACTAGTGGTCCGACTCAATCGCGCCGCAACCAATTCGTGCGCCGGCGGCACCCGAGGGTTGTGACGTAAAATCATCGGCACCTGCATGGACGATGATCCCCCTTCCAACAACGTCGATATCAGAGCCTGTGCCTATTTCCCAAAGATTCGTCGTTAACTCGATTCTACCTGTACCCTCTTCACTGACAGTTATATTGCCGATATCTCCGAGATGGAATTCCCCCTCACCCCATTTTCCGTGAGCAACGTTGGTCGGGTTCCAATGACCGCCAGCAGATGTGCCATCGGGTGCACTACAATCACCTGTTGCGTGGATATGAACGGCGTGGAGCCCTGGAGAGGCATTCTGAATCTCAACAGTGAGCGCAATTGTATCACCGTTTTGCGTAAAAATCGCTGTTCCGGATAGGTCGCTCCCACTTGCAGAACCGATGACAGCGGTTGCTTGCTTCGAGGGGGTTAGAGGAATTCCCGCCTTCTGTATTAACCCACAACTTACCAAGGCAATAGAAACGCCAATCAACATCAGTAATGCTAAGGTTTTTATACCAAAGCAGACTAAACTTTTTTTCATTCTTAAATCCTTTCTAATCAAGTGTAAATTGCACGCCTTGGCGGACGAGGAGCTTCTGTCCCTACACGAAAACCGATGATTTTGCAACAATTAGCAACGTGGGCTTAGGGCTATTCAGTTTTAGGCTTATTACCCATTTTGTTTGAAAAGTCGGAGTCGGGAAGTCGCTCATAGAGCGAAGTGTCGGGATTAGGAAATCCCTCCTACAGAAAAACTAGGGTCGGGATTGGGAAATCCCTCCCCGATAAATCCCCGATGAATCGGGACAGGCGGGCTGCAAGCACCTACAGAAAAACTAAAT
>JAJECO010000051.1 GCA_022822005.1 Candidatus Poribacteria bacterium
CTCTGGGGCTTGGACGAAGGGGCCTATCGCTCGGCTATAAACATGTCGCCCCGCTGGGGCTTGGGTAGGGCTATTCAGTTTTAGGCTTATTACGTATTTTGTTTGAAAAGTCGGAGTCGGTAAGTCGCTCCTAGAGCGAAGTGTCGGGATTTGGAAATCCCTCCTACAGAAAAACTATGGTAGATTTTAGGATTATTTGGACACGCCCAATGAACAACCAACCCCCTAAATCCCCCAACCCCCCTAGCCCCCCTTGTCAGGGGGGAAACTCGTCAGGGGGACTTCAGAAACTTCTCGACGGTCAAAGTTGTCGGCAAATGTCCACTTATTTGTCTAATTCACCATAAATGACCCTAGGCTTGGGGGGCAATGATGGTTCAATGGGTGACAATTTGGTAGGGTCAGTTCCTAATCCTTCTTTCAGTCTTGGCTCATGTAAAAACAGAGTGCAATTAAGGTGAAGGCGTAGAGGGCGGGGCAAGATGCCCCGCCTACGGTTTTTGAGGCAAGTCGGTGCTGTTGCACTAATTCTTAACATGGGCGTCAGTCTTTTTTCTTTTGGGCGTTTTCGAGCACATTTTCGAGTGCTTCTTCTGCTTTGGCACGGTCTGCTTCGGCACGTTTCATGTCACCTTTGGAGGCATAAGCCAACGCACGCCACTGATAGGCAAAGTGGACGCTGAAATCATCGGGTTTTAATTCTATCGCTTGGGTCAAGTCAGCAATGGCTTTGTCATGATCCCCCATGAACAGGTAAGATCTTCCACGCCCGGCATAGGCTACAGCACGGTTCGAATCCAGTTCTATTGCTTTGTTAAAGTCAGCAAAAGCTCTCTCCTCATCTCCTTTACTGCTCCTTAGCTGGTAAGCTTGCCCACGACCAGCATAGGCGTCCGCATAATCTGGTTTCAGCGATATGGCGTCGGTAAAATCGAAAACGGCGCGGTAGTAACTGCCTTTTTTGAAGTAAGCGTGCCCTCGTAAGGTGTAGGCATGGGCATCGTCGGGTTTCAACTCTACCAATTTGTTAAAGTCAGCAACGGCTTTCTTATAATCGCGTTTGTCATGGTAAGCCTGCCCGCGCTTGAGATAGGCTTCGGAGAAATCAGGTTTTAGTGCTATGGCTTTGGCAAAGTCTTGGAGGGCGTTGTCATAATCATCCCTCTTCTTATCATCCCTCTCCTTGTAGGCTAACCCACGCGATAAATAGTTATCGGCATCATTGGGATTCAGTAGTATCGCTTCGGTGAAATCCGCAAGAGCCTTTTTATAATCGCCTTTTGCATGGTAAGCGAGGCCACGCAAGGAATAGACCTTGGTATGATTGGGATCAAGTTTTATCGTTTCGGTAAAGATTTTAATGGCGTTGTCATAATCGCCTTTTTCCAGATAGATCTGCCCGCGATCAAAGTAGGCATTGGCATTTGCTGAATTTTGCTTTATCTGTTCAGTTAAATCTCTAATGGAGTGTGCAGGACTTGATTGGATCAGGGGTCCTGCGAGAAGAAAGATTAGGAATGTGAGGGTTGGGGCAATGTATCTGGGGTTCATGGGGAGTCTCCTTTTGCTGTCGGTTCTTTTTTTTGGGGGATCCGTGGAGTGGGGACAAAACATCATGGCTCATGTAAAAACAGAGTGTAATGACGGTGAAGGCGTTAAGGGCGGGGCAGGATGCCTCGCCTACGGTTTTTGAGACAAGTCGATGGCGGTGAAGGCGTTAAGGGCGGGGCAAGATGCCCCGCCTACGGTTTTTGAGACAAGTCGATGGTGGTGAAGGCGTTAAGGGCGGGGCAGGATGCCCCGCCTACGGGGTTGGTATGGTTTCCGTGTTAAGTTTCTAAAGCTGCTTAACAGGGTTGGAGAGTTTGCCCAGCCCATCTGCCTCAATCTCCACAACATCACCGGGTGCCAACGGCAGGTCATTCGGCACAATGATGCCGGTGCCGGTGGAGACAATCGTTCCAACGGGGACGGGATTATCCCGGCAAAGGAATTCGGTGAGTTCCTCAAACTTCCAGTTAATCTGGGAGGTGTTCACGCCACCTTCGTAGATTGGCTTTTCGTCCCGGATAACTGTGCATTTGATGTTGAGGTTATAGGGGTCATCAACCTCAGAGGCGGTTACGAACATCGGACCGAGCGCACAGCATCCATAAAAAACTTTCGACTGGGGCAGGTAGAGGGGATTGTCCCGCTCAATGTCCCACGCGGACACATCGTTACAGAGTGTGTAGCCGACAATTTCGCCATCTTCCCCGAGGACGTATGCCAACTCCGGTTCGGTTGCTGTGAGTATAGAGTCGCTCCGGATACCGATGAAGCCGTTGGGACCGACGCAACGGGCGGGCGTTGCTTTGAAGAAGATCTCAGGGCGGTCTGCGTTGTAGACGCGGCTGTAAATATCCTGCTCGCTGTCGTCATCCCGCATATCGGCGCTGCGTTTGTAGGTCACGCCGCAACCCCACACCTCTGGTGAATCGAGAGGAGATAGGAGGTGAGGCACCTCTGGGTCTGGTGGCACATCGAGCGTTGCAAATTTGAGTTTGCCCTCATCCGGTTGCCCCGGTAGTGGACCATGGCTTGTCCCGCCTGAGACACGCTCTTGGATGTCGGCAAGCAGAATGCCCATGCTCACTCCCTCCTCGTAGGAGAGTTCAATTAATTCTAACACACCCCGGGACTCATCGCTTGTGACATCAATCACAATATCGTCTGGTTCAACGGATCGACTGAGTAAGCCGCGATCCCCGTCGCTGCTCATGTCGGTAACAACATCGCTGCGCGTCACAACACCTACACGCTTGCCTTGGCCTGGTTGATAATATTGTATTAGTCTCATATTTTTTCCCTGCCTCTAAAAACTGAAATGATGGATAAATCTGGCTGTGAATTTGCCATAGCATACACCAAACTAAGCTTGGAAGGCAAGTGTTTTTGTCGTATTAACCTAAGTTGTTAGGCGGCCTGTAGGTTGAGTTTTTATACTCGATAGTTATTAGAACAACCGAATTGGTAAAAATAGCGTAAGTTGCACATGTCGCCCCGCTGGGGCTTTAGTTAGGCTGCTTTCCATATACATAGCGCTCCGCCCCGATAAATCCCCGATACATCGGGACAGGCGGGAGTCCGTGCCGAGACTATGCAGGCGGGATTCAAAACTGGAGCGAAAGGTGTCATAATCAGAAATCAGTCAAAAACTAAACCTATAGGCTCATGTTAAGAAATAGCAAAGAAACCGAGTTTTGAAGAAAAAACTCGGTTTCTGTTTGCCTTTTGCACTTTCTTTTTATGTGAACCACCAATGGACTTTCAATGACTGACAACTTACGCTACAATAACGCAAGTTGCTAGTTGTTAATGCTATACACATTGCGCTCCGCTGGAGCGCGAGACTGGACGTATCCGCATTGCTATAGACATATCGCTCCGCTGGAGCGAAAGACGAAACCTATTAACCTAGCCGAAAATCAATGGATTTTCAAGAGCTGACAACTTGGCTTACAATAGCAAACGATAGAGATACGGCGCAGCCCCAAAGATAATTATTGCCAAAACCGTTCCGAGAATGGCGTCAACTAAGTAGTGCATCCGCGCGTAGACTGTCGAGACCACTAACCCCACACCAAATGGGCACATAATCGCGAAAGCAACCGGGTCATAACGGGCAGCATAGAGAACTACAATCACACCGATTGCACAGTGGGAACTTGGGAACGCTGTGCCTTTAGATGCTGCCATAGAGAGGATCATGTGTACCAGTCTGAAAAAAGGTCCCTCCGCGATAGGTCCCCTGATTTTCTCAAACACGTAGTACGGTCCCAGGACCGGCATCACGATATACCAACTGAGACATAAATTGAAGGTCAGTATCTCCCCAAAAACGACTTCGTGAAACGCTTCATGCCTACCTTGGAAGTAAAGCCGCCCGGCAAGCCCGAAAACGATAGGATAATAGCTGAAATAGAACAGGTGTAAAAGTTCCGAGAGCCACTTGGACGAAAAGCGCTCACTCAGATACATGCTCGGTTGGCCGTTGAACAGTCGTCCCTCAAATTCCATTACTTTGTCATCCAGATATTTTTCTCGTGCCATTTTTGCCAGCGGCGGTATCTCTAAGTAGAAGATCAAAATCGTCGCAATCGGATACCAGTCGCGTAATACTTGCAGCGGTAGCGACACAGAATCTTCAGGAATGAGAGCCAGCCAGAGAATACCGTATATAGCCCCCACGCGACAGACTACATAGATGCCCCACCAACGCAAATTCTTGTGAAAAATACAGGTAAGGATACCGGTGAGTGCGAGATAAACGATTGTGATCCAGTCGGATGGGTGAAGAGCGTCAATTATATTAGAAGCGTACATAAGATAAAGGCTCGTGTAAAAAGTAAAGTGCAAAATGTGTAGGACGTGAAGCGTGAAACGTGAAACGTGAAAAAATGTAGTTCATTAGTGCAGTTCGGCTAGGGCATCGGACATAAGGAGATCAAAAAAAGACAATGCAAAACATCAATATAAACCGCGTCTTTAACAAAAATCCGGTTCGCTCATGTAAAGAGATCGTGCAACAGAAACCAAGTTTTCAAGAAAAAACTCGGTTTCCCTATGTGCTTTGCACTTTCTTTTTACCTAAGTCACTCGGTTTATATTGCACGAATTCTTATAGTAGATTTTAGAATTACTGATACACTACTCCTCCCGCAACGCATCTGCCGGCTGCATCCCGCCCACGCGCCATGCAGGATAAATCCCCGCCAACAACGCCGCAATCAGCGCAACGACGAGGGCTTGTAGAAAATAGATGGGCTGTAGGTGCATTTGCAACGTCCAGCCGAATGAGCGAAGATTGATGATATAGATGAGAATGAGCGCAAGGACAAAGCCGGTTGGCATGGCAATAATCCCCGCAGTTGTGCCCATTAACCCTGTTTCCACCAGTGTCAGCTTCCACAACTGTCTGCGTGTCATACCAATAGCCCGCAATGTCCCAATCTCGCGACGTCGCTCCAGTTGCAGACTCATCAGCGCACTCAGTATGCCGACGAAAGCCACCAGCATGGCGAGCATTTGCAGCGCAACGGTTATACTAAAGCTGCGATCGAAGATAGCGAGCGAGTGTTCCCGAAGACCGCGACTGGAGCGAATTACCAATTCAGCCTTGCCGGCGAATGCTGCTCGGAGTTCGTTGATCTTGCCATCCACATCAACACCAGCTTCCAGAAAAAGTGCGACACCTGACAGATCCGCATCGTCCCAAAATCTACGGTAGACTGCATCAGCGATAAGTGCGCCGGGTTGTACGTCGAAATCGTAAGCGACAGCCACAACTGGAAATCGCTGCTCACCTCGGTCTGTGAAAAGTGTCACCGCATCGCCAACGCCCAGCTTGAATCGATGTGACAGCGGTTCGTTGATAATGAGCCCGCCTGCCTCCAATGCCTCCCAAGTTGTAGCAAGGTCCCCCACAGATGCTTTATAGTGGCGTTTTTCACCGGCGATATCCATGCTGACAGCAACCAGTTGGACAACCCCCAAGTCTTCGGCACTGACGTCTACTACCCGGTTCGTGGCAATCCGGTCAACACCGGGAAATGTCCCCAGCTTCTCCACCACACTGGGCGCAAGTGGGAAGGATGTTTGATCGGAGATAAGGCTTGGTGACGAGATGAAAACATCCGCCTGCAAGAGATCCGTCAACCATTGTTCAACTGTCAGACGGAAGCTGCTAATCATCAGACCAACACCAACAATCACACTAACGGCAACCATCAATGCCGCTATAGCGATGGAGGTACGACTCAACGAACGTGTTATATCGCGAATCGCAAGCCGGATTAAAGGGCTAAAGAATTTACCTGAAAGCCTAATGAATCCTGAGAGTATACGCATTAGCCCTAAGGTCAGAGCGGGCGTAAGTAAGCTGATCCCGATAATAATGGCAAAGATACCAACGAACGTGATACTCAGGTGCCATTCGGGAATCAGCAGGACAACCCCCAACAGTACAATCACCCCCCCAATCACACTCACCCAGTTTAGCGCCGTCCGTGCGCGTTCTTCAATATTGCTGCGTTGAAGCGCAGAGACAGCGCGCACATTGGTTGCTTCATAAGCGGGGAGTGCGGCGGCGGTCAACGCTGCGGCGATGCCACTGACACCTCCTTTGAGCATTGTCATGGGCGGGAAGTCGATACGGCGCACAGTGACGACAAAAAAGAGGTCATTGATACTGGTTGTGACCATTCCTACCGCACCACGTCCTAACAGATACCCCAACCCAAGTCCGAGGGCTGTGCCGATCACCCCAAGCAATCCCGCCTCGATGAGAATTATTGAGAAAATCTCGCCCCGTGTCATTCCCAACGCACGCAGGCTGCCGAGCACTGACCGCCGCTGTACCACGCCAAAGACAACGGTGTTATAGATCAGGAACATCCCGACCAACAGCGCGAGTGTGCTGAGAGCCGTCAGGTTCAATCGAAACGCGGCCGTCATCTCCTCCACAGTCGAATCCGTCGCTGTCTCAACCCGGGCACCGGGAGGCAGGATGCTGATGATGCGTTCAAGCGCTGCTTTGCCCTGTATGCTTTCCGGAATAATCAGATCAATTCGATCGAGTGTTCCCACTTTGCCCAATATCTCTTGGGCAGTCCCGATGTCCGTGATTAATAGTCCATCAAGGCCGCGCTGCTCGTTTTTCTCGTTAGACTTCAACACGGACACAATCTGCAGCGTTTGACGCCGGCTTCCCACCTGTATGTGGATCACATCACCCACATTGAGGTTGTATTGGTCGGCAAGTACGCCACTGAGCAAAACGGTATCCGGTTGAACCATAAACGCGGTGAATCCATTGTTGTCTCCAAACCCGGTGTTGTTGTCATTCAGATAGTTCCGAAACGGGGATTCCGCGAAGCTATCCACGCCCAACAGACGCATTGGTTGCATATCTAATTGTTCAGCAACGACATAGCCCTCCACAATCGGCGCGCTGAGTCGATACCCTAACCGTTGGCGCAGCGCAACATAAACCCCCTCATCCAGTCCGGTGGGACCGCCGACAATGCGGTGCGTGGTTCTGCCTGCCACGGCTTCGGTGCTGAGTGAGAAAGCACGGTTAGCGGCACCGGTGGCGAGATCTATTGCGACAATCATCGCAACACCCAATCCCACGCCAATAATGAAGAAAATGCTTTGAGTAGGACGACGCCACGCATGACGCCAAGCAAGAGTAATTGAGAATTGCATAGTGAAGCGTGAAACGTGAAACGTGAAATCGGTCCGTTAAATGAACTAATGAACTCATGTACTAATGAACTTTTGAACGATGTGGAAACGACATCCTCAGTACAGAATAACGATCGTTGTTCCCTACACACCAAAGGTTATTACACGGTATCGTTAAGCCAGTGCTCCATCAGTGATGTGGAGCACCCGATCGGCGTGATTGGCAATCTCCAGCGCGTGAGTTGCCATCAATAGCATTTTTCCCGCTTCGTGCGTCAACTTCAACAGGAGCGACAGGACAGTCTCGCCAATCTCCGTATCCAGATTACCTGTCGGTTCGTCAGCGAGCAGCATCAAAGGATCATGAACGAGCGCGCGCGCGATAGCAACCCGCTGTTGTTCGCCGCCACTCAGTTTGTCTGGGTAGGTGTTGAGCCTATCATCAAGCCCGACCTGTTCAAGAAGTGTCTCCGCATGAATTCGCCGATCATTTTGAGGCTCAGAGGTACGTGCGAGTTCAAGCGGCAGAATCACATTTTCCAGAACTGTCAAAGTTGGAATGAGATTGAAAAATTGGAAGATAATCCCAATATGGCGACGACGAAAGAGGGTGCGCTGATGTTCGTTCAGACGAGTCAGATTGATTTCCCTGTCACCTTCCCGAATGAACACATGACCGCTGCTTGGAGCATCAATGCCGGAGATCAGGTTAAGCAGGGTGCTCTTGCCACTACCCGACTTACCCAACAGACAGACGAACTCGCCCGCGTAAAATTCTTGGTTCACTTGGTTTAGTATAACGCGGCTTTGCCCTGCTTCGCTGTAGGATTTGCTCAAACGATCTAATCGGACCAGCGGGGCAGGTGGGTTTTCGGAAGATGTGGGATTGGGAGATTCTGTAGTCAATTGGAATTGGGATTGGGTTTTAATGGGCAGAGAGGAACGTTAGGAGTTCAGCCGTCGTTTCCGCCGGTAGTTCTTCAGGCAAGAAATGACCGCAGTCAAGCGGTTTTCCACGCACATCAACAGCGCGTTCCCGCCATACAGTGAGCATATCAAGGCTTGCACCGGTCTGCCACCCCGGACGTTTCGCCATGTTACTGCCCCAGAGCAACAGCACCGGGCAGGTGAGTTTGTTGCCACGGTCAGCTTCGTCGTGCATCAGGTCAAGTTCTACGCCCCGGTAGTCCAGGCAGGTGGCGCGGATGGTTTCAGGGTTATTGAAACAGCGGAGATATTCTGCGTACGCCTCATCTGTAATTGAGCCATCAATCGCAGTCCACTGCTCAAGGAGGAAGTCGAGATAGACCTTGGCACTATTACCAATTAAGGTTTCCGGTAGCGGTGATGGTTGACGCATCAGGTGCCAATGGAACCAAGCGAAGGACAGTTGGCTGTCCATGTGATCGAAAGCAGCTTGCGAGGGCACAACATCAAGCGAAGTGAAGGTTCTTACCCGATCCGGATGGTCGAGTGCCATGCGATGCCCGACACGGGCTCCCCGATCGTGTCCAACGACATGGAACGATTCAAAGCCGAGTTCCGCCATCACCTCTACCTGATCCTGTGCGGTGGTGCGTTTGCAGTAGACGCTCAGATCACCCTTTGAGGCGGGCGGTTTTTCGCTATCACCGTAGCCGCGTAGATCCGGGGCTACGACGGTGTAATGCTCGGCGAGTTTGGGTGCAATCTTGTGCCACTCGACATGGGTTTGGGGATACCCGTGCAGCAACAACAGGGGCGGTCCAACCCCGCCATGCACGAGGTTGATGGAAACACCGTTGGCTTTGATTTGAGTTTTCGTGAAATTGTCGAACATTGGGTGCACTTTCTTTAGACTCAGGACTTACGCAAATTTAGCACAAACCCCCTAGCCCCCCTTGTCAGGGGGGAATTTGTCAGGGGGACTTATGAACGCGCTATGTAAGCCTAAACTTTTAATTATCTACTGTTGGGTTTGCCGTCTGAGCATCTCAACAGCATTCTCAATTCGCTGGACTTCGCTGACCTCCGGTGTTGTTTTCTGTTTCGCTAATTCTTTCTCGCTCATCTGTTTGAAGTGCCAATCATCGTCGTTTGCGATTCTCCAAGCCAACCGAGCGCATAGAAATGCAGCTTCCTTTACTTTGAGAAGATCAACTTTATCGACTGTATCGTGTGCGGTATGATAGAATCCGGGCCAAGTGTAGCTATATGGATCTCTGATGAATCCACACGCAACACCCTTTGCCATAAAAGGGTAGTGATCGGAGGACAAATGATCGGGTTCACGCAACGGGGAGGCATCGAAGTCTACCATGAGGTTCTCATTCATTTGCCGCCCCATCTCGCGGAAATAAGCCCTCGAATCTCGACCGTAGACCATCAACCCTTTCCCACCTCCACCTCCGGCTGAGTCTAAATTGAACATGAACCGCGTCTTTTCGATATCCTCTGGATGGTTGTTGACATACGCATGTGCCCCGATGAGTCCAAGCTCCTCAACGCCGAATAGGACAAAACGAACATCTCGCTTCAGTCTGTCAGCGTGGATGCCGAGAACTCGTGCAACCTCTAATCCGGCGACCAGTCCCGACGCGGGATCCTCCGCCCCCTGAGAGATGTCGTGACCATCGTAGTGAACGCCGATGACGACCATATCCTCGTTTGCCGCTTTACCCTTCACGTCTCCGATAATGTTCCACGATGTTTGCTTGGCGAGGGTATCGTTAGTTTCGATTTGAACTTCGACAGAGGCATTTCTCCGGATAGCGCGTTGGAGGAGTGTCCCCGTTTCCTTAGAAACCATGATTCCGGGTATCAGTCCCCACCGATTGAAGCCTAATGCGCCGGTAATCGGTCCGTAGCCGTCCTGATTTCCGACAAAGATAAATGCTTGGGCACCCGCAAGGGTGGATCTGTTGTACTTTTCCGTGCGGTGAACCCAACGCCCTGCTGAAGCTGGATTTGCGATGTTCACCAGTGCAATGTTACCTTTTAGTTCCGTTTGCGAAATATCAAAGGTTTCAGGCGAACCCAGTCCGAGGTCGATTATTTTTCCGGTGCACTTGCCTGACGGTGACATCGGCATGGACAGACACGGTAGTTCTCTATGCCAAGGGGAGGTGACGGTCAATTTAGCCGTTCCACGTTTCCAACCGTTGTACTCGAACGGTTCACTGTGGACAGCGTTGAGTTGGTAGCGCTGCAACACCGCTTCAAGAAATTGTGCGGCTTCCGCTTCCGCCGGGGTTCCTGCAAACCGGCTGCCCAAGTCATCACAAAGGATTTCGAGATTCGTCTGAACCTCAGTTGAAGTGAATATCTCTCCCGCGATAAGTTTATCAAACGCTTTTGCGTCGACATCATTCAATTCAGCTTGTTTATGAGACATATAAATCGATCTCCGTTAACGCTTAACTGAACCTGTATAAAATCTATAGGACTTACGCAGCTATAGTAGATGTTAGAATTATGGTAGACTTTAGAATTACTTAGACATGATGAGCGAACCAAGTCACGGGCCTTGCTCGCCGAGTTACGGCACACGGCGCCCCGCAGGCGGGATTCAAAGCAATGTGCCTACTACTATTAATGTCTACTTATTTCTATAATTCACTGTAATGAGACACCCCAAACCGGTGCGGTTAGGAAACCGCACCTACCGGGGGACGAAAGTGTTTATTTATTTTTAGAATTCACTATAAACGCTCAAAGCTAACAACAGAAACGGGGACGCAAACGTGATAGGTGTTTCTGGTTACGGCATACGGCGTATGCCTACTACTTTTTGCGTAAGTCCTAGTCTAACTGAGATTGGGCATTTGTGCACTAATATCCGCGTTCCAGGCAGAAGGGACGCATCACACTGTTATAAGCGCTGCCGTCACGGTAAGCTCCCATCAGGAAGTAGGGAACAGCACCACGACGACACATCTCATCCACAAACTGCGCTGTGAGCACGTACATGATGATGTTGTTGAGAATACCGGTGGCAGGGCATACTTTGTCAGGCTGGCCGGGGATAGGGATAACACCTGCTGTCTCATCACAACGGTTGTCGAAGTAGACATCGCAGCGATCACGTAACCCATCGTTATTGGAGGGACCAATACCAACGATGTAGTTACCGTTGGATCTTGCCTCATCTGCCCAAGCAAGGTCTTGTGGGTCGTTGGCGCTGACTGCGGCAATCAGAAAGACATCCTTATCACCGCCCTCGCTCGCAGGGCGCGGTTCAAACGCATTACACATCATCAACCCTTGCGCCACCCCACTCGCCTCGCTCTGGATTCCCTCGTTACGGCTCCGCACGTAGTAGTGCCCACCGCCAATGATCCGTTTCGCGATTATCACCGCAATTTCGTTGATATGATCCAAGTCTTGAGTATGCACATCGGCAAGTCGATCTAGGAGAAGTTCCACATATTGACGGCCGATGGTCCCCGTTGGTGATTGGTCTGTCGCCAATGAATGCGCGACTTCAGCGGTGATCATCCAGTGGATTGCACATGACCCGTTCGCTGATCCCGGGCAAATTTCCATCTCTGGAATTTCCGGTGCGCGCACCAACCCCTGATGCCACGGAATGTGTGAATCGATTACACGGGAGGCAACATCCTCTGGGACCCAATCATTCGGGTTCGGCAGAACCTTGCCCGGAGGTGTATCCCGGTTATTGACGTAGCAGGTGGTGAACACAACGACATATACGCCGGCGTCACGGGCATCGCGCACCGCTTCGCTGACGTGGTTGGTGAGCAATACATCGCCTGCCTGCATCGCCGCAAACTGCTCTGGTGTGCACGTATCCGCTCCGGTAAACTCGAACTGTGCAGGATTGCCCTCGCGATCGTTCAGTAGTTCATAGCTCGGCATGTGCCCCGTCGTTATGTTAGCATAGACCGTGTTCCCGGCACGGATGGCATCGGCTGCCCTTGTCGCAACTTCAGCCATAATCGCTGCATCGTCACGAATTTCCCGCAGTAGCTTGACTGCGTTTTGGTAATACTCTTCCCCGAACGGAAGGGTGTGTCCCCATGTATGTTCCGGGTGGATGTTCATCGGTTGATGTCCTTCCTATATGTAGTTGCCTGTGCGGGAAGTGAACACCGATTAGTCACTTTCCGTAAACTGCCGATACTCATTCACTAAGTTGGATGCCGCTTCATGGATGAAAGCCAGTTCATCTGCCGTCTCGAAAAACTGCGCCCCGCGCCCCACCCATTCTCGCGCAGCGTTTGCGCCAGATGCGGTCGTGCCGAAGTAGACACCGTGTTTCTTACAGATCTGGAGAATTTCTCCCATTGGGCCCACCACCTCCGGATGATCATACTCGCCGGGGTGCCCCATCTCAATAGAGAAATCACCGGGACCGACGTAAACCATATCTACCCCCGGTGTACTGATGATCTCTTCGGCATTTTCGTAAGCGCGTCGCGTTTCGATATGAACAACCAGCGTTGTTTGTTCGTCCTGATCTGCCATCCATGTTTTCCAATCTGCTGGCTGAAGGTAGCTGCTGTTACCATATCCGGGTGCGACCGCCCGCGTACCGGCTGGCGGAAACTTGAGGTAGCTGCGAAGCGTTTCGACCTCCGCCCGTGTCTCGGTGCGAGGAAGTTGGATGCCAACAACACCACACTCTAACAGCTTTGCGACCTCGGCGCGTTCCAGCTGCGGTGTCTTGGCGATAACGGGCAGATTGTTGTCGCGGGCGCATAGGACCGAATCTGCAAATGTGGTCATCTCGAAGAAGCCGTGTTCGTACTCGATGTACATGAAATCGAATCCCGCTTGCACATACAGTTTTACCAGCGATGGTCGGAGATGCTCGGCGACCATACCACCGACGAGGACGTCACCATTTCGCAATCGACGCTTTAAGAGCTGTCCCGGTCCCTCATCCGATCCGGGGGCGTTCATTGTGTTGTTTAATCTTACCACTACTGTATTCTCCTTAACGAGGTTACAAAGGCCAACTTATGAAACCAGTTTTTGGCAAGTACAGAACTGGTTACACGAGTTAAGCAATCTCGATAACAATAACCGAATGCCGCCCGAGTTGCTCATGGTCCGTTGGGATCCGTTGTGGGAGGTCAACCCGGAGAACCTCGCCACCATGGAATTGAACGCTAGGGCTCACCATGGTTCATCTCTAACGGTTTGACGGCAGCTTCCATTAGTGTATACCACGTGGCAAACTCGTCAGCAGGAACAGCCGCTTCCGCAGCAGCGATGCCTTTTGCCATGTCTTCGGCGATTGTATCAAGCCATACATCAGAGATTTCACAAAATGGGATTATGGTGTCCATGTTTTAGCGAGTTCTGCATATTCACGAGCTTGGGAAGGGATGTTCACACCGACCTCTTTCGACCAAGCGTCGAGCAATCGTAGATAAATGGGACCGGGTTTTCCCTCGCCGATCGGTTGGAAGTTGAAACGGGTGACCGGCATCATGCAAATTGTGGTACTGGTCCACCACGCTTCATCCGCTTCCCGCACGTCGTAGGGTTCGATGTCGGCTTCGTGGACAGGGATACCGAGTGTGGAGGCGAGGTCCATACAGGCGTGCCGAGACACCCCACGTAGAATATCGTTGGGTTTTGATGTAAAAATCTCGCCGTCCCGAGCGATGAAGAAGTTGTTGCCCGTTCCCTCGGTGATGAAGCCGTGTTCGTCCGTCAGCAACGCCATTGCCCCCTCTTCCAGTCGAGTTGCATGAAGCTCTGCGATCTTGTAGAAGATACGGCTCCGGTTTTTCGCCTTGGGATCGATATACCGCGAAGGGACCGACTGTTGGGGCGTGATAACAAAGTGCGAGCCGGTTTCATACTTGTCAGCTTGGTTGCCGATGTGGCGGATGAGAGGGATGACATTGATGGACACGATGGGCGAGGCACCCTCGTTGATGAGGCTATCGTAAAGCGGCAGACCGCCACGGGTCACATCGTGCATAATCTGGAAGTCCAAGCCATCAAGCGCGGGTAAGTTCTTCTCAATGGTCTCATAGGTAGCGGCTTCCATTTCATCTATGGTAAGACCACAATCAATTTCCGCGTACCGGATTGATCCATAGAGCCGATCCAAATGTTCGCGCAGACGGAAGGGTTTCTGATTGAAGGATCGAGTTACTTCAAAAACCATATCCCCGAACATCAGCGCAGAGTCAAAGATGGAGATGCGTGCTTCGCGTTCGGGGATAAACTCCCCGTTGAAATAGACCAGACGTTGAGACATGATGGGCTCCTTTCCTAAATGTTATACCAATTCTGACAAAGAATAACGCATTGTTGAAACGTGAAACAAAAGAGGACGGAGGGAGCGAGTATGTGAGGAAGCGTGGGAGTGAGGAAATACTCGTCTCCCCGCCATCACGCCTCCTCGTACTCACAAAACTTGGGGCGACACAATTATTCAGAAACGGTATTATATCCATTGTAAAGCATACAAGCCTCAATTGGCTGACGGCTATCCGTTCCAACTGGCGATGAAGTCGTCAACGCCAAAATCTTGAGGCATATCGTAAAAGAAGTATTTCATCGGAACACTCTGAAACAGCGGTTCGTATTGTTCTGTATCGGATTGTAGTTTTCGGTCAAGGACGGCGAATCGCTTCCAGAGTTGATCCAATTCGTCGCTAGTAAAACGGTCTGCCATGCGTTCGATGCAGGGGCTATCCGTATTTTCTGCTGCGTCAGAAGCTTTGTGTTTGCGAATCATGTAGGTGATCTTTGACAGGACAACTAACGTGGTCATCCGGGCGTGTTCACTGCGATGAATCCTGTCCAATCCTTCTGTAAAAGCGTTTGTATCTTTATCAAGGATAGCTTTGAGAGTGAATGCAATGTCGTCGTGCCGTTTTGCGTGGAGTTTCTCAAAGTGATGGCACTGTTCAGCAGCTCGTGGTGATAGATGCTCTACAAAATCAACGCCGATTGTCGCAGGGAGGAAGAAATGGGAGAATCCCTTGGCACCGAATGACTGATAGCCGAAGTGAAGCGTCCGTCGCTTGACATCTCCGTTTGGTGTGGCGCTATGCAGGATGCCGTTGATATAGACGAGTCCATCACCGGCTTTCATATCTACCGTAATCGCTCCCGGCAAGGGAACAACACCCATACGACGCTCCTTCTTACTTTCCGCTTCGTTATTGCGCCGCAGATGGCTACCGGGAATTACGTGCAGGTAGCTATCATCATACAACGGAAGATTCCATTGTAGGTAGGGCGGACCGTTGAGTCGGATATCCTCTTGCAATCCATCAAGTGGTGCCATATCGATAGGATGGATGTCACGGTGCCAACCGGTTCCCGACTGACACAACACCCACATCCCCTGTGGGGCGACATCGGGCGCGTCCATCAATCTGCGGGTAAAGCCAAGGGTGCGATCGTCGAAATAGAACTCTACAGCGTTGGCAGTTTGTTTGTCAACCCATTCGGTCACCGCTATCCGGCTGGAAGGGGGTGCTTTATCGATGATGGTATCAACACTTTGGCGCAATCGTCCCAATTCGTCGGGCGGAATTATGTCGCGCACAATGACGTATCCCTCCCGCATGAGTTGCTCTCTTTGTCGCTCAAGGCTTGTTTCCATTCGTATGCTCCATTCTGACGATAGGGTGCGGATGTTGGAGAAAGTTGAGTCGTATCATGGGCAATGATATTATAGCGCAAGTTGATACTCAAAAGAAACGTGGCAAATCGGGAGAATGTGAGTTACATTGAGGGGTGTGCATGTGTGGCAATCTTAGTAGATTAACCCTATTGCTGTGTATACACATTGCGCTCCGCTGGAGCGCAGGTATTGACCTTAGCGCCGTTCTATAGACATATCGCTCCTCTGGAGCGAAGTGCTAAACCTATTAACCTAAACCGAAAATCGATGACTTTCCAACAACTAGATTCTGTTGACGTTTATGTGAAATTGTCTGTAAGCGTAGGGGCGAGGTTCCCTCGCCCGTTGTCCAACGCAGATTGAGCGTCTTAAACCAGACAGGTTGAGTCAATTGTAGGTCGAGATTCATATCTCGACACCCAACCGTCGATTTTGGAAACTTGATACAGAGGTACAAACAAAGGGTTGGGAGACCCAACCCCTACGGCGGATTGTGGACTCCTCAATTATCTGGTTGCGGTGAAATGTCAACACGCCCTAGCAACTTAGGTTATTATAACACCATTCTATTGTAAGATCTATACGTAAGCCCACAATCTTAGGGCTATTCAGTTTTCGGCTTATTACGCATTTTGTTTGAAAAGTCAGAGTCTGGAAGTCGCTCATAGAGCGAAGTGTCGGGATTTGGAAATCCCTCCTACAGAAAAGCTATGGTGAATTCTACAATTACTTATACACCTTCGATGTACGACCAACCCCCTAAATCCCCCTTGTCAGGGGGACTTGGGAAACTTTTCGAAGGTCAGAGCTACTGGCAAATGTCCACTTATTTCTATAATTCACTATAAA
>JAJECO010000010.1 GCA_022822005.1 Candidatus Poribacteria bacterium
TTACACGAATTGTCTCAGCGAATTGGGATTATTACAGTGAAACCTATAAATAGAAAAAGGGGTTGATATGGAAGAGCTGGAATTACTTATCAGTCGTGCCCAAGCCGGAGATCTGAATGCCTACGGTAGGATTGTCCAACGATTTCAGGACATGGCAGTGGGCTACGCCTACTCCATTGTAGGGGATTTCCATCTGGCTGAAGATGCAGTGCAAGAGGCATTCATCGAGGCGTATCCAATCCTTTCAAGGGTCTACGGTCCCGTTGCGTTCCCGGGCTGGTTTCGGCGTATTATTTTCAAACACTGTAATCGCTTGACACGCGGGAAGCACGACGAGATTATGTCCCTAGAAGCGATGGTCGAGATACCTTCGGGCAAGAGAGATCCAGTAGAGGAAATCGAGGAACAAGAGACCAAATCCCTCGTGCTAGCTGCGGTCGCCGCATTGCCGGAGACCCAGCGTCAGGTTACAACGCTCTTCTATATCAGCGGTTTTTCACAGAAACAGATTGCGAACTTCCTGGAAGTACCAGTGACAACGGTTGATAACCGTCTCCGTGCCTCAAGGAAGCGGCTAAAAATGACTTTACAGTCTGAAAGGATGATTGCTATTTTGAAAGACACACTTCATGAAAACGCCCCCTCACGCGACGATTCGTTTGTCAATGCAATTGGGATCTGTAATGCTGCGCAAGCGGGTGATCTGCAACGGGTTCAGGACATTCTCGCGATCAAGCCAGAGTTAGCAACCCAAGATATCGCCTCAAATAATGAACACCAACCCATCAATCTTGCGGCGGAGGAAGGGCATGCAGATATCGTGCGCGTGTTACTAGAAGCGGGGGCTGACCCGCTCAAAGGGATATATCCCCACCGTGAAGCCACCAGTCCATTGACAATGGCGAGAGACCGTGAGCACACAGCCGTTGTTGAGGTCATTGAGGGGTGGCTCAACGAGCAACGGGGCACGACACCAAAGGGTGAAATTTTCACTCGCGCAGCGGCGGATGGCAATATTAACAAAGTCCGTTCATTGCTGGACGAGGCCGCACAACTTATTGATGCGACTGATAGGAGTGGAAAAACTGCGCTCTTCAAGGCAATTGATCGGGGTGATCTACCGCTTGTGCTGGAACTGTTAGATCGGGGTGCCGGTGTTGATCATCGAGCCGCAGACGGGAGTCGACCGATCCACCACTGTCTGGGACACAGTTGGAAGGCGCCGGACGAGATGTACAAAACCTACACTCTCCTCGCGGGTGCCTTGCTCGCACGAGGTGCAGAATATGATCTCTGGGTTGCTTGTGGGGTTGGGGATGTCGAAAGCACACAGCATCTCGTCGACGCTTGTGAGGATAAGACCCAATTCTTCAAAAGCAAAGAGCCATTTTGGGGTGACTATGAGAACCCATTGGTTGTCGCCTGTTTCCGTGGGAATACGGAAATTGTCCGATTGCTGATTGAGGCTGGGGCAGATCCGGACTCGCCCTTTGAAATTGATGTCGCAGGTGAGCAGGTGAAACAGTGGGGACATCCGCTCTGGCTGGCAGCAAATCGTGGACATTATGATACGGTAAAATTGCTCCTAGAGTGCGGTGCAAACCCGAACACAGCGGTCTACGCTTCAGGTAACGCCGTATGCTGGGCGTATCAATATGGACATAAGCATATCGCAGACCTCATGTTTCAGCACGGTGCTGTTGCTGACCTGTTGAGCTACTGCCTTACAAACAATCTCCCTGCTATTGCCGAGATTCTTCATCGAGATGCTTCGGAACGCAGAGACTTACTATGGAGCGCGATTCTGGCGGGCAATATTGATGTGGTCGAGATGGGACTGCGCGATAATCCACAGCTCGATGATGCCAAGTGGTTTGATCTGTTGGAACAATCCGTACGTGGTTGGCGACTGGGCGATTTGAAAATCAACAACGAAGGATTTGACAGGCGTAACTACATCACAATTTTAGATATGCTACTTGAACACGGGATAGATCCGAACCTCAGAAATCCGCGAGATGAACGGTTCAACTTCACGATCCTCCATCACTTAGCTGGCAAGAGTTGCAATTCCAGAACATACGGGCATACAGCGGAAGAAGTGGTTGAATTTGCCCGTATGCTGCTCAATCACGGTGCCGATATCAACGCAATCGAAGACAAACTGAAATCTACCCCACTCGGATGGGCTGCACGGTTTGGGCAGAAAAAGTTAGCTGAGTTTCTGCTTGACCATGGTGCAGATCCAAATCTCGCAGCCGCACCATGGGCGACGCCACTCGCTTGGGCAGAGAAGAAAGGGCATATAGAAATCGCTGAAACCCTCCGCGAACACGGTGCTACAGCGTAGTACCTTTCAACATTAAAATATAAAATACAAAAGCCGGCCTATCACGGGTCGGCTTTTTTTGTTGACCATAAACTTCTTGGTAACACACGTTCCCTCCATTTGCCTCATTCTGCCAGTGCAAACCAAAAACGAAAAAATCACGTCTCAATGCAAAAAAGTGCTAAAATAAATCTCGGAACTGTGTCTTAATGAGTGTAAGGGAGGAACAACGAGCCATGGCTAACGACGACACGCTCATCCATCGCGCCCAAGCTGGAGAGGAAGGTGCTTTTGCTGACCTGATGCGAGAGCACTATCCTTTTGTCTATGCAATTGTTATTAGGATCGTGAAAAATCCCCATGATGCTGAAGAGGTAGTACAAGACGCCTTCCTCAACGCCTATCGAGGATTGACACAACTTGAGAATGCGACCAAATTCAGAAGTTGGTTGGCGGAGATTGCACAAAATTGTGGGCGAAACTGGCTCCGAAAACAGAGAGGCGATACCGTATCCATCGACGAAGTAGGCGAACAGATGTTTCAAACGGAAGATTCCTCTGATGAGCGATTAATACGGCAGGAGCAGAGGGAGTTGATTCGTCGGACAATGGAGACGCTTCCACAAAAGGACAGAGAAATCGCCCAAGCCTTCTATTTGGACGGAGCAAGCTACGACGAACTAACAAGGACACACGGACTGTCTTACAACGCCATTGCGTTTCGGCTTTCGCGTGCGAAGCGGCAACTCACCAAGCGGTTGCAATACCTTCTGACTGGCATCTTTGTTTCTCCCACAACTGCGCTAAAAAAACTTTACTCAGGAGGGCTAACTGTCATGAAAATTGGAACAGTTCCTAAAATAACGGTTGGGGTGGCAACGTTGATTGCGCTGATTTTCATCGGTTTCATCGGTGTACGCCAGATGAATGCGCCAACAGTCGAAGAGCGGGTATATTTATCGCCGTGGGAGAACGGCACTGAACGTCCACAAAAGAACTCCGAAGACCTTGCTTTACAAACCGATTCTGCTCAAGACACAGAGAACCGTGACAATCAGTCACAGAGCTCCACAGAAGGACTGGAAATAGTTGATGATTCCTTGGGTCAACCCCAAGAAACGGATACAGCACAGTTCGCAGCAGAGGCGGAATTTGAGATAGAACCGGATCCGGATCTCTTTACTGACATATCTACCTTGTTAGATGACGAGGGTCGATCTGCCGAAGATGTGATGAACATTTATGTAGAGGCGTACAAGAATGCTGACTTTGAGCCATTGTTCCCACTCGTGACAGGGACCGCCAGAGAAGGGGTTGAAAGGATTGTGCGTGTCCTTGGTGGAGAATTACCAGAAGAATTGGTAAATAAGGTAGTAGATAATATACCAGATATAGTAGATAATATGCCAGAAGGGATGTCAGAAGAGATGGTAGATATGGGGATTCAGATGATGCTGGAGACGATGCGGGATCCGGAGATGTTCGCGAGGACACGGGGGATGTTTAGTCAGATGTACGGTCAGGCAGAAGTTGTGAGCAGTGAATATGTAGGGGAGGAGTTCCACTTCCAATTAAGAATACCAATGCCGGAACTACCGGAGATGCCGCAAGTGCCGGGGTTGGAACTACCGGAGATACCAACACTACCGGAGAACATAGAGAAACTTGTTAAGATAAGGAGAGTAGATGGGGCATGGCAAATCTACGACACAGAACAGTGAAACGTTAGAACAACCGGCAGCTCAATCCCAAAAGACTTCACGAGGCGAATGGTTCACTCCATTCGCCTTTTTTTATTTAGTGAGCGCGAGAAATCTGTTATCCTAAGCGTTCTTTAATTTTGCAAAAATACGGGTCCAGATAGCTAAATCCCGAAAAAAGTGCTAAAAAAAATCACGGAACGGCGTTAATAATACAATGCAAGGGAGGAACAGCGAACCATGGATAACGACGATACACTCATTTGTCGCGCCCAATCTGGGGACGAAGGTGCATTTGTTGACCTGATACGGGTATATTATCCTTTTGTTTATGCGATTGTTATCGGGATTGTGAACAACCCACACGATGCCGAGGAAGTTGTGCAGGATACCTTTCTCAACGCCTATCGCGGTTTGGAGCAGTATCAGGAGATGGCAAAGTTCAAAAATTGGTTGGGAGAGATTGCGCGAAATCGCGCACGAAGTTGGCTGAGAAAACAGCGGATCGATACTGTTCCTATTGATGAAGTGAACGAACACAGCCTTGGAGCACAAGATTTGCCAGACGAACAGTTGATACGCCGTGAACAGAGGGAACTGATTCGCCGCGCAATGGAGACGCTTTCGGAAAAAGATAGGGAGATTGCCCGCGCTTATTACCTTGATGGTGCAAGCTACGACGAACTGACAAGAACACACGGGCTGTCATACAACGCCATTGCGTTTCGACTGTCGCGTGCGAAGCGGCAACTCACCAAGCGGTTGCAATATCTCCTCACGGGCATCTTTGTTTCTCCTGCAACGACGTTAAAGAAACTTTACTCAGGAGGTCTAACCGCCATGAAAGCTGGAATGGTGCCTAAAATTACGATTGGGGTAACAGCACTGGTTGCGCTAATTTTTATCGGTTTCATCGGAGTCCGCCAGATGACTGCACCCACAGTCGAGGAGCGCGTGTATTTGTCGCCATGGGAGGACGGAACCCCCCGTCCACGAAACAGTCCCGAAGACTTGGCTGCACAAACTAATTCTACCCAAGATAGGGCAAACCGGGACAATCAGTCACAGATTTCCACAGAAGGACTGGAAATGGTTGATGATTCCTTGAATCAACTCCAAGAAACGGATACAGCACAGTTCACAGCAGAGTCGGAATCTGATATAGAAACAGATCTGGATCTCTTTGCCGAGGTTTCTACGCTGTTAGATGACGAAGGGCAGCTTGCTGAAGATGTGATGAATGCTTACGTGGAAGCGGTAAGAAGTCTTAACGTTGAAGGAATACTTTCAGTAATCACAGGGGCTGCAAAGGAAGAATTTGAGAGTGAAATGTTGCCTGTCTTAAATGGAGAGTTACCGGAAGATATTGCAGATATATTTTACGATATGTTGCCAGAAGAGACAGCAGATGAAATGATTCAGACAGTAAAGGAGGAGATGCAACGAGCACTTAAACAGATGCTTAGTTCGGCAAAGGTCGTGAGTAGTGAATATGTTGGCGATGAACTCCACTTCCAAGTAAGGGTATCGTCACCGGAGATACCGGGGGCATCGGGGCTAGGAATACCAGAGATGCCGAAAATGCCGGACCAACTTAACAAAATTCGCAAGGAAAATGGGGTATGGCGGATTTATAATGCGCCATAGTCATTCAACTGCTTGGCAACTCTATTCCGTAAGGCTTCATTAGTTGAATAGCTCTATTCATATTTTCACTAACACAGGACTGACGCACTTCGATTGTAGTTGCCCGATTCATCGGGCGTCCGTTCCGAGACCAGGGTTGGCAACGGCGTCCAGCGGCGATGAATCGCCGAACTACAGGATTTTAACCGTTTAGCCGCGTAAGTCCTAATAAAATAGGAGACAAATATGAAATTCCAACAAATTGGTGCACTTTTCTGTTGTATTTTGGTGATCGCTGGATGTGCTTCAAGCACCTCCCACGACTTTTTTACGAACCGGTACTCCCTCGACACCGACGAGTTTGACCGGGGTTATAAAGCAGGCATCGCCTTCGCAAAAACAGGGGGACCTTTTAACTCCTCACCCAAGGATGTACCCTCTGCGATGCAAAAGATAATCGAAACCGAGTCGGATTCCTATCAAAAAGGGTTCTTCGCAGGCTATCGCGATCGGAAAGTCAAGAATGGGAGAACGTCTGACACTGTTTTCTGGGGCTCATACACAATTCTTATGACCGGCGTCATTGTAGCCGATATCCTAAGTGAAGAAGACTAGTGCTTGGCATGTGCGAAAGGCCCTACTCAGTCCCTCCCACTTCTGGCTTTGGGACGGGACTTCCTAGCCTTTTACGTAATTACGCATTACGTTTCACGCTTTCTGCATCTTGCGCTCTACTTTTAACATAAGCCACATATTTCTATTGCCTTCTTTTCTACCTCGTGATAACATCTATAGTGTCTCAGTTTCAAGTGAATGTATTGGAAATCGCACAGTGTGAATCGTCTCATCAAGAACTCCAAAAGGAGGTCTGCTATGTACACGAGTGTCCAATATCCTGATACTATAGAACCTCAGGTGCAGTTTGTAGAGGAAACCGCGCCTGAAGACATTGTGGAAAAGACGATAGAAAAACTCCACGCTGGGGTTTCGATTAAGGAAATGTGTACCGCCTCTGCGCTGGCGGTCGTCCGTTCATCGGAGATGCCTTTCTTTGTAAATGGGCAGTGGGGCCATCACGGTGGACATATGCATCCCGTTTCTGGAATACACGCGGTGAAAGAGATCGCCTCAAGACTTTCTGGGGACAATCGCTTTCTACCCGTGGTGCAAAATGTCGCTTTATCTAATAAGCACATCCATCACCCTTCGATGGGTCCCTATGTGCTGCCGGCATTTGAACCGCTTGATGCCGGTGGAGTTGAGGAGACCAAGCAGGCGTTCCTTGATGCAGTGCGGCGTGGTTCGGTCAATGACGCTGACCACTACTTTCTGTGGCTCGTTCAAAATATACCGCACGAAGAAGCGTTGGATATACTGCTGACGGTCGCCACCCTAAAAAATCTGGTAGACGATCATAAGTTCATCTACCCGATCTATACGTGGCGGTTACTCGAATGGCTGGATTGGGAACACCTTCAGGTGCTTACCCGTGGACCCGTACGCTATATCTCGCAGCCGCCTTCAGCGAAACCTGTGCAAGAAATTAGCGAGTTGATTGAGAAGTATCAGCTGCTTTCAATCCCGCTGCGCCAAACGACAGGAGCCGATGAAACCGAGGCTATCGTTCGATTGCGTGCACGGCTGAACGACTGCGCCTTCACCGACATTCCTGAAACAACTGCCAAGGCGCTGGCAGACGGACTTTCCTTAGAAGGAACCGGTGAAGCACTTTCACTCGCCGCTTCAGACCTTTTCTTGCGCTTGGATACCAGCAATCCGATGGATGTCCACATGCACACCGGCGTCAATGCGAGGCGTCATGTCCTGCGGGTCAACGGTATCTGTAAAGAAAACAAGATTTTAGCCCTCCTGCTATGGAATTCGGGTCCTGAGGTTAGAAATGCACAAGGTCGTATTGATGACGGACCTTATCCTGCTCCCGATGCTGTGGCTGCAATCCCTCAACAAGGCCAAAGCCAACTATTGTCTGCGATTGAGGAAGCCATCACAGACAATGATGTTGATGGCGCAGCAACGTTAACGGCAAAATATGGAGAGTTGGAACATGAGCCGCAAGCATTAATCGCCCGCCTCACCGAGATCGTCTGCCGAGATAACGCGACAGAGATGCACGCGCTGAAGCACCATCAGGCAACGGTTGAAGAATTTCAAACCACTCGCTTTCCATTCCGTTCCCACCATTTGGTTGCCGCAGCAAAAGCCGCAGCTATCTCGTATGGGACAGCCCAAGAGGTATATGAACAGGCGAAACAGTTTTTGAATAACTGATACTTACAGATCCAATGTTCCCTCGCGTCGTTTTCAATGGATGCAGCCTACGAATAGCGGCGTGGAGGACGAAGTGGGAAAGAGAGGCATTGGGCGGGTTCACCTTTTTTCTGCTGACTTGCCTGCGTGTCTGATGGCACCAACAGGAGATTCGAGATGAGACGCTTAGCGCTTCTCTTTCTTTCACTTTTCATGCTTAGTGGAACAGTAAGCGCACAACCACAAAACGGTCTTGTTCCCTTTGATTGTCCCGATGTCCCCATAGTCGAGTTTGAATTTGATTTAGACCGTAGCACCATCGCGTTGATTATGGAAGACACGGACCCCCATATCGTCTCGCTATTCAGCACATTAGCACACCTGCATCTCCGCACCTACAAGTCAAGCCACTTTGACAAAATACTTCAGTATTACGGAACGAGCTTGAAAGCACGAGGGTGGAGTGCATTCGAGAGAAATGCAAACTTTCATCTACACATCTTCACGCAAAACGAGATCGTTATCGGTATCTTTGTGGCAATCAAAAGCGGAGAGCAGATGTATCTGATAAATCTGGACGGTCAGTTCGCGCCACAACAGGTCAGCGAACTCTTGGGCAATCTCGGTGCGCTCGGCATTGAAATGCCCGAACTGAACGCCTTTGGTGCACGATCTGACGTTTTATCTTCCTCAGCCTTGCTACGGACCCCCGAAGGTGATCCAATTCATGAGGTACGAATTCACGCGAATCAGGAAATCACTGAACCGCAGATTAGAGCGATGCTTGGAGAGGGCCCAGATGAGCTCATCGCGGCTATGGCAACCTTGCATGGCAAACTCCCGGATATTCAGACGCCAACGGTTCGGATTGATACGGAAGGTAGCAAACGCATCGCAACGATTCTTGTTACAGCGCAGCCGTATACTCTAAGTCCACCAGCCGCACCAATAACAGCGCCCAATGAAGTCACGCAGGAACAAACCAGCCCAATCCGGTTTCGGACCCCCGAAGGTGAACCGATTCACGAAGTCCAGATTCGAGGCAATCGGAAAATCACTGAGGCGGAGATTCGAGATGCCCTTGACGACACACCGGGGGACATCCGAAAAGCAATTAACACCTTGAAGAGGACCCTGCCCTATTTTAGTCGAGTTACCCTACAAATTGAGGGGGACAGCACAAAACGCGTTGCGACGGTTACCGTTGTGGAAAAAACACTCTCTTCCAACTATTATTTCCACGCGACTCCACTCGTTCAGTTTAATCGCGTCACTGGGTTGTTACCTGTTGCTCGCCTTGAAGTCGGAAAACGGAGGCGGATGGGACCCCTCTATATGTGGTACATCCCGAGTTCAGTTAGGATGCATCTTTCAAAACTGTCTGCGGATATCGGCTACGGATTTGGAAATCGGGAGCTCAATTACCGGGTAGGTGGCGATATGATGTGGGGTGAACCAGACATCTCGAATCTGAGAATCTCCGCCCAAATCTATCGTGCAACAAACGTCACTGCCCCGGACCTCCTACCGTACCATGACAACTTATCAACTGCTTGGGCTAATCTTTGGGGGGACCTCGACTTGCATAACTACTATTTGAGCGAAGGTGTTGAGATGTCGTTTCGATGGGAACCGGTGGGGCCAATGCATTCGCTCAAAGTGATTATGCGTACCGAATCACATGAAAGCCTGCAAAAGACCACAGATTGGCATTTCGGGGATTGGTCTTCAGAATTGGAGGCGAGAGAAAATCCACCGATAACCCCCGGTCAGCTGCGAAGTGTTGGGCTGCAATACGATTTGAGTACACGGAAAAACAGCAACTTGGGTTGGCATAATACGCTGTTTGTTGAACACAGCAACTCCGCTGTCGGTTCTAATTTCGATTTTACGCAATTTCAACTACAACTACGATATGCAGCGTCGAGAGGTAACAATCTCATCCGCACCCGGTTGATGCTAAACGCTGCCACGGGAACGCTGCCGATTCAACGCCAATTTATGCTTGGGGGACCAGGAACGCTCAACGGGTATTCCCCCTATGAGTTTACAGGTGACTATGGTGCCTTGCTCAACATGGAATATTTATACCGTCTTTCGAATCTATACCATTGGGGGTTTCTAAAAGAAACCTTTATTGTGTTGTTGCTTGATCAGGGGCAGGTTTGGAACATGTCTGATAAGCCTTACCACTTTGATCCGAAGACAAGTATTGGCATCGGTTGGCAGTCCGGGGAAAATTACCCTATCAGATTGTACGTTTCCAAATCCCTAGAGCCTGAGCGGGCAGCTGAAGTCATTACAACATGGTATTATAGTTTTTAGGGAAATATCATGCGTCAACATACAAACCGAGCACTACTCATCTCTTTAGGTTTGCACCTCATTTTAACCATAACGGTTGTCCCTATTCTCATTCAGTCTTCTGATGAGATTAGGGATAGCTCGACTGTGGTTCTACTTGAAGTAAAACCGGTTCAGCGAGTAAAGCAACGTGTGTTGCGCCAATATCAACCACCAATTCGACAAACCCGCCAAGCAAAGCCTGCGAAACCATCGGCGCCCTCACTCACGTCAGCAACCAATACGGTACAGGCAGCTGCTCCCCAAGCTCCGGAGCGGCTTGATGTCGCTCCTGCCTTGGTCACTCACGCTGATCTACCGGAAACAGACGGATCCGCGCTGCCGAATGCTAATCTCGGCAAAGGTGTTGCTGGAAGTGGCATCGTGGGGACCGGTGGAGGTCACGGAACAGGTATGGAAGGCGGATTCGGGCGCAGCGTACCGGGTGGTAACGGCGTCGGACAACGATTTACAAGCCTTACTGGAGTAGATGACGTGGAGTTGGGACGATTTGCGAGTCCTTCCACAGGGCTTGGTATCTTTGATACAGTCGTGATGCCCGGACACGGTTTGGCTGGCACTGTTTATGTCCGTGATGCCCCTATCCCACAGGTGGACCTCTTTGAGCGTTGCTTCACACCATCTGGAAAACTCTTTCAGATGCCTCCCTTTGAACACCTGACACCGGTCCATACCTTTGTCACGGGAACCCTAAACGTATCCCCAAGAAACTATAAAGAAGGTTTTCCAACACCGAATGTGGAGTCCGTGGTTGACAATTTCGCAATTCGTTTTCGTGGTAAGATCGCCATTGAGACGCCCGGCACTTATACTTTTGCCCTCAACTCCGATGATGGCTCGAAACTATACATCAATCAGAATCTCGTTGTTGATAACGATGGGGTTCATCTGCCACGGTACGTTCAAGGGAACATAGAACTCACGGCAGGAATGCATCATATTGAAATTCACTATTTCCAAGGGCAACCCTACCAGATTGCTCTACAATGGTTCTATCAACCGCCGAATGGTGAAGAACAGATTGTTCCACCCGACATGATTTATCTCCCGGAGCCACCCCGCGCTCCGAGTGCGTTGATAGGACTACAGAATCGACTAAAAAAGATTCGGGATCAGTCAGTGCAATAGCTGTGAGTGCGGAGTAAAACCAAGCTGAAAGAGGAAGATTTGAACTACGTTTCTGAAAGGTAACTATCAACTATGTCCGAAATCCAACTCCGTCCCGCCCATGCCGACACAAACGCTGCTGCCCGTATTATTGCCCAGCACGTTGGACCCACACCGCTGCAGAAAGAGAAAACCTTCAGCGAATCCCTGAACGCTGATGCTTTTGTCAAATACGAATTCCTAAGTCCTGTCAAATCCTTCAAGATCCGGGGGGCGCTGAACCTTGCCCACGTACTCGCAGAAAGCAAAAGCGTATCACGAGTTGTCACCGTGTCTACAGGTAATCACGGTGCTGCCATGGCATTCGCCTGCCGGGAATACAACCTTTCGCTTACCGTCGGCGTGCCTGTCAATTGCGATCAGAGTAAACTTGAATTAATTCGTCAATTTGGCGGAGAATTAGAAATGATCGGTCGAGATTTGGACGAAACCAAGGAGCTGCTGCAACAACGGCCCCGCTCACCGGATACCCTCTTTATTGAGGATGGCTCCTGCCCGGAGATAGTTGCTGGCACTTCGACAATCGGGGCAGAAATTGTTCAGGAACTCCCCAACGTAGAAGTCGTCATTGTACCAGTTGGAAATGGAGCATTGATCGGCGGAATTGGGACAGCACTCAAAGCGTTCAATCCATCAATCCGGGTGATTGGCGTCCAATCTGATTTGGCACCGTGTATGACACTATCGTTCGAGGCGGGGCACGCCGTAGACACGGAAAGTTGCGATACCTTTGCTACTGGCATGGCAGTACGGGTATCAATTCCCGATGCGGTAGATTTGATGCTGTCGGTTGTCGATGAGATGCACACGGTATCCGAAACCGATTTGAAAGAGGCGATGGGTGCCTTCGATCGTCATACCGGCTACCTACCAGAAGGTGCTGGGGCCGCGCCCCTGGCCGCAGCATTAAAAATGCGTGCCGATCTAAAAAATAAGGTGGTCTGCCTAATCGCTTCAGGTGCGAATGTGGATGACGTATTGCGTCAAGAAATCAAAGAAAAATTTGTGTGAATTGTTGCATTATAATGTATAATCTATTTTTAATAGCAACCTGACCTTGTGAAAAGTTAAAATCTTCAGAGGGTTTCAAAAGGAGGAATATCATGGCGGACTTCAAAGATAAAATTGTTATCGTCACCGGCGGTGCCAAAGGTATCGGCGGCGGTATTAGCCGGGCATTCGCCGAAGAAGGTGCCTGCGTACTCTGTGCCGATATAGACGAAGATTCCGGTGCACAACTTGTCACCGAAGCTACAAACATGGATGGGACAGTTCGTTTCCTAAAGGCAGACGTTGCCCACGCGGGTGAGTGCGAAGCGGTGGTCAATACAGCGGTGTCTGAATGGGGTGGAGTCGATATTCTCTGCAATAACGTCGGCATCCAGCCTGCGAATAGCTATCTGCCCGCCCACGAATTTCCGGAAGAGATGTGGGATCGCATCATTAATGTAAATCTCAAGAGTTTCTTCCTTATGGCAAAATACAGTGTGCCGGAGATGAAGAAGCGAGGGGGCGGCGTAATTATCAATACCGCCAGCGTTCAAGGCTTGCAGTCAATGAAGGGTGTATCGGCTTACGCAGCAAGTAAGGGCGGTGCACTCTCTCTGACCCGCCAACTTGCCCTTGAGTACGCTGAAGATAATATTCGGGTATTAGCGGTCAACCCCGGAACGATCGATACGCCCCTGGTGGTGGAAGCTGTGGACTTCATGGGGGCTGACCTGGAGGGTCTCAAAAAACTTTGGGGTAAAGCGCACCCGATGGGCAGGATCGGTCAGCCGAGGGAGATTGCCAACGTCGTTCTGTTCCTTGCCAGTGACAAAGCCTCTTTCATGACCGGCGAATATGTGTGTGTCGATGGTGGGATGATGGCAAAGGGTGCTTGGGCGGATGGCGAGGAAGAGTGATCTTCGAGCCATGGAGGCGCGACAATGAATGGTTCCCAGATGCTGACCGACGAGATTTCCGACGCGCGGGCTTGGCAAACGAGTACTGTTGATGGTCCTGAGGGTTGGTACTACTCGCTGAGTGAGAATTGTCTCTCCAGCCTTGATCAGGCGATCCGTGGCGTGCAGGATGAGTCCCAAGCCACTACAGAAATTTCCCGTCTGGGTGTCCCAACCAACGGTTGCGGCGAATACCTTCAATCCGTACTTAATGTTCTCAATTCAGGGCGAGGTTTTGCCATCGTTGAGCGAGTGCCGGTTGAGCGGTGTAGTGTTGACGAAGCACTATCGATGTACTGGCTTATTGGCAAACTCCTCGGTATGCCTGTTGAGCAGAACATTGAAGGAACACTGTTATACGATGTGCGAGATACGGGACAAAATGTGGCGCAAGGGGCTCGTTTTTCAGTTACCAATTCCGAGAGTTCATTTCATAACGACAATTCTTTTGGTGATTCGCTTCCCGATCTCGTTGGATTGCTCTGCCTGCATACGGCAAAATCTGGTGGACAGAGTCAACTTATCAGCGGTTACGCTCTCCACAATGAACTGCTGAAAAATTACCCGGATGTCCTCGGAACCCTTTATCAGTTGTTCTGCTTTGATCGTCGAGGGCAGTTCAAGGCAGGAGAGTCACCAACGTCTCAATTTCCGATTTTTGAATGGCGTGCGGGCGAACTGACTGTCCGATACCTATACTACTATATCCAAGTAGGGCACGAGCGTGCCGGCAAAACGCTAAACGCAGATCAGAGAAAGGCACTTGAAGTGGTGGAAATGTTGCTCCAGTGCCCAGATTTCAGAGTGGAGTTCAACCTGCAACCCGGACAGATGCTATTCACCAACAACCGCTGGATTTTGCACAATCGCACCGCATTTGAGGACTATTCTGATCCAGAACGTCGGCGCCACTATGTGCGACTCTGGTTACAACAGCGTGGCTAAATAATCGAGAACTTCGTTTTCATCTTTATCAGTTTCGAGAATTTTGCAGCGATTTAAAGTTTTTGCGAAGGTCTCTGGTGATACAGAAAGGAAAAGAGTATGATTGGCATTATCATTGCCGGTGCCTGTGGGCGCATGGGTAAGATGATTACGCAAGGTGTTTCACAACAGGAAGATATGCAGATTGTTGGCGCCATCGAATTCTCCGAACATCCCCAGCTTGGACAGGATGTGGGAGATGTAGCTGGAATTGGATCTATCGGGGTGCCTGTCACCAGTGATCTGCCAGCAGTTCTGGACGGCGGAGACGTCGTGATTGAGTTCACATCGCCGAGTGCAACTATTGAACATCTTCAGAATGTTGTAGATGCTGGAAAGCGGATGGTCATTGCAACAACAGGGTACGATGAAGAGGAATTAGCACAGATACACGCGCTTGCGCCCCAAATCCCGTGCGTGATGGCTTCCAATATGAGCGTCGGCATCAATGTCATGTTGCAAGCGATAGAGCTCGTTGCAAAGGTGCTTGGGGACGACTACGATGTTGAGGTTATTGAAGCACACCATAACCAGAAGGTAGACTCTCCGAGCGGCACTGCCCTAACGATGGCTGAGGTGCTTGCGCAAACACTAGACCGAGATCTTGCAGAAGTCGGCGTGTACGGTCGGCACGGTATCGTCGGAAAGCGGACCAAGAAAGAGATCGGTATCCACGCCATTCGCGGGGGAGACTTGGCCGGCGACCACACAGTCTTATTTGTTGGGACAGGTGATCGTCTCGAAATAACACATCGCGGTCAAAACCGTGAGCCGCTCGCACGGGGCGCGATCCGCGCAGCGAGATGGGTGATGGACGCGCCAAAAGGGTTGCACGACATCGGAGAGGTGCTATTTTAGGGCATGAAATGGGATTGGCGAGGATTCATTTTACCAGCAGGAATCAGTAATTCTACCTGCCCACCTGTGAGTCCCGCAGATTGGCAATTTCCTGCATAACCTGCTCTCCCATCCGGCGGTACAACTCGCGTTTATCCTCAAGTTTCTGGACTTCGCTGAAGTCGATCGGGGAACCGAAGGTAACGGTGAGTTGGGCGGGACGAATCCACTTCGCATTGCGAGGGAGTATTGTTCCTCTGACGTAAGCGGGAATGGCAGGGACCCCTGCATTATGAGCAATGAAGCTGACACCGCCATGTGGCTTTCCCAACGTTCCATCGACGCTGCGGGTGCCTTCCGGAAAAATGAGAACCAGTTTCCCTGATTTTAAGAGTGAGATGGTGTGTCGAAGGGCAGCACGATCTGCCGTGCCACGTCGTACCGGGTACGCGTTATGTGCAGCGATCACCCTGCCTATTATCGGCATGTCAAAGGAAGTATGCCTTGCCATAAAGTGCAATTCTCGATTCGCCGCGGAGCCAACGATGAAGGGGTCCAGATAACTCACATGGTTGCATAAAATTAAGGCACCCCCTCGACGTGGGATGTTCTCATTGCCGTGAGACTCCAGTTTGCCGAAAATATTAAAGATAAAATTAGTAATTCGATGTGACCAGCGATATGGGAGTTGGTCCGTCCAGAACCCAAAATTTTGGCGTCGCATTAGCTTTCCTCTACTCGGTTTAGAACAAACTCCACAGCTTGGTTGATAGTCATACTAGTTGTGTCTACCACGATTGCATCCTCGGCGGTTTGCAATGGACTATGCTCACGAGATTCGTCCATCTGATCGCGTTCGCGAATTTCCTGCTCGACCCGTTCCAATGTTGTCTCAATGTCCTTTGCCTGCTGTTCTGTGAAACGACGTTTGGCACGTTCTTCGACTGAGGCACTGATGTAAAATTTCAGGTCGGCCTCCGGGAACACAACGGTCGTTACGTCACGTCCCTCGACGATTATACCGCCATTCTCACCGATCCGACGCTGCTGTCTCACCATTTCACGCCGTATGTCGGGGATCTTTGCAATATCAGCAATCGCGCGGTCAATCTCTGGAGTGCGGAGGGCGTCCGATACATCTTCCCCATTCAACAGGGTAGTTTTACCGTTGTTGGAGAAATCGATCCGACAGTTTTTCGCAAGTTGAATTAACGCGGACACATTCGCTGGGTCTCCCCCTTCTCGGAGGGCTAAAAGCGTCATCGCCCGATACATTGAGCCTGAATTCAGATAAAGATAATCTAACGTTTCGGCGAGGCGTTGGGCGATCGTGCTTTTTCCTGAGCCAGCGGGGCCATCCATTGCAATCGTTAGGCGTTCCTTCATCATCCCTCCAGTGTATCCCTTAGCATTTTTGCATGTGCCAAAACACGCTCGATTTCAACATCGTCTTGGTTTTCGAGTAAGGTTTTGAATGCAACGAGGTGTTCGATAGTTGAATCAATCATCGGCAGCAGTGGGCGGGCATTCTGCATAAAGATCGCTTTCCAAAGCTGTGGAGAACCCGCAGCGATGCGGGTTGTATCCCGGAAACCGGTTGCCGCAAAATCGAGCGCTTTTGTCCCATCACTACTGATTTCTCCCACTATGTATGTTAGGATGGAGGCGATAAGGTGAGGCAGATGGCTTGCGCCCGCGATGAGCAGATCATGGTCGGTAGGTGAGAGGTAACAGACCTGCATGTCAACAGATTGCCAGAGATCTGTCACCAGTTTCAACGCTTGGGGGTGCGTGTTGTTCGTTGGAGTTACGATACATTTTGCGCCGTCAAACAGGTCTGCACGTGCTGCCGCGACGCTTGCCTGTTCAGAACCGGCCATCGGATGCGATCCAACGAAGTGCAGATTAGGAACAGCTAAGAAATTCTCAATCTCCTCGATGATATGATCTTTAATACTGCCCACATCGGTTATTAGCAAAGGTCGACCGTCAGACGTCCGAATTTCGGTGATACGCTGTACCATTTCAGGGATGAGATCGACTGGCGTCCCAATGACCACGATATCTGCATCATAAATCCCGGTCTGAAAATCAGTGGTCGCACTGTCAACCGCACCACGTTCGAGCGCAATATCGAGCGTTTCCATCCGCCGACCGAGTCCGGTGATCTCTCCGGGGAAGCCCTTGGCTTTCAGCGCCAATCCGAGCGATCCACCGATTAGACCGACACCTAAAATGGTAATATTTCTAATCTGACTAAAGTCTGCAAACATATTATCCTATGCTAGTTCTCCATGATGTGCTTTGGAAATTTTATTAGTTGCCTGTGTTTTTGTCAACAAAAAATTCCCTCAGATATTGAGTCCCCACGCTTTAGGGTGCGGGCCTATACCAAGAGAAGGAGGTTCCCAAAAGGACGTTGAAAAATTTAGAATTCAAAGCAAATTGTGACTCACTCGATGTGCTCCGCGAACGGTTGGTCAATTGCCAAGCCGAACATCGTCGCACAATGAAACAACTTGACACCTATTTTAACGTTCCCGAAGGCAGGTTGAAGTTGCGCGAGATCGATGCCCATAAAGCCGAACTCATCTACTATGTGCGGTCTGACCTTGCAGAATCACGTTACAGCAATTATCAGATATGTGATATTCCTGAACCGGTGGCTTTCAAGCAGATTGCAACTACGGCTTGGGGTGTGCGGAGTGTTGTTGAGAAGCAGCGGGAGTTGTGGATGTTTGGGGACACGCGCATCCATCTGGATCAGGTAAAGAATCTCGGTCAGTTTGTTGAATTAGAAACAGTAATTCGCAACCAAACAGAGGAAGAGGCACAAGCGGAACACCAGCTTGTGAAAGATACACTCGGAATTAGGGAACAAGATCTGGTCTCCGTATCGTATAGTGATCTGGTATGAAAATCGGTGGATATACCTATACAACACGTAGGTTGGATTGAACAGGGAATCGTGAAACCGAACGATATTCCCTCTCCGTAGAAGCTGGTGCGTTTCATCGGAACTGGTTGTTAATTGTCAATAGAACCTAGCGTATACCCAGACAGAAATTACAGCACATATTGCAGGATATCATTTACTACAAGACTGAATTGGAGGACGACGTGACAGATTGGGCTAAGTGGCGCGAACAGTTTCCAGTGACGGAGAAATATATCTACCTGAATCACGCGGGGGTTGCCCCCTTACCGTTATGTGTCCATCAAGCGATGACGCATTTTCTTGGTGATGCGACCAACAATGGTGCGGTCAATTCCAAACATTGGGAAGCCACCGCTGAGAGATGTCGCGCAAATGCAGCCAAACTGATTAACAGTGATGTCAATGAGATAGCCTTCATGAAGAATACATCGCAAGGAATTATCATTGCTGCAAACGGAATTGATTGGTGCGAGGGTGATAACGTCGTGACAACGGCTGTGGAATTTCCTGCGAATGTGTATCCGTGGTGGAGCCTGAAGCGTCTCGGTGTGGAAACGCGGATGGTGCCGGAACGCAATAGGCGCATTCACGTTGAGGACATTGAAACGGCGATTGACGAGCGGACGCGGTGTGTGACCATCAGCCACGTCGAATTTGCATCAGGGTTTCGGAACGATCTCGCGGCGATCGGTGACCTATGCGGAAAAAAAGGTCTCTGGTTTGTAGTGGATGCCATACAGAGTGTGGGCGCGATTGAAGTGGACGTGAAGGCTTGCAAGATTGACATCCTTGCCGCTGACGGGCATAAATGGCTGCTTGCACCCGAAGGCGCAGCAATCTTCTACTGTGCAAAGGAAAAGCTGGATGCGCTAATCAACACAAACGTCGGTTGGGCGGGGGTCGTCAATCCGAGGGACTTTCTGAACTACGATTTTACACCCCAACCGGCTGCAACACGCTTTGAAGAAGGATCATATAACAGCGTCGGTCTATATGGGCTTGGTGCGGCTATCGAACTGCTGCTCGAAGTTGGAATGCCGAATATCGAGCAGCGAATCTTGGACCTGACAGATCGCCTCATCGAAGGCCTCCGTTCCAAGAACTATCGGCTGCTGACACCCACAGGAGAATCCGATCGTTCCGGTATTGTCGTATTTGAAAGTGACCGATATACATCAGCCGAGTTGGTTGAACGACTCAGAGGTGAAAACGTCATCGGGGCAGAGCGGGCTGGCGTCCGTCTATCGCCACATTTCTACAATTCGGAGGCGGAGATAGATCACGTCTTGGGGTTGCTGCCATAACCACATAGTGTTACCCCATTTAGCCGGTAGGGGCATTTACTCCTGTAGGAGGGATCTCCGAATCCCGACACTTTACTAAATGCCCCTAATCAACCGGAGTTTTCCGTTGCAGAAAGATACTGATTGGCGTATAATAGCTGAATTGCCACCTTGATTGGAAAGCGGTTGCCGACACAAGCGGACTTCTATCAATTTGAGAATAAGGGAGGCATAGCAGATGCAACAGAGATACAACCTCGCACATTTCATTTTAGCTGGCGTTGTAGCCTTGGTGCTAACGCCACTGATGGTAGTTATTGAAGCGCAGGCACGCATTGCCTTCGTGTCTGATAGGGCTGGGATCCCTAAAATCTACGTGATGGATGACGATG
>JAJECO010000077.1 GCA_022822005.1 Candidatus Poribacteria bacterium
CATCCTGCTGAACATCTGCCAATTTCTCAGTGGCGGTGTTGGACGAGTCCTGTGGTTGATTTTCTGGCAAATCTTCTCCACAATATCGGCATTTGATGGCTGCCATTTTTATCAGTTCTGCGCAGTAAGGACACCGCTTCATCTCGCCACTCTGGATACTCTCATTGTCGATTGCTTCCTGATTTTTAGGAACGACCAACACTAGAATGAGGCCAAATGGTCCAAGCAAGAATCCTAGTACAAACCAACCGCCACCGCTTCGCCCTTTATTTGTCGCAATCACAGCACACGCAATGCCAAATAGAACCCAAGTAAAAATGACTGATATTATTAATACTTCCATTTGTGTTGTCTTCCCTTCCTTATTGATACTCCCTTTTGGTTCTTTGTTGACTGGAAGCTTCCTAATCCTAGATCCTACCACAATTCGTTCGCGTTGTTGACAAAATAGGCTGACGACATGAATGAGTCAATCTATTTTGTGTGTGCTATTATATCAGATTCTCAGGGGGCTGTAAATCAGAATAACAGGGTCTGAAAAATGTGTGGTAAGGCTTTGTCTCCAAACGTGCTTTAACCCTACCGAAGGCTTTTCCGAAAAAACACCTCACCGGCTCCGTCATTAATGCCAGCGATAAACCCACATTCTTCAAACCCCACATGCCGATGCCACGCTTGGGGTTCAGGTTCGTCAGCTTGCGACGAACTGTAGAGTGCTTCGTTGCCCGTGTCCCGGAGGAAGGTTTCCAGAAACCGAAGCAAGGCTTTTCCAATCCCCTGCCGCCGAAAATCGGGTAATACCTGTATCAGAGAGATATACGGCACAATTGACCACAAATACTCAAGGCGCACATACCCCACCCGTTTGCCATTTCGTTCGGCAATTAGAATATCTTCAATGCGATCAGGATTCAGAACTGACGGTGCTTCAATTTTTCGCTTCAGTACTTCGCCGGGAATGTACCCATCCTGATACGCGAAATCCAAATCATCAAGCCGCGCAAAGCGTATCACTACCTCGCCAGACACCCATATCCCTCCTCTGTTGATTCTTGCAGTTTATATCACAGGGCGGGCGACGTGTCAATCCTATACCTGTAAAAAAAGAAACTCATGGAGGATAAGGTTATTTATGTCGGGATTCGGAGATCCCTCCTACAGGAGAACTATGGTAGATTTTAGAATTACTTGACGCTCCCAATGGACAGCTAACCCCCTAAATCCCGAAATACCCACACGGTTCTAAGCTCAATGAGCTTAGCATTGACTGGCAACTCACCGGGTATTTGGGGACTCTCGTCTTTTAATCTGTGCAATCCGCTCAATCCGTTTTAATCCGCGATTCAGACAATGCGGTTACAATCTCCCTATATGAAAAACGGGATACGACAGAGTAGAAACTGGATTGACTACAGGGACGGTATCGTGCTACAATGCAGACGCATTGATAGCCGATAGGATCGAGGAACATACAATGACAACAGAAACAGTGCAGTTAAAAACTGGTGAACAACTTGTCATCAAGACGCTACTGCCACCACTCCATGACTACGTTAGCAAAGTCGGTTGCTGGACTGATTTGCGCGACGATCTGCTCAACGGGGAGCTCACCGAATGGCTTTTCACGCCGTACTTCGTGGGCGAAATTGACGGCGAAGTTGTCGGAAGTATGAGCTACTATACACCATCGGACACACGCGATGTCGGCGTTGTTGAGTTTGTACGAACAGAGGAGGAGCATCGGAGCAAAGGCATAGCATCGGCACTTATGGATTGTCTGATCCAACGGTTCCGTGTCGATAACGGGATAGCACTCTACCTCTGCACCACCAATCCAATCGCCGGCAGTTTGTACGAGAAGTATCGGTTCTGGTATCATGTGGGTGATGGAATGCGTTATCTCGCACCGGATGCGGGCGACTTTGACCGGACCTATCTCGCGCATTGCGGACCTGCGCGAATCCGCGATGCCACGTGGGCGGACCTACCTCGTGCCTCCGTCCTCTACAATCACCCGGAACCGCGCTGGCTTCTCAAGGAATATTTCACCCAGACCTTCCGTGAGACCCGTTTTGAAAGCCATTTCGTGAGATTGATGCGACAGATCGAAGATCGAAACGGCGCGTTTGTGGTATTGGAAAACCGCGCACAACGCATCGTCGGGACAGCAGTCCTGAACCGGTTTGACACCTTCCAAGAACAGCATATCGCTACGCTTAGTTTTCGTGTTTGTCCAAGCTACTTTGAACAAGGCGCTGAACTATTGACAGCTGCTGCAGAAAAAGCAAAAGCCCTCTCAATTCAAGGGTTACAGATCTATGTCGCTGACTTCGACGAGGGCCAAAAAGAGATGCTGAAAGCCGCAGGATTTGTCGAAGAAGCGCGTTTGCAGAATCGACTTTACGACGGAAAAACGTCGATAGACATGCTTGTCTACACCTTGTGGCTGGCTGATGTTAACCCATTGCGAACTGAAGAGGATTATTACGGCAACAGGAAACGGTGGCAGGAAGAGCGGGTTGCTGCTGGCCACAATAAACCTAAGAATTCCAACTAAGGAGGATTATCTCAGTGTCAGAATCGAAAATCAGAGTTGGTATCGTCGGTGCCGGTGGTGTTGGAGGACTTGGGGGAAGAGAAAACTCCCATGCCGGTGGATATCGGCGGTGTGAAGAGGTTGAACTCGCAGCTGTTGCTGATATCAATGATGAACGCTTACAACAGTTTGGGGACGAATGGGATATCGCACCAGAGCAGCGCTACGCTACCGCACAGGAGATGTACGAAAAAGCCAATCTGGACATCGTGAGCGTGACCACCCATAACTTCCACCATCACGAGCCGGTCATCGAAGCTGCGGAAGCAGGGATGAAAGTCGTAATGGTGGAGAAACCACTCGCTATCAGTGTGGAGTGGGGACGGAAAATGGTTGAGGCATGCGAAGCGAACGGGTGTCGGTTGGCTGTAGATCACACACGGCGCTTTCTGCCGCATTACCGGCAACTAAAAAAAATGGTGGACGACGGCGCAGTGGGGGATGTACGGACTATTACCTACTCCGGTGCCCGACCTTTGCTCCATAACGGCACCCATACGGTGGACTACGCCTTCTACTTCACATCGGCGGAGCCCAAACTGGTATCGGGTTTTCTTAGCGACGAACCGGTTGCCGATCCAGGCGGTGGAGGGATGGTTGTTTGCGAGGGCGGCGTCGTTATCTTCATCAACTGCATCCCAACGCGCAAGGAATCTCTCAGCGATGTCATTATTGGCGGCACCGAGGGACAGATCCATTTCTGTGAGCTGCGCGGTATTTGGGAATACGGTCCCCTTGTTGAAGCAAGCCAAGGTTACGGTGCACGATACGACTACCAACCGCTCCCCGATATGCCCGACACCCTTATCCTCGACGACTATTTCTACAGTGCGGCGCGGGAAGCAGTTGATTGTCTGTTAGAGGATCGGGAGAGCGTTTCAACCGGGCGTGACGGACTGAAGGCACTGGAAGTTATCACCGCCATGCACATCTCGCATAAGACAGGGACACAAGTGCCTTTGCCGTTGGAAGAAGGGCTCGATAATGTGGAAATCAGGTCAACAGGTCAGTAAAATATGGGGCGGCTACTCATACCAGTTATGGATGACATAAACTGGGTCCGACCCCTCCGCGAGACGGATGGTGGCACGACTCGCCCCCGCCACAAACTCGTTCCGTAAGGCGTTCGTTTTGACAGGATCTACATGCAACCCCTCCAAGCCCCATCGAAGATTGGTGCTTTTTGCAACCCTAACCTCAGATTCTTCGGCTATAAGGGATACTCGCTGTATCCCATCATTTTTGCGCTCTAAAGTAATCTCCGAAACGACAAAGTGGATTGTTTGTAGTGGATCCCGCATCTCTGCATTCCAATTGCGCTCTGGATCAGCGTTTACCTGAGATAGTTGGGCACCCAAACGCATTAGCTGCAGGTTGCCGAGAAAGTGATCTATTTCGTAGTCATCGGGACGAGGGAGGGCACCGTAGAGCAGAATCCGCTGGCATCCGTATTTTGCCATCGCGTAAGCAACGGCTAATTGTCCGTCTGTGTCATCCTTGTCCACCTGCCCAATCCATTCGCGGATGATTCGGGTGCCGGACCGTTTCAACTTTTCGGTGGTATTCTTCGGCAGCCCCTCAAGGGAATCCAGATCGCCGATTAGAACGTCCGGGAAAACTTCGGTTGCGCAGATTCGATTTAGTTCGGTGAATATGCGGAGTCCCCCATCAGCGCAGATTACTGGATGACTATGTTCTGCCGCCCGTGTCATCGCATCCCTATAGAATTGGGAATAGCGAAAGTCATAATGCCCATTGAGAAAAATCAGAACAGAGTTCATAATATTGTGGTAGCGCCAAACCAACAATGCCCTTTAGATCAGTGATTGGCTATGGGCGAAATAGATTATAAGATGGGAGCTGCTTGGCAGGACGATATGAGAGTTTCACACGTTTGAGGTTCTCTAAGCCGGAGTCGTCCATTGTGTTGATCCACCGATAAGCTGCCTGCTCTCGACAGAATTCTCGAAAGATAAACTGGGCGAGACCCCGTACTCGGAGATCGGTCACTTCAAAGAGAATACAGAAGATTCCGCTGTTCAATGGGTACCCGAAAGTGTATCCTTTTACCACGTCCCCAATCAAAACAACCCTGCCGATCAATCCCAACTTTTCGTAGTTTATGAGTGCGGTGTGATGAGCGTGCCAAGAATCTTCTAACATCGCCCGATAAATCTCGTCATGGAATCGTTTCCGGCGCTCCTCTTGCCATGATTCATGAAGCGCCAGGCAACCTGTCAGGTGAGTGGACCGATACGGCTGGAGCTCAGCGGTAGGATGGTTGCGAATCAGATGGTTATAAGCAGCCCGTTTGCTCTTGTAACGATCTCCTTCGAGTTTGATTAGCGCGTCTGTTTCGTAAAGGTACTCCGTTTCCTTATGAATGCTGTGGAAACTCATCTCCTGCAAAACAGGAATCATTGATGGTGGAACATTCTCAATCCGGGCAATCTGCCTCGCGCTGTTCGCTTCCAAGGTGAACGAATACGCACGATGGATGGCTCTTTGACTCAGCGATGCACCCATCGGGAGGATTGGCATGAAGAAGTCACCCTCCTGATTAGCAAATAGACAGAATCGGTCATCGATCATTGCCCAGAAAAAGTCGAAAAAGTTTCGCCAGATAAAGTGCGGTGCGAATGCGTATCGCGATAATTCCGCCGGTGTCTGACTGGCATAGCGATCAAAAAGGGTTCTATCCTTGACTGTGAGTGGCTGTAGGTGCTTTAATAAATCAGGCAATTTTCAAGCAATCACTCGTTCGGTGTGACGATCGAATAAATGAACTTGGTTGGGATCAAAGTCAAACCAAATGGACTGCCCCGCATCTGCGCGGAATGCGGGATGTGTCCGGGCTCTGAGAATAATCAGATCTCCAGTCTCTCGGTTTTCGCCCAGTAATATGTCGATAATATTGACTGATCCCAACGCTTCTACAAGGTGCACGGTGGCCGAGGTTCCCTGTTCAATGGGCTCATTCGAGACAATAATATGTTCCGGTCTAATGCCAAGGATGAGCTCATCCAACAGGCCAAGACGCGAGATTTTCTCGGCTGACAGTTTGAACCGGACATCTGTGTCCGTCAGATGTAGGACAGCTTCGGGTGTGTCCCCGGAATCAAGAGCCAAATCGGTCTGTGACTGAAGTTTGCCAGTAATCAGATTCATTGCTGGGCTGCCCATGAATTGGGCGACGAAAACCGTCTGCGGTTGGTTATATACCTCTTGGGGTGTCCCGACCTGCTGTAGGCTCCCCTGGTGCATGATGACGATCCGATCCGCCATAGACATTGCTTCTACCTGATCGTGGGTCACAAAAATCGTTGTCGCTCCAAGTCTACGCTGGAGGCGTTTCAACTCCGTCCGCATGTCTACTCTCAACTTCGCATCGAGGTTAGACATCGGTTCATCCATCAAGAACGCTTTCGGGCGGCGAACCATTGCCCGCCCTAACGCGACGCGCTGCATCTCGCCGCCGCTCAGATGACTCGGTTTGCGATCCAGCATCCCCTGAATTTGCAAAATATCCGCAACCTCTGTGACCCGTTCCTGAATCTCGGACTTTGCCGCTTTTACTGCTTTGAGCGGAAACGCGATGTTATCATAAACGGTTAGGTGAGGATAAAGTGCGTAAAATTGAAACACAAACGCAACGTCCCGATCGGCAGGAGATAGGGTATTGACTCGATTTCCATCGACGAAGATATCACCTTCATCAGGCTGTTCCAATCCGGCTATGGCGCGTAGCGTGGTTGTTTTCCCACAGCCGGACGGACCGAGAAAAACAACAAACTCCTGATTATGGATTTCAAGGTTCATATCGTTAACTGCAACGACATCCCCAAAGCGTTTAGTAACGTGTTCAAGTCTAATCTCTGCCATTCCGTGTATTTTAGCACATGTAAATGGATATTTAAATAAAAATGGAAATGACAACTTGGACGGAGGTGGATCTCTCCGCAATCCAATCTAATGCGCGTGGCATCAAAGCGTATGCCCAAGGCAAACCGTTGATTGCCGTAATTAAGGCAGACGGCTACGGACACGGTGCTATTTCGGTCGCTGAGGCGTTGCACGAGGAGGCGACTATGTACGCTGTCGCTACCGTCACGGAAGCCGTAGAATTGCGAGCCGCGGGCATCAAGAAGCCAGTCTTGGTACTATTCAATGCACTGCCATTCCAGGTGGAGACGATTGTTGATTATCAACTGACGCCATCTGTCTATGAACCTACCCTGTGCGAAGCACTATCCCGTACAGCGCAGCAGAAGGGGAAAACGGTTACAGTACACCTCGACGTGGATACGGGCATGAATCGTGGCGGAATATGGCATACGGAGGCAGTCGCATTCCTGAAGTGGCTGACATCGCTGAAGAGTATAGAGATTGAGGGAATCTTCACCCACTTCGCGACGGCTGACGAAGCCGACAAGGGCCATGTCCATCTTCAGCTAAAACGGTTCAACTCGATCCTTTCCATTCTTTCTACACTGAACCTTCGTCCCCGGATCGCCCATGCCGCCAACAGCGCCGCCGCATTAACCCTTCCGGAGGCACGTTTTGATGCACTCAGGCCCGGCTTGAGCCTATACGGTGTCTATCCATCACCTGAAGTGAGGCGAGAGAGTCCTGTGCCCTTGCGTCCTGCGCTCAGTTGGAAAGCACATGTCATCTGTGTGCGCCAAGCAGCAGGAGGGGAGGGAATCAGCTACGGTCGTACCTACACGGTTGGCGAACCTACATGGCTGGCCACGCTGCCTATAGGCTATGCTGATGGTTATTCACGCTCCTTATCAAATCGTGGCGGTGCTCTGATTGGCGGCACAAGGTGTCGTCAGGTCGGTCTGGTATGCATGGATGGTACAGTTTTTCAGATTCCGCTTCCTGAAGCGGGGGACACAGATAAACTCCCGCGCATTGGGGATGAAGCCGTACTGATTGGAACACAGGGGAATCTGCAGATCACCGTCGATCAGGTTGCGCAAGCGGCAGGAACTATTCCGTATGAGATTCTAACAAACATTGGAGCGCGAGGCTCTCGCGTCTACCTGAGTTCGGAGGCATAACCGTTTGACATCAGGGCGGAAGGATGATACACTGAAACGCAGAATTCATCGCAGATTACATCATACAGTAGGAGAAAGCCATGACAACAGAACAAGCAACAAGCCTTAAAGTAACTTTAGAATCGATGTTTGATCATATTGCCCAAAAAGAGAGTATAGTCGACGACCTCGAACAGATTGAACGTCTACAACAGGAGTTTGGAGCAACTGTTCCAACTCAGCTGCGCCACTACCTGCAACGTCGAAGTTATACTAAAGCGCTCGATTTCTTGAATGAAGACTTCGTTTCTGATTCCGATTGACACTATCTGATTGCGGCAACACACTCAAAGCGATTCTGCCACACAGAGCAAGAATCAACCGAAAAAAGAGGCACTAAAATGGCAAGAGAAGATGGGCGTAAGCCAAACCAGATGCGTCCTACCTGCATAACTCGGAACTACATTAAACACCCGGAGGGGTCCGTCCTGATTGCTGTTGGTGATACCAAAGTTGTTTGTACGGCTTCGGTGGAAGAATCACAGCCACGTTTCATGCGTGAGCAGCACCTCCGCAATCGCGGCTGGGTAACCGCGGAATATTCAATGTTGCCCCGGTCCACGTCTGACCGGATGCGGCGCGAAGTTACCCGTGGATCACCTGGCGGAAGAACACAGGAAATCCAACGACTTATTGGCAGATCTTTGAGAGCTGTTGTAGATCTCAAGGTCCTTGGTGAACGTACTGTCTGGATTGACTGTGATGTTATCCAGGCAGATGGTGGCACACGGACTGCATCAATAACTGGCGCATTCGTGGCGCTGTGGGATGCCTGTCAATGGCTGATGGATCGGAAACTGATAACATCAATTCCAATCATAGATCATGTAGCCGCGACCAGTGTCGGTATTATTGATGGAGTGCCCATGCTAGATCTGTGCTATACGGAAGACTCAAGTGCCGATGTGGATATGAACGTTGTTATGACCGGCGCGGGTAAATTCGTCGAGATTCAAGGTACTGCTGAAGAAACCCCCTTCTCAAAGGAGGAAACGGATCAGATGCTCGGACTAGCCGTCGATGGAATTGAGCAGCTCATCCGTCTTCAAAAACAGATGATTATTGAGAATAGAGATGAAGTTGGTATTGGCGACCCGAAATAGCGGGAAAGTTCGTGAAATCAGTGAAATGCTTGAAGGCGACACTGGGATTGAACTCTTATCCCTTCACAACTACCCGAATGCGCCAGATGTTGTCGAAGATGGTACAACCTATGAGTATAACGCTATAAAGAAAGCCTCTATGTTGGCTGAGTACACAGGACTTCTGACCATTGCCGATGATTCTGGTCTGGAGGTAGACGCGCTTCACGGCGCACCAGGAGTCCATTCCGCCCGCTATGCCGGGGAGCATGCCTCAGACGACGACCGTATTGCGAAACTACTGGACGCACTTCAAGACATCCCCGATGACCGGCGATTCGCCCGTTTCGTTTGTGTCGTGGCTATTGCGAGACCTTTAGCTCAATCGGAGACTGTTCGCGGTGTCTGCGAGGGACACATTATTCACGCGCCGCGGGGCGAAGCTGGCTTTGGGTATGATCCGGTTTTTGTCCCCACAGGCTATGAGAGGACTTTTGCGGAGTTGGGAGACGAAATCAAAAACAGACTCAGCCACCGTGCGAGGGCGTTGGATAAAGCGAGGAAATTATTAAGCGAGATGTACTCCTAAAACTTTTCGCCAGTATCGCCCTATGAAACCAACCCCCACGGACACTCAAACCCGCAAAACCCCCATACTAATTCCCGTTCTAATTCTCATTCCACTGATAGCACTTGGGTTCTACATAGGTCCCAATCTGCTCGATACTACGCCACCGGCTCTAACAGTGAGTGGGTTGGATAGGGATCAACACTATCGAGGTTCTCTGACACTGCGCATCACTGCTACGGACGAAAACCCCGGTTTGGCTTCTTTGACGATAAAGGTCGATGATGCGCTTCCAACTGCATTGAACTTTGATGATGACGAGCCCATCTCTTGGACACTCCCAACCGCCTCATTTGCTGATGGCCCACACACATTTTCCTTGATGGCGGTGGATAGGTCGTTTCACAGAAACCAGACGCAGCACACGTTTCCGTTTTACATCGACAATACCCCACCCACACTACAGGTGCCCCCGGAAACTCTCCACGTTGGACAAGGTAAAACGCTCGCACTCTTTCTCCAGACGGACGAGCCACTCTCAGAAGTGACAGGGGAGCTTTTTAATAAAGCAATTGCGTTCTATCCGACTGATCTAAAAAACCTATACCGCAGTTTTATGGGTATAAGCGTAACATATCCTATCGAAAAGTACCCACTTACCGTTACAGCAACAGATTTGGCTGGCAACGAAGGTGTGAAAATCTTTCAGATCAGGGTCACTAAAACATCCTTTGCGCGCGGCGGTTACATCACCCTCTCTCCTCAAAAACAGCGGATTATGATGGATAAATCTAAAGGCAGGGAGGACAATGCAAAGCGCGGTGAAGCTTACGCAAAAGCGGACCAAGAATCCAGACAACTCTGGGAAGGAAAATTCATCCGTCCCACTGAGGGAAGACTGACATCACCTTTCGGGAAATATCGCGAATATAATACCGGCGTACGCCGTCATCACTACGGCACAGATATCGCAAATGTTGTGGGAACACCGGTCTACGCGTCGAATCACGGAATTGTTACCCTCGCTGAGAAACTTCATATCTATGGAAACGCAGTGATTCTCAACCACGGGCAAGGGGTTTCGACCAGTTATAACCATCTCAGTGAAATTCATGTGACCGCTGGTGAGCGTGTCGAGAAAGGAGAGCGCATCGGGCTCATGGGAGCCACCGGACAAGCCACGGGATCCCATCTCCACTGGGGCATGGTAGTCAAGGGGGTAGCGGTTGCGCCAGAAGAGTGGACGGAACGAGATTTTTCATCTCTGGCAAGTGTGGGTTTATCCCTTCCAAATGGAGGACAGAGATGAATCAGTTGATTCCGCTCGATCAGATTATACCCAGTAGAGTCTGCTTGTCATGCGATGTTTGCTGCCGCTTCCTGGAACAAGACAGTCCGCTCGCGCCTATCTTCACCGAGACGGAGATGGAAAGTGCAATCACGAACGGGGTCCATGCTGATCTCTTCCGTCCAACCTCGGATGGGAAAAGCGTACAGATTCAACTCATACGCAGTGAGGATATGTACATCTGCCCCTGCTTTAATCCTGAAACGAGTGAGTGCACCATTTACCCCGTTCGTCCGCTGGATTGCCAAATCTATCCCTTTGCCCTGATGTACAGCCAAGATCGTACGCAAGTTGTACTGGGCATCGACATGATCTGTCCTTATGGTGAAGCCGAAATCCGGGCAGAGTCATTCCAACACTATATTGAGTATATGGTGGATTATCTGGAATCGGATTCGGTCGTTGAAACTATTGCTACAAATTGGCAGCTCATCGGTTTATATCAGGAAACAGTGGTAATTGTCCGTACCTTGGAAAAGTTGACGGCGGCGAGATTGAAAAACGAATATTGAATAACCCAGATTTAAAAGGAGAAAAATATGGCAAAGGTGCCGTGCCGGTTGGCGGCGTTGGATTTAGATGGAACGCTGCTCAATGATGAGCATATTGTGACGGATCGAAGCTGCAACGCTCTCCGAAAATTATCAGCGCAAGGCGTTGTGGTGGTACTAATTTCAGGAAGGATGCACCGCGCTATCAAGCCAATCAGCGATCAAATTGGCTTGGACAATCCGATAATTTCGTATAACGGTGGAATGGTCAAACACCCTCGAACGGAGGAAGTCATCCACCATACCCCCATCCCGGCAGTGGAGGCAACAGCGTTGGTTGAATATGGAAATGAGAAGGGGCTCCATCTTAACTTCTGTTTGAATGATCAGTTGTTCATCAGAGAATATAACCAGTGGAGTGAACTATATGAAACGAGAACAGGCGTTCCGGCAACGGCAGTCGGCGATCTCCATAAGCTAGATGGACGGGAACCGACGAAAATGCAGATTTTAGACGCACCCGAGAAAATCGATTTACTCCTCTCGGAATGCAAAGCGGAATTTGGCGGGCGGTTGTATGTAACGCAGACCCAAGCTGAATATATTGAGTTCATGAATCTGCAGGTGTCGAAGGGGCGGGCGCTACAAGCTCTCGCTGACCAACTCGATATCACCAACGATCTGATCGTCACGTTTGGAGATGGATACAACGATGAGAGCATGATGGAAATTGCCGGTTTTCGAGTGGCTATGGGCAATTCCGTTGATGAAATTAAAGCCATCGCCGATCATACTACAGACACTAATCAGAAAGACGGAGTCGCACTAGCAGTCGAGCAACTGTTGCTTTAAAGGTGGTCAGAGGTACATTCGTCCAACTACGCTTCTACGGGATGGCGGACCTTCGTTCCAAGAACCGGGATATTCGCCACGAGTGCCATCGAGTCTTGTTCACGTTCGAGTTCGACTTCGACTTGCTCGCGCTCAAGTATAAAATACTTCGACAAAACTTCGGTCAGCTCTGTTTGCAGGCTTTCCATAATCTCTTCATCAATTCCAGTACGATCTTGGACCAAGATGAGCTGCAGTCGACTCTTCGCGACGCTCTTGCTTTTCTGCTCCCGATTTAGTAACTGCATTAACCGTCTGAACATCAGTTCTCTCCTTTTAGCCCTTAAACAGTTTGCCAACCCAGCCGGCAAAACCTCCTGATTTAAACTCTGGGATCGGTACATCTTCCCCTTCAAGCCTTTGCGCGATGCGCTTGTATGCCTGTCCGGCATCCGACTTATGATTATATGTGGTCGGCATACCTCGGTTCGTCGAAACCACAATTTCCTTATCTTCTGGAATTACGCCGATAAGATCGATGGACAGAATGTCTATGATATCCGTCGGCTCCATCATATCGCCGGTCTTAACCATTTCCGGCGAGAGTCGATTGATAATCAGCGTCAGATTGTTAATAGCCATATTTTGCAATAAACCGATGATCCGATCCGCATCCCGGACCGCTGCTACCTCTGGCGTTGTCACGACTAGGGCATCATCAGCCCCCGCCGCTGCGTTTTGGAACCCTTGCTCAATACCGGCAGGTGAATCGACCAGAACATAATCATGCGTCTCCTTCAGCTCTAGACACAGTTTCTTCATTTGTTCCGGTTGAATATCGTTCTTGTTGTTCTTCTGCGAAGCTGCAAGCAGATAAAGATCTTTCGTTCGCCGATCTTTCACCAATGCCTGCTCAAGTTCACAAACGCCTTCGAGAACATCCATGGATGTGTAGACAACGCGACTTTCTAATCCCATAATAACGTCAAGATTTCTCAATCCAACGTCCGCATCAACAACAGCGACCTTCTTGCCAAGGACGGCTAAGGCCGTTCCGAGATTCGCCGTGGACGTACTTTTACCGACCCCGCCTTTGCCAGACGTAACGACGATCACTTTTCCCATTTTTGCACTATCCTTCCTTATAAAGATACTAAAATCAGGTTTGCACTGATTGGTAACTGTACTCAAATACTTATTGATCGGGATGGCTTCGCTTGGAATAGTAATCACTCCATACTGTCAGATGGCGAAGAGCCTCGACATCCAAAGAGATGCAGCCAGGGAGTGATGACATTTTATCATGATAAGAAAATTGGTAAAACTTGAAGATGGTGTGGGGGAATCTTTACATGTCTGGATCGTGGTAACTCGGACTGGGGTCAATCGTATTCTTCGACGATAATCGCATCGTCCAGGACGCGTGCAATCTCTGTTCTTTGCCGCCGGCGTTGTTCAGCGGGTGCACGGGTAATGAAACGACCGATTCTCAGTTGAGTGGGTAGCAGATTCAACGCGAAAATTACTGATGAGGTATTACCAAGCGCACCAGCATGGGCAACGCCCCGTAACGCACCAAGGACAATGACGTCTCCTGCTGCGACCACCTCTGCCCCAGGGTTGACATCGCCTAAGATAACCATGTTTCCTTCTAAAGCACGCTCGATCTGTCCCGAACGTAATGTGTGACGAATAAACCGTGTCTCTTCATTCGCCGGAACAAACTGATCGTAGACACGCTCATTGCCATGGAGCGCTGGCACCCCTGCTATCTGGTGCGACTCGGTTCTGCCTGGATCATCTTCGGAATCCCCAATGATTTGCTTAACTTCCAGTCCATAATTTTCGTTCAGCAAGTTCTTGAGATGTATTAATTCTTCATCGTTTAACACTCGGCTTCCGAGATCGAGATTCATCGTCAGACCTGATAGCGAATCCCCTAGGTTTGTCATTCGTTCCATAATTGCCGATTCGATCTGATCCATCGAGGCTTCTGGGTCAATGATGAGGCGCATACCATCCCGGAAGCCCTTAAGCTCAACGGTCGGACGTGGTTCGTTCTGCATGTCATTCCTCTTATGAAATTACGTTCCTATAAATTAATTCGCCACTTTTGCTAGTACGTAGGGACCATCAGGAAGCACAGCGATTTGGGCTTTGTCTCCGTGTTTGGAAAGAACCCGTTTGATTCCTTCTTCAGGGGTTCGGATCGGCTGCACAAATAGGTCTTTCAGCTGGTCATAAGGGATGCCATCAGCATAGCAGTATATTTCGGCTTTTCTAACGGCTTTTGCTAACTCCTCCAGCTGCCATTGATCAATGACGAAGTTCGCGGGATCGTGAATATCGTGGATGAATTGCTTCAAGTCCTTTGTTTTTAAGATTAAGTCGGTGAAAGGTCCGCTCCCAATTCCTTCGCTACATTCTGCTACCAGAATAATACTCCCATTCGGCTTAACAATTTCCACCGCTGCAAGAACACCCTTGACTGCTTGATAAAAGGTAGTATCAAGTGGATAACCTGCACTTGATACGAGGACAGCGTCCATGGGCTTCGGCACTGTAGCCATTACCTGTTTTTCGACAGACTTGACACCTGCCAAGTGGGATTCGACGATATCACCAGCAAATATGCCCGTTAGTCGACGCTGGTCATCAATTGTGACATTCACGTTAAAATCTACCCCCGCCATCAGCGCAATCTCCGTGGCTTCAATATGGAGTGGATTGCCTTCAAGGACACCGACGCAAGCCTTCGGATGCTCGAGTATTTCGGGGCCGTGCAACACTTTCATCGTTTCGATTGAAGCTAGTCCTGGACAGATTGATTTGCGTCCACCAGAATATCCCGCCATCAGATGGGGTTCAATCAGAGCAGTCGTGACCTTCAAATCCGATTCCAAATAGGTCTTATCGATATAAACCGGAGCACCACCTTGCGTTAAACCGAGATATTTATGCGTCTCGATCCTTTGAGAAAAATGGTTGACGATCCGATAGCTATTCATAATTTCGGTGCCGACCATTTCCTCTAGCTCTTTACCTTCGTTGGGGCGGTGGATACCTGTTGCAATCAAGATAGTAATTTTTTCGCGTGGAATGCCATTTGACTCCAGGGTCTGTAGGATTGGTGGTAGGATCAGTTTATTTGGTACAGGTCGTGTTATGTCCGAGATGACAACACATGCAGAAGTCCTATTCTTTGCCAGGGTGGCTAGTGGTGCGGAGTGAATTGGTAATTGAATCGCGTCCCAAACTGCATGCTCTGGATCCTCAATTGGGACAGATTTCTGGAGGGTCAGGATCCCTGCCAGATTCCGCTCAGGAATCTCGACTTCCAGCAAATTCCGTCCATATTTCATGCCAACGCGCATTAGAACTCACCTCAGTTTGCTGCCCTCTACGGTTGGAGGAGCATAAACATCTAAACATTTTAACATTATTAACGAAACCTGTAACATTATAAACGAGACCTTCGGTTTCATGCAAGTCTTTTTTGCGGTAAAAAGTGGAAAAATCCCTTGCTGTGCTTGATTTTAGAATCGGGGTGACGGTTAAGTTCGCTCCATGAAATGGGACACAGGGCGATTGCTCAATAAAATTGAGACTTGACGAATTAAGGGTTTGTGTGGAATAATTTTAAGCTTGTGTTAAGAATATGGAGGATGATTGAATATGTTAAGAGTTGGAATTAATGGCTTCGGTCGAATCGGACGTAACGCATTAAGAGCCGCACTAAAGAATAAAAATATTGCTCTCGACCTTGTAGCAATTAACGATTTAACAGATCCGGAAACACTCGCGCATTTGCTCAAATACGATTCAGTGCTTGGGGAGCTTGATGCTGACGTCGAACCAACAAATAACGGGCTTATTATCAACGAGAAAAAAATACTTGCGTTTTCTGAACGAGATCCGGCTGCACTCCCCTGGAACACCTTGGGTATTGACGTTGTCATTGAATCGACCGGGTTCTTTACGGATGCGAACGATGCAGCGAAGCATCTGGATGCAGGCGCAAAAAAAGTGATTATCTCTGCACCCGCCAAGAACGAAGACATCACTGTGGTGATAGGTGTTAATGACGATAAATACGATAAGGAAAAGCACCATGTCATCTCTAACGCTTCGTGCACGACAAACTGTCTTGCGCCGCTTGCAAAGGTGCTATTGGAAAACTTTGGTATCCAAAGCGGTCTGATGACCACCATCCATTCCTATACGAACGATCAGCAAGTTCTGGATCTGCCACATGAGGATATACGGAGAGCGCGCGCAGCCGCCCTGTCAATGATTCCCACTTCTACGGGAGCTGCAAGCGCAATTTCGCTGGTTATTCCTGAACTTGATGGCAAATTTGACGGTATGGCAATTCGGGTTCCAACCCCGAATGTATCTGTTGTGGATCTTACCGTTGATCTGGAGCAGAAAGCAAGTGTAGAAGAGATTAATGCGGCTGTGAAAAATGCCGCCGAAGGCAAACAGCGAGGCATTTTAAGTTACTCCGAATTGCCACTTGTATCAGTTGATTTCAAGGGGAACCCTCATTCATCAATTTTCGACGCGGAATTTACAAGGGTTATCGACGGCGAGTTGGTCAAGGTCCTTTCATGGTATGACAACGAATGGGGATACTCAAATCGTTTGGTTGAGTTGGCCGCAAGAGTCCTGTGATACCCAGGCGACTGGCAAGATCGCTTCGGCCTGATGGACATATCCAAGCTACCTTCGCAGATGTGGTGGGGATTGGCAAATCCCCCAGTGGTGAGCGATCCGCTTTCTTTTATATGCGGAAGCGTGAGTTAAGATAGGAAAATATGCGAACACCAATCATTGCCGGCAACTGGAAACTCAACAAGACCATCCATGAAGCAGTCGCACTCATCGCATCGCTTCGATGTATGGTCGACGGTGTTAGCAACGTCGAGATCGTTGTCGCTCCTGTTTTCACTGCACTTGCTACCTCCGCAGAGGCACTTGCGGGCGGAAACATTCGACTCGCAGCACAGGATGTCTTCTGGGAGGATAACGGCGCATTCACGGGCGAAGTGTCACCGAGGATGCTCAAAGATGTTGGTTGTGACTATGTGATCATCGGTCACTCCGAACGCCGACAGTATTTCGGTGAAACGAACGAAAATGTTAATTGTAAAGTCAAGGCCTCGCACGCACACGGCCTGATACCGATTATCTGCACCGGTGAGAGCTTGGAGCAGCGTGAGGCTGGCAGGACCGAGGCGGTGGTAAAGGACCACCTTCTCAACGGTATTGCCGGGTTGTCCGCAGCTCAAATTATCTCTACGGTAATTGCCTATGAACCTGTCTGGGCAATTGGGACGGGACGCAATGCAACTCCAGATCAAGCGCAAGAAGTTCATGCACTTATCAGGTCGCTTATATCGGATATCTATTCGGACGATGTGGCGTTGAAAGTCCGGATTCAGTACGGTGGAAGCGTCAAGCCGGACAATGCTGGCGCGTTGCTCGCGCAGCCCGACGTTGATGGTGCACTGGTCGGCACAGCGAGCTGGGATGCGGAATCATTTGCCCAAATCATCAAAGCTGCAGACAACGCTTTTTGAATCAATTAGAAATAAACAATTATTACGAAAGTGAGGAACTATCATGGAAATTATTGTTGGTTTTATTCTTGTTCTTTTTGTGCCTGCTTGTATCTTGCTGCCAATCATCATTCTGTTGCAAGATAGCAAAGGAGAGGGGCTTTCATCAAGTGCCTTTGGTGGTGCTGGCGGCAGCATGCAATCTGTTTTAGGGGGGCAGGGTGCTGCAACTTTCCTTTCCAAGGTTACAACGTGGCTAGCTATTGGATTCATGGCAATGGCACTTTTTCTGATGCGTTTCTACGGTGAAACAGGTGGCGAGTTAAAGCCGCTCCAAGAAGAAGCTGCACAGAGTGAGGTCATGATTGCGCCTTCAGATGAGACAACGGAAACGAGTGAAGCGTCCGACCTCACCGGAACGGAGGGGAATGATACGTCAACCTCTGGTAATTCAGATGGGGAAGGTGTTGGCAAGTAAGAAGGTTGCAAGCAAAGCTGGGTAAGTATGCCTGCGTAGACCGTAGTTGAAGTATACTATTGCCAATTTTTCGCCTGTTTTGATCATTGGGACACGGAGAAGTGATGCTTAAATCGCACACCCCAACGAGTGCTATCTCAAGAAATAGATAGCGCGTACAAACACAGCGCATCGAGCTCTGCTCACCCTGTTTATTCGCCAATGTCTGATCAGTCCACCCCTCAATTGACCTGGAAGGTTCATCCCTTACGCGAAAACTGGAGGCGATCGGTCCTGCTCCTACTCTTTCTCCTTCTTCTTTTCTCATGCATTTACTGGCTTTTCCAATCGGCTTTTGTCACCCTCCTCTCAGCAGTCTTTGTAACCGGTTCGCTCAACCGGTATTTTCTCCCGTTCCGGTATGAACTCTACGAGCATCAGTTCATCGTTGCGGCACCATTTTATCGCATAACGAAGTCCTGGACGGTGTTCCGTAGCTGCTACCCTGACAAGAACGGAGTGTTGCTTAGTCCATTTGCCAAACCTTCGCGGCTTGAGAATTTCCGCGGGGTTTACGTTCGGTTCGGCGCGAATCAAGCTGAAGCCCTTGACTTCATCAGGAACAAAATTTCGAGTTAAAACGGGACTTACAGAAAAATCACTCCCGGATCGCGCGAGTCCGGTTGCCTTTTCATCTGAATGATGGATGGTGTATCGCAGAACCCGCTGGGGATGGCTATATAAAAAAATGCCAGATAGCAAATTTACAATCGTCCACACAGACTCTCAGACGCAAGCCAGAATTGGGAAACTGCGAACAGCACACGGCGTTATCAACACCCCAATTTTTATGCCCGTTGGTACACGCGGAACGGTCAAGACATGCTCGCCTCACGATCTCGTCCAAATCGGCGCGGAAATTATCCTCGGCAATACTTACCATCTCTACCTTCGTCCGGGCCATCGTGTCGTTGAACAGGCAGGTGGATTGCACAAATTTACGGCATGGAAGAAACCTATGCTCACGGACAGTGGTGGGTTTCAAGTTTTCAGCCTAGGACCCCTTCGCACTATTGCCGAAGAGGGCGTTGAATTCCGTTCTGAGATTGATGGGTCAAAGCACTTTATCAGCCCAGAGCGGTCCATTGAGATCCAGAATGCACTCGGTGCGGATATCATTATGATCTTCGATGAATGCCCACCATTGCCCAGCGATTACAGTTATCTCAAGCAATCAATGGAAATGACGCTCCGTTGGGCGGAGCGGTGCAAGAAAGCACATCGAAATCGTAATCAACAGTTGTTCGGTATTGTACAGGGCGGGATGGAGAAGTCGCTTCGAAAAATCAGTGTCGAAAGGACCGCAGAGATTGGCTTTCCCGGTTACGCGATCGGCGGGCTCAGTGTGGGGGAGGAGAAACCGTTGATGTATGAGACACTCGCCTATACCGCACCACTGTTGCCGAAAGATTCCCCACATTACCTGATGGGCGTCGGAACGCCGGAGGATCTGGTCTACGGTGTAAGCTGTGGGGTAGATATGTTTGATTGTGTAATGCCGACCCGTAACGCACGAAACGGTTCACTCTTCACGACACTTGGCACCATAAAAATGCGTAACGCGAAATACAAGACTGATTTTACGCCGCTTGATCCCAACTGTATCTGCCACACCTGCCAGAATTTTACACGCGCTTACCTCCGGCACTTGCACCTTGAGAACGAGATTCTTGCCCATCGGCTACTAACACTGCACAACCTGCACTTTTACCTGAGCCTAATGCGCGGGATTCGACGCGCGATTGGAGAGGGCACATTTTCTCGTCTTATGGCGGATATTGGGGCGTTGGTGCAACTTGGCCAGGATCAAGAAAAAAAAGAAACAGCGAGCGGGAATACTATAACAGAAGGACGAGATTCTCGTAATCTGGCAAGTAAGTTATCCCAGGATACTTCGAATCGCAAACGCAGACGCGAAAGAATATAAACACGCTATTTCCGTTGTATCACAATCCAAAGGAGAATTGGTAGAATGCACAAGAAACACTGGCTTATCGCAATTGCGATCTCTTCAACTATAATATTCATCCTGCTCTGCTTGAATTATGCAGAAAGTCAGAGTGATTTAGTCAAACGTGGCAAGTATCTTGTGGATGCCGTAGGGGCTTGCGGTCAATGCCACACGCCGCGCAAAGGTGCAGAGATGGATATGAGCATGTATCTTGCGGGTCATCCTGCAAACGCACCGTATCCTAAATTCGACATGACTATGATGCAACGCGGGGTTTTTATGCTCGCAGCGCCGACACTCGCGGCGTTTTCAATGCCCTTTGGAACAACCTTTGCAGCAAACCTCACGCCTGACAAAGAAACGGGGCTCGGCGAGTGGACAGAAAAAATATTCGTTGACACCATGCGAACTGGACACCATCAGGGCGTTCCAAGCAACCGAAAACTCCTCCCACCCATGCCGATTACGAATGCTTACGCGAACATCAGTGACGAAGATCTCAAAGCGATGTGGGCTTACCTGAAATCTATCAAGCCGGTTAGGAACGAAGTTCCACCAGCCCTCAACCGTATGGGCAGACCTTTTTAGTCCTGGACATAAATCTTTCGCGATCACGTATGGTAGGAACGCAGATCAGCGTCCTCTATGTCTGACCGGAACTTCGTTCTATGGAGATGATAAACGAGGCATTACCTATGGAAGATCTAACGATCATCGGCGGCGGATTAGCTGGCAGCGAAGCCGCATGGCAAGCAGCCGAGCGCGGAGTCCAAGTGTATCTTCACGAAATGCGTCCCCGTACCTCGACGGGTGCCCACCTCACTCCTAACCTTGGTGAGTTAGTCTGCTCAAATTCCCTTGGATCTGATCTGCCAGATCGTGCCTCCGGGGTTCTCAAGACGGAGCTGCGCCGCTTGGGATCCATGCTGCTGGATTGCGCCTATAAAACAGCGTTGCCCGCGGGAAGTGCGTTGGCGGTAGATCGTGAGGCTTTCTCTCACCTCATAACAGAGCGAATCTCAAATCATCCTAAGATTGAAGTAGTGCGCCAAGAGGTTGCCTCCCTCCCTGACGGAGCTACCATCGTCGCTTCTGGACCGTTGACATCTCCAAGTCTCTCAAATGCTATTGCTGCCCTGAGTGGTCAGGAGCATCTTTACTTTTTTGACGCTATCGCGCCGATTGTGAGCGTAGAGTCAGTTGATCTAAAGACGGCTTTTCGTGCCTCGCGGTATGGCCACGGTGAACAGACAGAGGGTGATTACATCAACTGCCCAATGAACCGTGATGAATACGCTGGCTTCGTGGCAGCATTGATCGGTGCGGAGCGCATTAAGTTGGAATCTTTCGAGCGGGAGTTAGAGCAGGGCGTAAGAGCGGGGTGGCATCAATTCTTTGAAGGGTGTTTGCCTGTAGAGATTTTAGCGGGGCGTGGGCATGAAAGTTTGGCTTTCGGTCCGATGCGTCCCGTGGGGTTAACCGACCCGCGTACCGGGAAGCGTCCTTACGCCGTAGTACAATTACGGCAAGATAACCTCGCCGGTACGTTGTTTAACATGGTCGGTTTTCAAACGAATTTGAAGTTTCCTGAACAGAAGCGGGTTTTCCGCACGATCCCTGGACTCGAAAAAGCTGAGTTCGTGCGGTATGGGCAGATGCACCGCAACACCTTTATTGATGCACCAACACTACTCTATCCGACGCTTCAGTTCCGCGAGCGGGAAAATCTCTTTTTCGCAGGACAAATCACGGGTGTTGAAAGCTACATGGGAAACATCGCAACAGGTTTGCTCGCTGGCTGGAACGCCGCACGTCTAATCCATGGTCAAACACCATTAGCGCTTCCGACAACCACAATCCTCGGTTCGCTTTGCCACTACGTAACCCACGCCAGTCCCGCCGATTTTCAACCGATGAAGGCAAATTTTGGCATCTTACCGTCCTTGAATACAAGCGAACGGCTTAACAAACGGAAACGCGCTGCCGCTTATGCAGAACGGGCATTGGGGGATCTGGAGGCTTTTCTGCTAAAGCTTGAAGATGCGATTTATAGTGCATTCTAAAAATAAATTGAGGAACGAAGCCATTACGTCAGGATCTATAAACATAGATGGTTCTGGAGTTCAAACTGGACTCACTGTCGTTCACACAGACATTCTATTGCCTTGGTGTTTTGGTACACAGTGCTTTGTGGTCTGAGTGGTGGTGGATAATTAAAAGGAGGAGGTTTGTCCGGTGTTAAAGCACCGTTTTATGCCTTATATTGTTGGTGGTTGTGTTCTGGTGCTGCTTGGCGTGGCGTATCTGTCTTATGTCACCTCTAAAGCGAACCAAAACCATAAGGAATGGGTTGCCGAGATGGATGCGCTTCAACACGAACATTCTTCGCGCCTGCACATTCATCAGGGCAGAGGAGAATCCATTACAGCAAGAATTGAAACGACTGAGCATGCAGGGGATAATCCCGCCTTCGTGGGAATGACGCCAGACGGCGAATATTCTTATGATATAGCCGGTCGCCTCTGCATTTCTGAAGAGCCGATGAGCCAGAGGGAGATAGACGTAAACAAGTATTTGCTAACCGGGGAAATGACGCCCTTGGTAGAAGAGGCAATACGGGAGACTCAAGAGATCTACGCCAGGCGTTTTGAGGATAAGGTCATCCAGACGGTTTTAGCTCCTGATGGTCAACTGTATCAAGTGCTTGTCCCGAGGTGGGAAACGTATGAGGAGGGGGATCTGATTTTAAAATCAGAGATAAACAATCCCTTGCTTAAAGAGATTGCGGATTCGGAAACCAGAACGCCGGGGCGTAGAATCATAACAGAGGAGGGCGAAGTTCATTCTCTTCCTGCGGAATATTATGCGATAGAGGATCCGCATGAACAGGAGGAGTATTTTAAGAAATTTGACCAGTCAATCCAATTAGGCACCTCTATCGCTGGGATAGAGCAAATGATTGCTGCGGGCAAGTTAGACCTGTCATTGACTGAAACAGAGAAAGAAATAGTAGACCTGGAGCAAGCTGCACTTGAAAGGCGCCGTGCATTCTCACCGGGGACTACTCCTCCGCTCTTGGATAAGCCGCCGGTAAAAGTGGGTTTTCTACCAGATGATGACGACATGGTGGGTTGGGTACGAAAACACAACCCACGGACAGGAAGTGGCGAGGCAGCAGGGGCGACATATTCAGAAGCAGACACCTTTTCTGAGGGAAGTATCAAAGCAGATGCCAGTGGTACCCCGGTTCGCTCTGATGTTCCTATCTCTCCATTGGATTTACCTGATATGGTCGAGCCTCAGTTCCCTCCAAGTGTGGCGGACATCGAAACACAGTTGACGCCACAGGGGATTGAAAACGAGTTGACCGAAGGGCTATCCCCTAGTCGTTTTGATAAGGCGCAACAGTTGATAGACCAGTACGGCACGGAGGAGGGGCTTCGTCGGCTGCGGGCGTCTGACCCTGAAGCGGCCCGCCAATTTGAGTCCGTTCCGAGACCAGGGCGGGAGCAACGCAACCCTCCTGCCCGTGACACATCGGAGGATGCAGCCTCGACACAGTAAAGTTGTGTCTAAGATTCACACTGTAAGTGGTATCACGCCCCAAAAAGGGCGTGATACCGCTTTTTTATTTATTTCTTAGAAAAGGGTCAGGGACTAGCTTTCTTTACACTGTAATCTTCGTCACCCAACCAGAGGTAGCATCGCAGTAGAGGAAATCATTCCCATAGATCGACAGACCGTGCGGTTCCGGCTCATCCTCTGGCACCTCGATCCGATCCAGCTCATCGCCGCTCTCCAAATCGAGTTTGACGATTACTCGGTCGGAGGTGTGTACAACCCAAACCCCGTCCTCTACCCGCACAACGCCGTGTCCCCGTCCGTAGGGTAGCGGAATCGAGTGCTGCACAGACCAATCCGAAATCCGCACTTTGTGCAGAATCTGGTTCTTCAACGTTTCGACCCAGAGATACCCCTCCTCATAATGGTCGTATTCCACGCCATGTGTGCCACCGCCGTCCGGTATCGGATACCGCGCGAGGCATTCTCCGGTATGTGGATCGGTCTTAATGATTTCACCCATCCCCGGTTTGGCGTCGCTTGCACGTGGGGGACGCCAGCGTTCGCCAGGACCATTTGCTGCCAGCCAGAGCGCTCCATCGCCGTAAGCCATTCCACTGGTATTGGAGCAATCGCTCGGAATATCTCGAATCATCTTCGTTACTCCATAATCGGAGACATCGCTCGTTTCAACCAAGGCTACCCGATCCGTGATCTGGTCTGCGATCCACAACCCCTCATCTGTTACCTGCAAGCCGTTGGGTACGCCATATGGTGAACGAAATAACTTCTCAATTTTTCTGCCCATCAGTTTCTCCTTCCTCTATAATTGAACTGTTATAGCAATAGCCTCTGAAAATTATAGCACGCTTTCCCAAAAATACAACAAATTTCCTGAAATCCATTACAATACGTCGTTGTGTGTTTTTATTTAAAACTGACTGCAGAGGCACAGGGTGCACAGAGTTTTTTATTTTTGAAAGAACTAGGAAACAAGGGAGCGTATCCCGGCAAAGCCGAGGATCCCGAGAATTGGGAGCAGTGTATGAACACTCGCTATCTCGTCCCCTCACTTCCTCTGATTCTTCTCTGTATTTCTCCGCGTTCCTCCGATTTATCGGAGTCCTCGATGTATCGGGATCTGTGTCTCTGTGGTAAAGTGTTTTCGGGTAGGATTGAAATTCAAATTACATATTTCTTGCGATTTGGGAAAACGGTTGCGTTTATTTTTGAAACAAGGTAAAATTATCGACACCCTTCATACCGGTTGGCTTAACTCACTCTAGTTACGCGTAGTACCTGGCGCTTTAGGTTTGACTTGGAACGACATAAATCCCATGCCGAATCCCACGCAAAAATTTGATCTTCCTACAGAGGTCATTTCTAACGAATTAATCGCTGAAAATCATTATCTATTGCGCTGCTCGTGTCCGGAGGTCGCTGCAAGGGCACTACCCGGACAGTTCATCCATGTTCTCATCTCACAAGGTAGTGGATTGCTACTTCGCCGGCCGTTTACAGTCTACACTATTGACGACGACCAGATCACTATGCTGTATCAACTCATCGGCGAAGGTACAAATGTGCTATCCGGTTTGAAGTTTGGGGATTCAATTCGGGTGTTGGGACCACTTGGAAACACTTTTGACTTTTCGGTAACCCCCAATCCCGCGATAATCGTCGGTGGCGGGGCAGGAATTGCGTCGCTGATGTTGCTTGCTACTGCGTTACGAGACGCAGACGTACACACACTTGCACTAGTCGGATCGATGAACCAAGCACGGTTATTGAGCGTAAAAGACTTGCAAGCGATCGGTGTTGATACACATATCGCTACCGATGACGGAAGTGTGGGGCATCACGGATTCGTCACCGAACTGCTCACCCACCTCCTACAAACCCATGACCTGCAGAATCCTGTAATCTACGCTTGTGGGCCTGATGGGATGTTGCGCACCGTTACAAAAATCGCCCTTGACTCTGGTATTCCTACACAGTTGGCGATGGAAAACCGCATGGGATGCGCTTTGGGAGTCTGTCTTGGTTGTGTCTGCAAAGTGCAACTGTCCGAAGGCGGATTCGAATATCAGCGGGTCTGCACAGAAGGTCCCGTGTTTAATGCTGAGGACATCATTTGGTAGAACGCGAAGAACTTGAAAGGAGATTTATAATGGGTATATTAACCTCAATGAAATGCGTCGCTTGTCGTCGAGATGCACCAAAGGTTACGGACACAGAGATCGTAGAATACCACCCACAGGTTTCCGATTGGGAACTGATTGAGCGGGATGAGATCAAGCGACTGGAACGTCTCTTCCAGTTTGACGGTTTTGCCGAGGCATTGGCATTCACAAACCGCGTGGGCGATTTAGCAGAGGAAGAAGGACACCATCCTGCTCTTCTGACCGAATGGGGAAGAGTAACCGTTACCTGGTGGACGCACAAAATCAGGGGGCTCCATCGCAACGACTTCATCATGGCAGCAAAAACTGATGCGCTATACATGGAGTGAGGACGAAACAATGAGTGATACCCACCCATCGTTGCAAGTTAGTGTTGCCGATATCCGGATGAGAAACCCCGTCATGACGGCGTCGGGGACCTTTGGATACGGCAGCGAATACGTGGACTTCATTGATCTAAATCAAATTGGTGCCGTTGTTGTCAAAGGTATTACCAGTGTGCCATGGGCGGGCAATGCTATGCCCCGTATCTTTGAGACCCCGTCGGGTATGCTCAACGCTATCGGCTTGCAAAATGTGGGGATCGATGGATTCATCGATAAAAAGCTGCCCTACCTGCGCAACTTCGATGTCCCTGTCATTGTTAACGTCTGTGGAGAGCAAGTGGAAGAATATCTTGACGTCACAGAGAAATTGGACGCCGCCGATGGGGTTGCTGCAATTGAGCTCAACATCTCCTGCCCAAATCTCCATTGTGGTGGGATGAGTTTTGGGGTTGATCCCAAACTCACCGATGAGCTTGTTAAAGGGGTTAGGAAGAAGACAACCCTTCCATTGTTGGTCAAACTCTCACCAAACGTTACTGATATAACCGTGATCGCCCGTGCTGCTGAGGATGCCGGTGCCGATGGACTTTCTGTAATCAATACCGCACTCGGTATGGCAATCGACATCAATACACGGCGTCCGCAGCTTGCCAATATCACAGGTGGACTTTCTGGTCCGGCAATCAAACCGATTGCCATCCGCATGGTCTGGCAAGTCTACAACGCTGTCAGCATCCCAATCATCGGCATGGGTGGCATCATGACCGGTGATGATGCTATCGAATTTTTTATCGCGGGGGCTTCCGCCGTTGCCGTTGGCACAGCAAATTTCGTTAATCCGCGCGCCTCCCTAGACGTAGTGGACGGCATCGAGGAATATCTCGAACGACATAGGATGCATTCAATTGCAGAATTGGTGGGTAGTTTAGAAGTCCCATAGAGAAACCGATATACCTACATGCCGCTATCCATATCATCAGTGAGGATTGCTTATGAGACACCTCATCACGCTTGATGACCTGTCCAACTTTGAAATTGAACAGATTTTCCGGCTCGCAGATCAGATGCGGACGGAACTTGCTACATGGTCTGGTTTTTGTAAAGGCAAGCTGTTGGCAACGCTGTTTTACGAGCCGAGCACACGAACACGGCTGTCCTTTGAGAGCGCAATCGGCCGTCTTGATGGACGCGCACTCGGATTTGCTGATCCGGACGCTGCTTCAGTCGCAAAGGGCGAGACGATTGCGGACACAGCACGTATGGTCACTAACTACTCAGACCTGATCGTGGTCCGGCATAGTTGGGCTGGTGCCGCTCATGTTATGGCTCGCTATTCCAACATCCCTGTGATTAATGGCGGTGATGGTACCCATAGGCATCCCACGCAAGCACTCACAGACCTGTATACTATTCTTCAGCGTAAAGCGCGAATAGAGGGGCTGACGGTTGGCATTTGTGGTGATCTGCGTTACGGACGAGCCGCACATTCGCTCGCGCTCGGCGTTGCACGATTTGGTGGAAAGCTCATCCATATCTCACCTGATGGATTCCAAATGCCTGACTGGATCACCGCCCGTCTGAAACAGCTCTACGGCCAAGAGCCATCCGAGACCAACCAACTCAGAGACGTAATCGGTGAACTGGACGTGATCTATGTCAACCGTCTTCAAGAGGAGCGGTTGCCGCCTGAGATTTCACCCGAAGATGCGCGGGGGAGCTATCTTGTGGATGTTGCAATAATGGATGAAGCTAAACCCGATGCAATCATTATGCACCCTTTACCGCGTGTCAACGAATTGGCTTATGAGCTTGATGATGATGAACGTGCGGCGTATTTTCAGCAGTCAGCGAACGCTGTCCCTATTCGAATGGCGCTGGTCGCCAGTTTGCTGGGTCTTGAACAGTTAGTTTTAACACAACCGCCCCCGAGACAGATTGTATCCGATTCACGACCCTGTGAGAATCCCAATTGCGTTACCAATCATGAACGCTACTTAGACCCCGAAACGGAGATAGTCACTGCTTCAACTTCGATTTCTTCCTGTGCTTACTGTGGCGCTCTCAGAGCTTGATAGGTATCCTGAACGAGAGGAGAATCCATGAGCAATCTAAAAATTCGTGATGTTCGCGTCATCGTGACGCAGCCGACAGCGAATCTCAACATAGTAAAAATAGAGACCAACGAGCCCGACCTTTACGGTTTAGGTTGTGCTACCTTTACGCAACGCGCACTTGTTGTTGAAACCGCCGTCAACGACTATCTGCGTCCTTTTCTCATTGGAAAAGATCCCGCTGATATCGAAGACATCTGGCAATCATGCAATGTGTCTCCATACTGGCGGAACGGACCGATTCTCAACAATGCCATAAGCGGCGTAGACCAAGCCCTGTGGGACATCAAAGGGAAAGTAGCAGGAATGCCCGTCTACGACCTATTTGGTGGGAAGTCGCGGGAGGCAGCTGCGGTATACATTGTACCGGGTGGGCAGGATCTCAAAGAGTACGAGGAAAATGTGTGGGCATTTATCGAAGATGGCTTTCGCTATTTCAAACTTGGCGGCACCGACCGTTTTTTTTCTGAGGATACTCCGCATAGTGACAAACCGGTCATCACGGACAAGGTTTCCGAATCAGTCGGCAGCATCTATGACCCCGTGAAATCAGTTCAGGCTATCGTTCGCGCTTTTGAACACTTCCGTTCCACTTTTGGCTGGGATGTCGAGGTAATTTACGATGTCCATGAACGTCTCCCACCTATTTTGGGGCTTGGCTTGGCGAAAGAGCTTGAACCGTTCCGGCTCTTTTTCTTGGAAGACCTCTTTGCACCGGAGGATAACGACTACTTCCGCTTGGTGCGAGAGCAGACCAGTACGCCGATCGCAATGGGTGAGTTGTACAATAATCCGCACGAGATTATTCCAATGGTCAAAGACCGACTGCTCGATTTTATGCGCGTTCACGTCTCTCAGATCGGTGGGCTGACACCAGCGCGAAAGTTGGCTGCACTCTGCGAGGCATTCAACGTCCGAACTGCGTGGCACGGACCCACGGATGTATCACCGGTAGGTCACGCCGCCCAACTGATGTTGGACCTGAATGTGTGGAATTTCGGCATACAGGAAGCAGGCCCCTACCAAACCGACCTCCTCAAAGAGGTGTTCCCGGGAACACCTGAAGTCCGAAACGGGTATATGTGGGCTAATGGCAAGCCAGGATTAGGCATAGATATCGACGAGGAACTGGCGGCGAAATATCCCATCACGGACCCAGCACGTTCCAACTGGTCGTGGGGTAATGTCCGCCTAGCAGATGGTACCATAATTCGACCGTAACACCTTTCTTTCCTGAGGATACGTGAGGAATCATCGTTACAGATTACGCACTATCTCAAAACCTCAGAACGAGTTGCTTCTAATTGGATAAAGGATGAATTATGCCAGATCGAATCAAAATGGGCTTAATAGGTTGTGGGGGCATGTCCGGTGCACACATGCGGGGGTATCAAGAGCTTTGGTCGAAAGGGGTTAAGACCTTCGATATCATTGCTGCGTGTGATATTGATGCTAACCGGGCAGAAGAACGGGCAAACCAGGCACATGAATTTCAGGGCGGCCCAAAACCAGCTGTCTATACAGATGTTGAAGATATGCTCACCAAGCATTCAGAACTTAACTGCGTGGACATCTGCGCCCTCCACAGTGCACACCACACGCTTGCAGTTGCTGCGTTAGAGGCGGGAATGCACGTCATCATCGAAAAGCCGCTCGGTATCACCATGCGCGCTTGTAAACTTATCCTTGAAGCAGCCGAGAAGAACCAGCGTATCCTTTCTGTCGCAGAAAATTATCGTTTAGCTCGCGACCAGCGTGCGCGACGATGGGCCGTTCGTCAAGGACGAATAGGTGATCCACGGATGTTCTTTTGGATAGAGGTCGGTGAGGGGTTAGGTAAATGGAGTTGGCGAAATTTCAAGATGGAGGCCGGCGGTGGCTGGGTGCTTGACGGTGGTGTGCACTTTACGGATCTTATGCGTTTCATCCTCGACAAGGAGGCGATAGAGGTCTATGCTATCAATAAGGCTTACGAACCTTACCGCTATGATGATCCTGCAGCAAGGCAAGGTGGCTACGATGTTGACGTTGAGGATGCGATGATATCCGCGATTAAGTTTGAAGATGGGGTGAGTGCACAGTGGACATGGGTCGGATCGGGACCAGGGGAGGGCATCAGTCGCAGAACCGTTTACGGCAGCGAAGGCAGCTTGGATTTCGCGACCGGGCTGACCCTCCGAAACGGAGAAAACACCAGCAACGAAGCATTGGTCAGTGAATTTCTCGCCCACATCAGTGATGAGGAACGCGAATATTACTTCCCAAGTGGTATTGAGGATACCGTTGCTATCGAGCTCAAGTATTTCGCGGACGCTATCTTGACGGGGGGTAAACCGGAGGTCGATGGAGTTGAGGGCATGAAGTCGGAGGGGATCTGCATGGCGGTTTATGAATCCGGGTGGCATGGTCGCCCGGTTACACTCGCAGAGATCGAGAGCTGCGAATTGGAAGGTTATCAAGTCGAGATTAACGAGAAGCTGGGAATTGCATAAAGATTAGATGCTTCACTAATACCGAAACGGGAGATAAGCATGAATCAACAGATAACGTCCCCAGAAGCGTTTTTCGGATTCCAAATCGGGAGCGATTTGAAGATGGCACGGTGGGACCAGATTGTAGCCTACTTTCGATTGTTGGAACGACAAAGCGGCAAGATTCAAGTCATTGATATGGGACCCTCTACCGAGGGACATCCGTTCCTATTTGTGATTATCTCCTCACCCGAAAATCTGGAAAATTTGGCGCGCCTTCGCGAGGTGAACGCTCAAATCAAAGATCCGCGTGGGATATCGGAGGGAACGATAAACTCGCTGACCGGTGAAGGGAAGGCGATTATCCTCCAATCTATGGGGCTGCATGCAACAGAAATTGGCAGTACGCAGATGGTCTCTGAATTGGCGTATGATCAGATCACGCGGAACGACGACGAAGCATTGCGTATTCTGGACAACGTTATCTCGCTGATGGTTCCTTGTTTCAACCCGGATGGTCAGATTATGGTCACCGACTGGTACAACAGATATGTCGGTACCGAGTATGAAGGGTCTACGCCCCCGTGGTTGTATCACAAGTATGCTGGACATGACAATAACCGTGACGCTTTCATGTTTAACTTGGTCGAATCCCAATATATGGCGCAAATCATGTATCAGGAATGGCAACCCCACGCCTATCAAGACCATCACGAGATGGGGTCATACGGCGCCCGTTTATGGATATGTCCCTATTCGGAGCCGCTGCATCCGCACGGCGATCCACTGGTTTGGCGGGAGATCAGCTGGTATGGTGCCCACATGGCATATAAATTGGAGGAAGCGGGCAAAACCGGTGTTCTTAATGCCTCGTTATTTCCAGCATGGAGTCACCTCGGTTTCCACTGGATGGGCAACTATCACAACATCGCCAGTATGCTGACGGAATCAGCACACGCTAAGTTGGCGACGCCGATGTACATCCACAGGAGTCAACTGAAAGGTGAAGACGACAGGAAACAGCTGCTTGATGAGGGTGGCGACACACTAAGGGCATTTCCTCACTACAAACCCCAGACAAACTTCCCGCACCCTTGGGAGGGCGGTTGGTGGGGCGTGCGCGACATCGTGGAACAGCAGAAAATTGCAGCGTGGGGATTGCTTGACATGGCAGCGCGGAATAAGGACACAATTCTGCGAAACGCTTATCTGAAGGCAAAACGACAAACTGAACTTGGTGCCTCCAGCGCACCTGCCGCATACCTCATCCGCCCAGACCAGCACGATCCGTTGACCGTTATATGCACGATTAACAAACTGCTGGTTCAGGGGATAGACATTCAGAAAGCGGCACAAACCTTTACCGTCAACGGTTCAAACTACCCGGCGGGCACCTATTGCATCCCTCTCAATCAACCGAAGATGGGAGTTATCAAAACGCTGTTGGGACGCACCTTATATCCGGACGACGCTTGGACACGACAACCAGATGGCACGCCTCAGCGCCCTTATGATTCCGCAACGGATACTATGGCGGAGTTTATGGGGGTGGTTGCCGTGCCGGTACAGGGCGATATTGACGGGAATTTTGAGATTATTGCAGCACCTGAACCCCTTACTGGAGCAATGGTCGGCACCTCGCAGGTTGGTTATCTTTTTGATGGTAGGTTAAACGACAGTTTCAAAGCTCTCAATCGGTCGTTTGATCAGGGTGTAGAAGTTACCCGACTTCAAGGAACGGTGTCGGTGGGAGACGAAACATTTCCGGCGGGGGCGTTTGTGGCTGCTGCTGGATCTGAAGAGTTACTCGCAAAGATTGCCCAAGATTGTGGTGTTACCTTTTACGCGCTTGAAGGGAACATAGAAACGGAACAGAGTGAAATCCAGCGAGCACGAATCGGTATGTATCAGCGATATTGGGGCGGGAATATGGATGAGGGCTGGACACGGTTGGTCTTGGAGCAGTTTGGGTTCCCATACGAAACCCTGAGAGATGAGGAGATTGAAACTGGCAACCTAAATCAACGGATTGACGTCCTCATACTCCCGGATGACTCCACTGACATGATGGCTGGCAACAATGCGGAGGATCGGCTCAGAGAAAATCCCATCCCACCAGAATACCGGAGTGGTATTGGAGAGAAAGGGATTGAAGCAATACGAGAATTTGTAACGGCTGGTGGAAGGTTAGTAGCACTCAACCAAGCTTGTAACTTTGTTATTGAGGAATTGGGATTGCCAATCACAAATGTCGTCGCGGGGAAATCCGCGAAGCAGTTTTACTGTCCCGGCTCCACACTACACGCCAATATCGATACGACACATCCCCTGGCTTACGGTATGCCCGACGAGGCACTTGTCTTTTTCTGGAGCGGTCCGACCTTCCGCGTTCAACCCTCTTTTTCCAATGAAAAATGCGAGATTCTCGTTCAATACCCTGAGAGGGATATTTTGCAGAGTGGATGGCTCGTGGGTGAGGAACAGATAGCCGGAACAGTGGGCATGATTTCAGCACAGTACGGCAAAGGTTCGGTTGTCCTCTTCGGATTCAGACCTCAGCATCGAGCGCAGACGCACGGGACGTTCAAGCTGTTTTTCAATACCCTCCTTGGTTAGCACTGACCGTGTGTAAATAATTTATACAAAGGAATCAATAATATAGGAGATTGCGTTATGCTGCCGGGTAAGATGAGGATTGGACGCGCAGATTTCAGCGGTCAAATTCACGCTGGGTTGGCGTTTATCTTTCTCGCATTCACACCGTTTATTTTAACGTCGTGCGGAGATATACCGGTTGAACTGATTACTGAAGAAAATGAGGGGTTTGAATCGCTGAGTGTAGTGGAGGAGGCTGAGATAAAGGTGGCGTTGAATGATCGGTCGTTCCGTCAGTTTGATCCTGATGTCGACGCCAGTCCGAGAAAAGGGGTTATTCTCGATTTCTTTAACGGGATCAGTCTCTGGGCACAATACGCCGAAGGCAATTATGCAATCCACGAATGGGAGGCACACGCAAACGATTATCGCGTTGAAAGGGCAATCAACGATTCAGAAATCAGAATTCACTTCATCCAACCGAGTACTCAGAGAATACTTCCGGATCAGTGTGAAAATTGTATTGAAACGGCGGGGATCTCTATTTCGATCAGGAATGTCTTCGATAGCAAAAGAATAAATTTCAAACTGAATGATCCTGATAATAGCTTGCCTTCGCCGTTTCCTGTATTTCAGTCGTGGACAAAATTTCGGGAAGATGAATATTTCGACTGAGAGGTGGTTTGACTGACATTTCAGACTATCTATAACTTCTGTAGAACTGTCGAGCCATCAGCTTCGTCTGGATTCAATACAAGCGTGTCCCCAGTTCGCTGCCATGTCCCCGTTTCCACCTCATCAAAATCAAAGATCTCCGTTGTGTAAGCGGAACCAACCAAAAAGTAGCTACCCGGTATTTGATCCTTACCAACGAGTACCCCCTGAGTATTTCCCACCTTCAACTCCAATCGAATCACAATCTCTATCTCCATGACTCCGGCTTCAGAAAATGTATAAGTGATGCTCCCATCATAACCGGTAACACCATCACCAGACCAAAACGCTGCGATCGCCTGTTCCAGAAGATCTCCTGCCACAGCTGAACCGTCAGCATCCAAAAAAGTCCAGTCCTCATCGTCATAATCGTCATACTCGGCAAGGGTTTCTAGCAAACTGAGTCCCTGATAACTTTCAAGTGCCCATGCCCCCAGCCACCCATTATCCTCAGGTTCAATCGTATCAGGATCCGTGAGATCAATAATCAATACGTCAATGTCACCGCAGCCGAGGATGCCGATAAGTCCACAGATCGCAGCCACCGCTAACAACATGCCACAAATCACTTGCTTAAACATTTTGAGCTCCTTTCTGAGTATGCTTTATATCCAATTTATTTCACCAACCCCCCGGAGAGCACACTTAGGGATTAACCTTAGGGCAAGGAGCAGAGGGTGTCAAGGGATTTACTCGCTATCTTCTCCCAACGTTGTGCGCCCGGTACGATGTGGCGGTTCGTAGATTGCCAGTTCCTCCGGCGTCGGATCAGGGATCGGGCATTCCGCATGCGGCGAACCCCATGAGAGGAACCCGGGGGAGCACTTGAATAGAATAGAACGGCGTTCACGGTCAGTCGGCTGCCAGGGGAGTGTGCCGTGCACCAATGCTTCGTTGAAGATTACGACCGACCCTGGACCGGCAACAACCTGTTGGATGCAACCCATCCCATCCTCTGTGGACAAGACATGGTGAGGCGGACGGTAGTTTGATTTGTGACTGCCGGGTACACATGCAAATCCACCATCGCCTTCGCGTACCTCAGTCAGTTGCCATGCAGCAACGCAGAGTCCACACTGCATCCGACCGTGCTCAAATCGGTGATATTGACTCGGATCGAAGGTCATTCCACCGTGCAGCCAGTGTCCCTCCGTTCCCTTAACCATCTGAATGAGTCCGGGTCCGTGATCCAACCGAAAACCGTGCCCCAATACCTCGTTGAAGATGTCAATGACTCTTGGATGTGTCAACATCCGTCGAAACGGTTCGCACCAAGGCCGATCAAACGTCAACGGGTTTTGATGAAACTCTCCGCGCCCTGTAGCCCCTTCCAGATGTTTAGATCCGTGCGACAGCCCCGGATCACGGTTGGCAATCAGATGTGCGTGGCGGTCAACGGCTTCATTGGCTAACGCCACTTCGTCTGACGTAAGTACGTCCTCAACTACGACATAACCCCAAAGGTCGAACAGAAATTTTTCATTATCGGTCATACGTATCAGCCTTCCCTTTCTTGTAATTAAGTTATGGACATTGATGCGGCAAGGGCACTATAATGTAGGAGAATATGCTATGCGCAAGGAGTCAACGTTTCTTGCTTGGCATTGCGTCTTACGTACTATTTTAACATAATTTGAAGGAGAATGAACCATGAGTGGAAAATTTATCCCCGCAGCGGAAGCAGAACGTGAACAACTGGATTGGGGCGGATTGGCCTGGTTGAGTCGCCCCCAAACAACGGACGCAAAAGACTTAGTCGTCATAGAAGTAAGTCTATCACCCGGCGGAGGGCACAACTTCCACAAACATCCGGAACAGGAAGAGGTAATTTACGTCATTGACGGGACGGTCGAACAGTGGCTCCGCGACGAGAAACGGATGCTGAGTTCAGGCGATTCAATATTCATCCCCGCTGACGCCGTACACGCTTCGTTCAATACCTCCGCCACCTCGGCAAAACTACTTGCCATTTTAGGGCCATGTGTTGGCGATGAAGGGTATCAGTTGATCGATGTTGCCGATACGGCACCATGGAACACACTGCGCTAAATTTCTGCGGGTTCCACCACGCCAGATAAATCTACTCGACGGTGACGCTTTTCGCCAAGTTCCGGGGTTGGTCTACATCGCAGCCGCGATGCACAGCGGTATAGTAGGCGAGTAGTTGGAGTGGCAGAGCGACAAGCAGCGGGGAAAGCTCCTCTGCAATATCGGGGATATAGAGTACTTCGTGGGCATACGCTTTGATTTCTGTATTCCCCTCGGTTGCAATGGCAATCACAACGCCATTCCGGGCACGGATCTCTTGGATAGCGCTCACAATTTTAGGATAAATGCTGCCGTTGGTAGCAATACACACGACCGGTACATCCTCGTTAATCAGCGCGATTGGACCGTGCTTTAATTCGCCTGCTGGATGTCCCGCTGCATGAATGTACGAGATCTCCTTGAGTTTCAAGGCACCCTCAAGGGCGTTGGGATAGTTGTAGCTACGCCCTATAAACATGAATGCGCCGACATCGCTATATTTCTCCGCACATGCATAGATCCGTTCCTGCTGAATGGCTCGTTCCACAAGAGACGGTACGGTTTTGAGAGTTTGCAGAAACTCCTGTATCTCTCCGGGTGCCAATATTCCCTTTAGCCTACCTAAGTGCATTGCAAGCAACCCAAGCACCGCGATCTGTGCGGTATAAGCTTTGGTAGAGGCGACGCCGATTTCGAGTCCAGCATGAAGTTCGATGACCGCATCCGCCTCTCGTGCAATCGTGCTGTTAATGGCATTACACAGTGCTAACACGCGCATGAACTTACTCTTTGCCTTGCGCAGTCCCTCCAGTGTATCGGCTGTCTCACCAGATTGAGAGATAGCAATGACTAACGTATCTCCCTCCAAAACTGGGTTGCGGTAGCGAAACTCTGAGGAGATATCCACTTCGGTATGGATGTGTGCATATTGTTCCAGCAAGTACTTGCCGATAAGGCCAGCGTGCCATGACGTGCCACATGCTTGAATAACAATCCGGTTCACGCGGGCGAGAAATCCGTCGTCCAAGCCCGATTCTCCAAAATCAACCTCCATCTCATCGGTCACATAGATATTATATAAACGCCGCAAGACATTCGGTTGCTCGTGGATCTCCTTGAGCATGAAATGTGGATAGTCGCCTTTATCTGCGATGTCTGGGCTCAGACCGATGTGATGGATACGTGGTTCGATCTCTTCTCCTTCCACCGTTTGAAGCGCGACCTCGTCCCGTGTAAGCACTGCAATCTGATCGTCCTCAAGATAAACCATCTGCTGCGTATGTGGAAGTAGCGCTGGCACGTCCGAAGCCACAAAATTCTCTCCCTCCCCAAGACCCAAGATGAGTGGGCTACCGCGTCTTGCGACTACAATGCGATCCGGCGACTGATGGTGGATAAAGGCCGCCGAGAATGTCCCCTCCACTTGCTGGAGTGCATCCGAAACCGCGCTGACTAAATCTCCATCCATGACTTCTTCAACGAGGTGTGCCAGTACCTCTGTATCCGTATCCGATTCAAATAGGTGTCCCCGTCCTTGCAAGTCACGCTTGAGTGGAAGATAGTTCTCAATGATGCCGTTATGTACGACCGCCAAGGTCTTGCCTTCGTCGGTGTGTGGATGGGCATTGCGTTCACTCGGTTCTCCATGTGTTGCCCAGCGAGTATGACCGATACCAATCGCACCCCGCATCGGATTCTGGCGGAGGCTTTCGTCCAACTCGCGTAGTTTTCCTGCCCGTTTCCTCAAATCTATCTCCCCATCGCTGATGACAGCCATACCGGCTGAATCATAACCCCGGTACTGAAGTCGTTCCAATCCTGTCCATAAGACTGAGTCAGCGTATTTGTCTCCGATGTATGCGACAATTCCACACATAGTTTTTCCTTTCCTAAGTTCTTTATCAAGGGAGTATTTGGGTGGGGTGCAAATGAAAAAAGGCAGTACTTACGTCACGAAACGGATTCGTGGAACCTGGGGTGATCGCTCAATACCTTGACTAATGTCTGCGCGAGTTTCTCAGGATGGTGGCGGATGACGGGCTGGGATTCCCCGCTATCTATGAGCTCGACTTCCCGAATAAGTTCTGCCTCTACGATCCGTGTGTCACCCAGATTATCACGTCGCCGATCATAGAAGATTTGCACATTGGCTGGTCCCGCGAGCTGCTTCGCTTCATTGGACAGCTGAGAGATGTCTTCAGTCAGATTTAACACAAAATCTATGATCTCTTCCTGCTCCTGTTCCAACATAGATAGGCCTTTTTCGGCGTTCAGCTTGATCTGTGCGAGCCGGTTCAACAATCCCTTCTGACTATACCGCTCGATAATTTTCTCCGGCGCCGGTTGATTGTTGACGATGACGTAATCGAGCGATATCCCGGGGGCGTGAGCCAAGATCGCTTCGACGTGGTTGGTAACGGAGTATCCATCCGTTTCGCCCGGCTGTGACATCACATTACAGATATAGATTTTCATCGCCTGTGACGAATGAATTGTGTCGGCGATTTCCTTAATTACAAGGTTGGGCATAATACTGGTGTATAAACTTCCAGGCCCAATGATGACAGCATCTGCATTGGCAATGGCCTCAACAGCCTCCGTATGTGCAGCACACTCATAAGGTTCATCGTGATGCTGCTTGCCATTCTCACGCGGCTTCAGAAAGACCCGTTGAATTAGTTCTCTATTGGATCTCTCTGGGATGTTGGACTCACCACACACAATATCACCACCAGTCAACTCAGCACACAGTATGGTGCCATCTAGGCTAACTGGGATTATCCTTCCTCGCGTGGAAAGCAACTTGGACGCTTCCTGAATCGCCTTTGGAAAGCTGCCGTTATTTAACTCGGTGAGTGCAATTAGGAGGAGATTTCCAACTGTATGGCCTCCGAGATCTCCATCACTCGAAAAACGATATCCAAAAAGTCTGGCCAGTAACCCGTGGTCGTTGGAGAGGGCGACCAGTAGCTGACGAATATCTCCCGGCGGAATTACATCGAACTCCTCCACCAACCGCCCAGAGCTGCCACCGTCGTCAGATACTGAGACAATCGCCGCCAGATTATCCATATCGATAATCTCCGAGCCGGGGAGCCTGTTGCTTGTGTGCTGTTTAATGCCACTCAATAGGGAAGATAGCCCTGTCCCACCGCCTATGCAGACCAGTTTTAGTGCATCTACCATGATAAACCTCCATTAAGAGCTCACAACACTGATATATTAAAGTTGACGTTTGGGTTGCGTTTGCGTTTCAAGAAAAATTGTGCGATGTCAAATCCTTTAACGCAGAAAAAGAGCTTAGCGATTAGTTGTGAATCCGCTCCATTAAAGATCTCAGTGTGTTAAGAGTTGAATCGCATAGATCCTGTGCCTCTTCAGGAGTCTGTGCCTCGCTAAAAACACGAATAATCGGCTCCGTGCCGGACTTGCGAATATTGACCCATCGATCGTCCCATATCCGCTTCACCCCGTCAGCCAAATCCAGTGTCTCATCTGAATAGGTGTCGACTGCAAGCCGAAGAACAGCATCAGCGATCTGCTGGGAAGGCACTTCCAGCTTCTCCTTGCAAATTGCGTAACTTGGAACAGACGCGATAACCTCCGAGATCGTTGAACCGCTCGATTCGGCAAGAAGTTGCATAATTGTGGCAACTGAGGCGATGCCATCAGTTGTATATTGGAGTTCAGGATAAATCACGCCCCCTGTTCCTTCGCCTCCGATAGTTGCCCCTGTTTCTCGCATCTTCTCGACAACAAACCCCACTCCCACGGGCGTCCTGTGCAGCTTTACACCCTGTCGATCTGCGACATCATCCAACATCCGACTGGTCGATACGGTGGCGACGATATCACCTTTCTGTTTCGTCAGCAAAAACTCCGCTGCAAGGGCGAATGTGTACTCACTACTCAAGGGTGTACCCTTCTCGGTAACGAGGACTAAGCGGTCCGCATCCCCATCATGTGCAAAGCCGAGGTCCGCGCGCTCCGCTTTGACAGTTGAACAGAGTTGATCCAACGCATCAGGAGTTGGTTCGGCCGATCGAGGAAAGTAGCCATCCGGTTCGCAATTCAGTTCAACCACTTCGCAGCCCAACTTCCTCAATAAGCGAGGGGTAATCACGCTGCCTGCACCATTTCCACTGTCGATGACAACCTTCATGGCGTGGTGATGTATCTGATCCGGTACAATCCAGTCACAGTTAAGGACACTCTCTATATGTCGATCAATCGCCGTATCAATTACCTCAACCGTGCCCTGTTTATCCCATGCAGCGAACTTGACGCCCCCTGATTCGTAGATATCCAGCAGACGTACGCGTTCTTCCTCTGCCAAAAGCCTGCCGGATTCGAGGGCAAATTCGATGCCATTCCAGTCTTTCGGGTTATGGCTTGCTGTGATCACGAGACTTCCACCGGCATTCACTGATTTTGACATGAGCAGAACTGTCGGGGTCGGACAAACTCCAACATCGATTACTCGGCATCCGGTTGCAAGAAGCCCTGCCAGAACCGCATGGTATGCCATTGGACCGGAAGTCCGTGTATCTCTCCCGATCACCACTGTCTGCCCGTTAATTAATGTCCCAAATGCGGATGCAAATTGGGTTAATAAACTCGGATCCAACGCGCTACCGACTGTGCCTCTCACACCGGAAACGCTGATAATTAAATCGCTTGCGGAGGTATGCTTTTTTTTTCTATTCACCGTATAGACTCCTACCGGAAGGAAAAATTAGATGTGTTGCCACCGTCCCAGCGTAACGCAACAGATTCCAATCAGTATCTGCCAGATGCAAACAATGTGCCATGGGGGATAGACAACCCTGTATGATGGAATTGGGGTTAGCTCGTACAAGTGTGGTGTTCTAAACACATCAATTTCAAGCAGGTGACACACGGCACTCAGTGGATTTAGATGCAGAAAGGGTGGGATGATGGGTTCAAGAGTGTCTATAACGCGATCTAAGGGACCTAGCAGAAATACCCCTCCAATCAGTAGAATCCAGCCAAGATATGTTACTTCTGTTGCGTAGATTTCATGGCGAAAAACACGCCACCACAACCCACCAACTGAAGCTGCAACTACGATGTAGACCACAATAACCAACTGCAGCTGAACCACTTTAAGATAGGTGATTGTACTGATTGATGGTATGAGAATGAGAAAGATGAGGGTTGCGAAACCGAGGAAGCAGAAAGTGTATACTTGACTCCCTAACACGATGCTCACCCAACTCCGTCGCGGGTCTAACCGAGCCAAGCGCCAAAGATCGGTTGACACGAGCGGTGGGAGAAATTTATTGAGTCCGCTACACGCCAGATAGGGAGCGATAGTCAAAGCAAGCAGCGCTTCTGACAGAAAAATTAGATCAGTGAACTGCCCTAATTTTGCGAGAAGTAGTAGTTGGCAAACAACCAGTAACAAAAGGGTCTGTAAAAGCACGGCACAACAGATCTTACCAACTTTCCACTGTGGGTTTACCACATGGCCGAGGATTAGATTTTCAAAACGGCCTATCATCTTATTTCCTAACGCCTATTTCTCTGCTCCTGCAACGCCTCTTGGATCTGCAGAATGGCCTGCGCCACACCATATAGGCTTGGATGAATCTCCAATGCTCGTTGGAAAGCCTTTAGCGCCTCGCGGAGATTTCCCAGCCGTAGATGACACTGTCCCATTCCAGCATATGCTCCAAAATGGGCAGGATTTAGCGCAACCACTTTTTTGCAGTCATCGATAGACTGTTCCCACTCCTCTAACATAAAATACGCGATTGCTCTTTGGTTGTATCCTTCGGCGAATTCAGGTGCTGTATGAATTACTTCTGTCAAGAGATCAACGGCTTCCGCGTACTGTTCTTGCTTGATATATCCAGCACCTTTTTGAAGCATGTCATCGAGCGACTTGTTGCCAGAGCGAAACCAGATGGACCACAACGCTTGCTCTGCATTGGATCGTAAATCTGGATCGTTGTGTCGAAGTGCCTTCACTAGTGCGGAGATCGCTTCCACGTTGCCAATTATACCGAGTGCGTAGGCTGCTGCCTGCCGCGTTGGGGCAACTTCATGTGCTAAGTAATCAATGAGGTTTTCTTGTGTGTAATTCTGTCGTAAGAGCTTAGTCAGTTGTTCTCTCTGTCCAAGGGCAGGGTAGCGAACTAGCAGCTTTGCAAGTTCTGAGAACCCATTGCGTTTTGCCATGACCGGTTCCTCGATTGGCTGTTCGGCTTGATAAGCGTGGTTCTCCCATCTTATCACACGATGAGCGTAATGACAAGGGAAAAACTTGGAAGAATGCGGGTTGCCATTATGATCTTGCGGTACTTGAGGATTGCTGTCGGCACACTACACCACTTGCGTAATATACCAACTTCAGATATAATGGAGTACATGCTCCGCCAAAATCATTGGACAGATACATGGTCATATCACAATTCAAAACCAATTGAACGATAATAAATTCAGGTAAGGTTTCTGCTTGGGATAACCTCTACCTTTTGACTGTCAACATCGCAACTGCTATTCCAATCCTTTAAACTCTACAGAGATACAAGGTACTATTTTAGGTATACATCATCATATAAGGAGACTCAAATATGGCGCAAGGATCATCGGGGCACACAGCTCCTATCGGTTATGACGACACACCACTGATACCCGGAACAGAATGGCACGTCCATGATGGAACACGACCGCAACCACGTGTAATTACGCCGGGTTCTGGGAATTCCCAGAACGAACCGCCCTCGGATGCAACCGTCCTCTTCGATGGAAGTGATTTAGCACAATGGGTTGGGAGCGATGGGCAAGCTGGGTGGAAAGTCGAAAACGGTTACATGGAGGTCACGCGCACTGGGAACATTCAGACCCAAGAACACTTCAGTGACTGCCAACTACATCTTGAATGGGCAGCACCAGCAGAAGTGGAAGGCGACAGTCAGGGGCGGGGTAACAGCGGTGTGTTCTTAATGGGTAACTATGAAATTCAGGTGCTTGACGGTTACAACAATCCCACCTATGCGGATGGAATCACCGGTGCAATTTATGGGCAGTATCCTCCACTGGTTAATGCCTGCCGCAAACCCGGCGAATGGCAGACATATGACATTTTCTTCACGGCGCCACGCTTTGGGGGGCAGAAACTCATCAGTCCAGCTTACATCACTGTGGTTCATAACGGCGTGTTGGTGCAAAACCACCGAGCGGCTATGGGTCCAACAGGACACAAGCGGGCTCCCTCGTATGACGAACCGCATCCCGCCAAAGGACCGATAATGCTTCAAGACCACGGTGATCCCGTTCGATATCGTAACATTTGGATCCGTGCTCTCTAAGGGATTGCGCGGTCCATACAATCTGTATTGACAAATTCTACCTTACTCCGATTTCTACCATCATGGTTGAACGTATTCGCCAAATCCTCTTTCGAACGTGTACAGTGATCCTCGGCTTATTTATTTTGGCTGAGGTAAATCACCCCCGCCTTACCCCTCAAGCCCAACTGGCAATCTTCGCTATGTTGGGCTTGCTCCTCGTTTTCCTTAAGTATCCGATTCACCGTCGCTTTGAAGGATATTTCGTTTTCCAGATTCTTGACTTCGTTTTTGGTCTCGCTGTTGTAATCTGTTTCGGTTATATCCTCATTCAAACGGAACCTGTGTTCAAACGGTTTTGGGTTGATGGCCAGCAACTTGGGGATCGGGCCGGAATAGGGACCACCACGGATTACGTCATCGGATTATTGGGACTTCTCCTTGTATTGGAAGCGACCCGCCGCGCTATCGGTTTGACCCTATGCATCCTCTCCCTGGCTTTCTTGGCGTATGCCGCTTTCGGTCAGTCCATGCCCGATTGGCTATTTCCTCATAGGGGATACTCTTGGGAACGCATTGTCAGCCAAACCTTTCTACATAGTCAGGGAGTATTTGGCATCGCTTTGAAGGTGATGTTCACCTATGTGTTTCTTTTTGTTTTATTTGGAGCTTTATTGGAGAAAACTGGAGCCACTGGTTATATTATCAACGCTACACGACGCCTGTTCCGTTCCGGTGTAGGTGCTCCTGCTAAGGTTGCCGTCGTCAGCAGTGGGGCGATGGGCTCGCTCTCTGGCAGCGCTGTTGCCAATACCGCCACGACCGGAACGTTCACTATTCCTATGATGCGGAGTGCCGGTTTTAAGCCGACGATTGCTGGTGCGATAGAGGCCGCAGCGAGCTCGGGCGGCGCACTGGTTCCGCCGATTATGGGTGCAGGAGCCTATATGATGCTCGAAATTGTCGAGCCTGCGGTTACTTATCTGGAAATAATCAAAGCTGCGTTGATTCCTGCAATCCTTTATTACACGGCGCTACTCTTGACCGTTCACTTTTATGCTAGGCGTGTCGGAGCATCCGCCGAAATAACCGCAGAAAGTACCAGCGAAACCTCTTATACAGAAACTGGAACCGAGGGATTAGTCTTTTTGGTGGCTTTTGTCACGCTTATCGTTTTTCTGCTGCTCGGATACACGCCGTTTAGAGCGGTTAGCCTTAGTTTATTGCTGGTTGTGATACTAATAGGCATTCGTGGCATGTGGAATGCAATGAGACAAGTGCCCGGCAGTGCCGTCTCGTCACCACGAGAGCGGATCGAGTACAGATTACTAATTCTCGCAAGACAGCTTCGCAACGGGATCACAGGAATCCTTGACGCAATGGAAAAGGCGGCACATGGTGGTGTCTCGTTGATCGCGGCGGCTGCGTGCGTGGGAATAATTCTCGGTGTGGTCACTTTGACCGGAATTGGGTCGAAATTACCAGGGACGATTGTACCGCTTGCGGAAAACAGTCGCATCCTGGCGCTGATGCTCTTGATGGTTTCAACAATCATTCTTGGGATGGGACTACCGTCATCGGTATGTTATCTGCTGATGGCAACCTTGGTGGGACCGGTATTGACTGAGTTGGGGTTGGTTCCCCTCTCTGTCCATCTTTTCATCTTCTATTTTGGCATGATGGCAATGGTGACGCCACCCGTTGCTCTGGCGGCGTATACCGCCGCTGCCATTGCAGGAAGCGGTATCATGCAGACGGGGATTGCTGCCTTTCGTTTTGCACTGGTAGGATTCGCACTACCCTACGCCTTCGTCCTGAAGCCGGAGTTACTACTTCTATCTCCAGATGGTGGAGCCGCAAATTTCTTCGGAGTTACCGCAAGCCTTGCAGTTGCTATCCTCGGAATCGTTGCGCTGGCTGCGAGTGTTTCCGGTCACTGGTTCGCTCCGCTTAATTTCTGGATACGAGCAGGGTTGCTCGCTGGTGCTGCGGTTTTTTTTCTCACGCAGTCAGGGTGGGTGCAGTTAGCTGTATTTATTGCTATTGTGACCATCGGTTTTTTCAATTGGCGCTCCAGAATTTCTGTATTGGAATACCAGTAGTACCTCACCTGTAAAACTAGCAAAGTAGTTTGGATATATCCTATACGCTCGACGCGAGTTTCTGGAAGTCATTGCATAAATTGCGGGAAAAAGATGGTCTGCCCTATGATTAACTACCCACGCATTGCCGAAGGAGGAACAGCCGAAATTTTCGCATGGGATGAGGATACAATTCTCAAACTGTATTATGAGGAGACCTCACCGGGGGAAGCGGAGGAAGAAGCTATCCGTGCATCCATCGCCTATGAGGCGGGCGTGAACACACCTGCTGTCATTGATACCATCACCGTTGAAGCTCGCCAAGGTATCATTTTTGAGAGAGTGTACGGTATAACCATGGTGGACGCCATAATTGCTAATCCTCAGAAGCTTATTCCATACGCCCATCTCCTCGCAGAACTACAGGCTAATGTACATATTTACACTGCATCTACGCTACCCTTACAGCGCCAACGGTTACAGGAGCAAATCCAAAACGCCTGCGGATTACCAGCAAAGACTAAAGCAGCCATCTTAGCCGATTTAGATCGACTTCAGGATGACATCGCCATCTGCCACGGTGATTTTCACCCAGAGAATATCTTGATAACGGATGAAGAACCTGTTATCATTGACTGGGTAGACGCCACCCAAGGATCCCCATTGGTCGATGTTGCTCGCACAAGCTTAATCCTTCGAGTCAGCGAATTACCGCCCAGCGCGAACGAGAGACGCCGCCAAAAAATTTCCGAGGTGCGTCATCTGTTCTATGAAGCCTATCTGGAACACTACACGCGAATCCAGTCAATCTCGCGCGAAGCGATTGCTCGCTGGGAACTCCCTATTGCTACGGCTCGCCTATCAGAAAGAGTCGGTACACATGAGAAAACTGAGCTGCTAAAAGTTATTAAATCCTCATTGCCACAAGACTTGGGGGACTAAGTGAGAAAAACTTTATCCAAATGGATTCTTTACGTTGCGCTGGTAGTGTTGTTTCTGCTGCACAATGATTTCTGGCTCTGGAACAACCCAAAAGTGGTGCTGGGATTGCCGGTTGGATTGCTTTATCACATTGGATTCTGCATCGCAGCATCCATATTGATGGTGCTGACAATTAGCCATGCCTGGCCCGGTTACCTTCAAAACGAAGATACAGATGAGTAGAGACTTATAATGATAGTTATCGTCGTTATCTTTGCATATTTGGGGCTTGTACTGATTGTTGGCACAGTGAGCCACAAATTCTTTCGCGGTACGGGTGAGGATTATTTCGTTGCTAGCCGAACTATTGGACCCTTCGTGCTCCTGATGTCCCTGTTTGGCACGAATATGACCGCTTTCTCCATTCTTGGTGCTTCCGGTGAAGCCTACCACAGAGGCATCGGTGTTTTCGCCTTGATGGCTTCTTCGACTGCCTTAGTTGCTCCGTGTATCTTCTTTTTTGTCGGCACCCGATTGTGGGTAATTGGAAAACGACACGGATATTTTACGCAGGTTCAATACTTCAGAGAACGATGGAACAACGATGGGTTTGGATTGCTACTTTTTTTCGTCATTGTTGCGCTCATCGTTCCGTATCTACTGATTGGCGTAATGGGCGGTGGCATCACGTTGCATCAGATTACGAACGAACAGATTCCACAATGGTTGGGTGGACTTGTAGTTTGCACTGTAGTTTTCATTTATGTTTGTTATGGTGGTGTGCGTGGAACCGCCTGGGCAAACACTTTTCAAACGCTTGTTTTCATGACGCTCGGTGGAGCAACGTTTTTTTTCATTGTGCATAAAATGGGTGGATTCTCCGCAAGCTTGGCACAGGTGGCTCCAGATCTATTAGTGCGCGGGAATCATGTCGAGCCACTGGAGCTGCTGACCTACACCTGCATCCCTCTATCAGTGGGAATGTTTCCTCATATATTTATGCACTGGCTCACAGCAAAAAGTGCAAGGACGTTTCGTTATCCTGTGATGTGGTATCCGATCTGTGTTGCGATCGTGTGGGTTCCGAGTGTATTACTCGGTATTTTAGGAAGCGTAGAGGTTCCGGGACTCAAGGGACCTGAAGCCAATTCGGTTTTGGTCCAGATGATTCAGCGTCATGCACCCGGGGTTCTCGCAGGCTTTTTGGGTGCGGGCGTCTTTGCAGCAATTATGTCTTCTCTCGACTCTCAGTCACTTTCTATTGGAAGCATGTTTACACACGATATTATCCGTCATTACAGAGTCAGTTTTGATCCTGCGACACGAGAATTGAGCGAAAGGGGACAAGTCTTGGTCGGGCGACTTTTTGTATTCGGAATACTTTGCCTAACCTATCTGCTTTCCCTTGTTCTCAACCGGAGTATCTTCAAACTTGCTGTCTGGTCTTTTACCGGATTTGCAGCACTTTTCCCGATTATCATCGCAGCACTCTTTTGGAAACGTAGCACCAAATATGGTGCCTTCGCTTCTATTATCAGTGTCATGGTGTTGTGGATATATTTCTTCATTCAAGGATGGGAGACACCCGGTTACACGGTAGGTGGTACCGGAATCATGCCCGTAGCAGTTATTTTCGCTGTCTCCACTGTAGCGATGATCATCGGCTCCCTGATAAGCAAACCGCCAGATTCAGATGTAGTCCAAAAATTCTTTTCGACGGGAGTAGAGCAAACCGAGTCATAGATCTATGAGTGCATTTACCTTTCACGCTTCACGTTTCGCCTTGGACCCATCATGAAAATCGCTTATATCGCCGCAGGTGCAGCGGGAATGTATTGCGGCACCTGTATTCATGATAATACGCTCGCTGCCACGCTCCAAAGAAAAGGGCATGACGTCGCCCTTATTCCAACCTATACGCCCATCCGTACTGACGAAACCGATGTGAGCATGGATCGAGTTTTTTACGGCGGGATTAATGTATATCTCCAGCAGAAGTCTTCGCTATTCCGTCATACCCCTTGGCTGTTGGATCGTCTACTCGATAGTCCTTCGTTGCTCAACGGATTATCCCGTTTCAGTGGGTCAACCAGTGCAAAAGATCTCGGTTCACTTACTGTTTCCGTGCTTCAGGGAGAGGAAGGGCAGCAGAGAAAAGAACTGGCGAAGTTGGTTAAATGGCTGAAAAATTCTTATCAGCCCGATCTGGTTCAACTCACCAACTCCATGTTCGTGGGATTCGCACGAGAGATGAAGAAAACGTTAGGCGTTCCAATTCTCTGTGCCCTTCAGGGTGAAGATATTTTTCTCGAAGCGCTTATCGAGCCATATAAAGCACGAGCCCTGAAACTGCTCCGAGCGCGAGCTTCGGAGGTAGATGGATACATTGCCCCTTGCCAATACTATGCTGATTTCATGGCTGATTATTTAGGCGTCCCGCCGAGCAAAATTGATGTCGTCCCTCTCGGCTTGAATCTGAGTGAGCACGGAGTAGATCATAAGGACCTCCCCGAAACACCCTTTATCATCGGATATCTTGCCCGCATCTGCCCTGAGAAAGGGCTTCATCTACTGGTTGATGTGTTTTACCGCTTGACAGATCGGCTCGGGCCGGACAAAGTCCAACTCAAGGTCGCCGGTTACCTTGGTAAAACAGATGAACCGTACCTTGAGGAATTGATTGAACAGATCGATGCGTGGGGTCTGTCAGATGCCTTCGATTATTGGGGCGAAGTTGATCGGCATCAAAAAATTGATTTTCTCAACGGTCTCCACGCCTTATCAGTGCCGACTACGTATAAAGAATCGAAGGGGCTTTTCATTCTGGAGGCACTTGCCAACGGTGTTCCCGTTGTTCAGCCACGACACGGCAACTTCCCTGAACTGATAACAGCGACGGGTGGTGGCGTATTGGTCGATGCGGAATCGCCCGATGCACTTGCGGAAGGGATACTTCAACTCATTGATAATCCAGACTACAGGGAAGCACTGGGACAGCAGGGCAAGGAAACAGTCCATCGTGAGTTTAGCGACGATGTGATGGCGGAAGCAACACTTGCAGTTTATAGAAAGTATATCAGTTGATAGGAGGATTTTAGGTATACATGACTTGGTTGGTATTTACGCTTATAGCGACGATAGCGTCCGGGACTTTCGGCGTTCTTACCCATGCAGGGCAAAAAGCGATGCGGGATTCGGCTAATGGCCAATACAAAGCACTTCTTTTTGCAGGAATTGGCTATTCATTAATAGCAAGTGTCGGGTCGGGCGTGATGTTGGCCGCCAATGGTGCCCAATGGAGTTTTCCGATGAAAGGGTTGGGCTTGGGAATCTTGGCAGGGATAGCCGTTGTTGGGGTAATTTTCTGTAACCTTTTGGCATTTGCAGCGCACGGCTCTCCGGTTGTTGTTGTATCCATCGGCGCCGCAGGCGCACCTATTCTCAATGCAGCCATCGCTATAACACTGTATCCGCCGGCTCCGGGAAGTTTGCGATGGGAGTTTATCTTCGGCATCGCGGCAGCAGCGATTGGCGGTTGTATGGTGACAGTTTATCGACCCGGGACATAGGAGGAGGATAGATGCGTTATCAACGTTTGTTAATATTTCGTAGACCTTGGTTACTGTTTTCATTGATGAAGGTTGGGGTACTTGGAGTCTAAGGTATCCTGCTCCACGCGAGCCGGATAGCGATGGCAGATCCGACCCAAGCGCCATACAAGACACTTTTTTTTGCTGGGGTTGGCTATTCACTGGTGGCGATCGTCGGATCTGCGCTGATATTAAAGTCCAAAGAAATCCAATGGCGTTTTCCTCTGAAAGGGATGATCTTGGCGACTTTGGCGGGAGCTGCCAGCGCAACGACTGCGTTGGGCATCCTCTTGGCGTTCGAGGCGGCAGGAACGCCGGCGGTAGTCATGACTATCCTTTTCACCGGTGCGTCGCTCATCAATGCGGTTGTTGCTTTGGTGTTAGATACACCGCAAGCGGGGGGCTTGCGATGGCAGTTTCTCATCGGCATCCAGTTAGTAATATTGGGCATCTGTATGGTAACAATTTATCGGCCAGAGATGTAGCAAGACGTTCCCAACATAACCACGCGATGGGAATATAGGAGGGTTTTAATGCGTATGACTTGGTTAATATTTGCACTTATGACGGTTGCATCATGGGGACTCTACGGTGTCTTGTTGCATACAGGACAGATATCTATGAGTGATCCGGTGCACGGGCGGTACAAAGCGTTCTTGTTTGTTGGGATTGCCTACCTGTTGACAGCGGTCATCGGTTCAGCAATCATGCTGGCAGTCAATGGCGCCCAATGGAATTTTCCGGTGAAGGGGTTGGTCTGGTCAACACTTGCGGGGCTCGTTGGGGCGGTGGGAGCGTTCGGCGTCCTCTTAGCATTTGGGGCGAAGGGCACTCCACCTGTGGTGATGTCTATTGTTTTCGCCGGTGCGCCAATCGTCAATGCGGTGGTGGCGACGGCATTGCATCCGCCCGCTGGTGGTTGGAGTGCCGTGCGATGGCCGTTTGTCCTCGGGATCGTGTTAGCAGCGCTTGGCGGTTGCCTGGTAACGTTATTTCGGCCCGGCTCGTAGAAGGGTAAAAGCCGACATAGTGAATGCTGACATCGCTGTCCAGTTAGGCTGGCTGCTTGACACTTAACAACTGCTTGTGAATTTGCTCCCAGTCGCTCCGACGATTGCCGATAAGGATGAGCCGGTCTGATCGATGGATTTGAAGGTCTAACGATGGATTAATTATGTGTTCGCTGTTTCTGAGGATGCCCACCAAAATGACCTCCGCTTTCAATTGAAGAAGTAGGGATTGTAGCTCACCAAAATTTATCCCATCAATCTCAATAGCTTCGCTGTACAGTTCACTCCCTTCTGCATCAGTCAACAGTTCCCGGACCGCGAGCGCAAGTCCACGATCGCGCACCTCTTGTGCCAACACCTTCGCGGCAATATTATTTGTGGGAATAACGGCATCACAGTGGAAAGACCGGAAAATTGCCAAGTGTTGAATACTAGTGCATTCCGCAATCGTCCGGATATTTGGATGGAGTGTTTCGATGAGTGAAATTGTCGATGCCGTGATCGCATCTGCCACGTGTTCTTCGGCTTCAGGCGCGAGGATGAGGACCGCGTACGCCCTCTCAATGTTTGCCCGTTGCCACGATTCTTCTTCTAATGGTGCACCTCGGACAAAGTAAACATCAGAACGGTTGAAACTCAATTCTTCCACGCCATTCGCCAAGATAACAATAGGGCGGTGTGCCGTTACTACATCCGATGAAAGCTGCTCTATTATTGAAGCTACTCTCAATTCAGAGGGGTAGTTGACGATGATGATATGACTTTCTACAAGGTCACGGCAATCAATCAACCCGCGACGGCGATCATTATTTCTTTCCACAGTAGTGTCCACAATCTGAGTAATCACATAGGGGAATGTAGCCAATCCAACTCCGTATAGCAGGACCATTGTTGCTACCCTTCCCCCGACCGTTGATGCGGCGAGATCCCCATATCCAACAGTCGTGATGGTCGTAAAACTGAGCCAAACGGAATCCCAAACCGTTAATTCTGCCTTCACTGCCTTTTCAAAAAAGTAGAAACATGCAGCATTGAGGGCGATAGCACCTAAAACGATAAGTCCTGCCACCGTGATGCGTCGCATATGACGGTTACGGCTCACCCGGCGAAACCGGCGAAACCAGAATTTGAATAACATTGGCATTTTCTCTCCTTTGAGCTTTCGAAGCAGGTCTATCCGCTGGTCTGGTTAAAACAGCAAGTCGTCTCCGCTCTCTTGCTTTGGAATGACATTTTCCTTACCACCACCAACTGTGAGATAAAATTGAAAACCAGGTTCCGTTACATAACCAATATTAAAAGCTGCTGTATCGGAAAGCTTGTATCGAAAGCCGATGCTGATTAAATCATCGATTGTAATACCGCTAAAGGCACGTCTCCGCGAAAAATCGCCCACAAGCCAAAAACTGTCCGAAAGGGCAAATTCAGTTCCAAGCTGCCAGATTAGCTGAAATGAATCCGTTGATTTGAGTGATTTGGAGGAGAGATAGCTGCCAATCGCGGCATGTATTCTCATGAATTGACCAAACCGCTGTGTCCCTACCAAATAGGTGTTCACGCCCATAAAGGGAAAGCTGTCCGACGGTGAAACGTCGACGAATTCCTTGTCAGCGTTGAGCTGGTCATCCGCCGTAAATCCGATCTGTACGTCGCCCCCGATCGATATACTCGGAAGGCCGTCCTGTAAGTCTGGTTTGACGTTATGCTTCAATCCGACGACTGCATCAAAGATCGACTGGTCATAAACACGTCGATCCTCTGTCGCATCCAACGGCCGATCCGTGTCGTACGCATCACCGATTCGATAAAAGTCGGGAACAATCTTTCGGGCGCCGCCGGTTGAAAAGGTCGCCCCTAAGAGCAGATCTAATCGCTTACCGATGCCGTAAGTCAATCGAGCGGGTATCAGGAAAGTATTAACATCAAACTCAACATTATGTAGACCCTCAAAATTACCAATCACGACACGCTGCGGCTGCTCGGGCGTGATATCCAACTGTTTTCTATCGACTTGATACATCCCAAAAGAAGTCGTGTAGCCACCTTTACCCAAAGTGTCGGCGGTTTCCATCACACCAAGCTGCGTGACCGGTGGGCCTTGTGCAAAGAGGGGTGTTCCGGCTATGACAAAAAAAACAGAAATGACTAAGAAAATTCGCTGTTCGGTTATTTGGAGCGGGGACATGTTTCTCCTCAATAAAGGGGCAATCTGCGAGAAATTGGTTCAATTGTCGGAGTCGTATTTACAGGCTAAAGCGAGTGGTCTATCAATCTCATCAATGTTTACAGAGTACTGCATTGTGAATGGCATATTAACACGGTCTAACGCACTTCAACCATCTCGCTTTCGTCCCGGCGACCATTGGGTTGAGGTGTGTTATCGAACGCGGAAATAAAATATCGGCGCGGTACCTCTCTTTGCCCTTCTAAAAGAAACCCCTCGCCGGTGAAGGTTACGCTCGTCTCTTTTGCGTCTACTCTCCTCCGGTGAATCAAATCTTTCCCAACAACAAGCTCGCCTCCTGTTTCTTTAGTCGCGTAGATTAGGTAGCCCTCAACGTCCGGTTCACTGTTCTTTGACCAAGCAATTCGGATATCATACCTGCCTCGTCGCAGTCCATAGCTCGCTCGGACATTTTTCGGCGGCGATGGTGGAAGGTTAGGTGAAGTGACTTGAATCACTTTTACCCCTTCAACGCCAAAGCGATCGACAGCAGCGATACGGTAAATTTTGATGGCATTATCCCGATCAAATTCTCGATCAAAAAAATAAGGTTGATCTTCTGGCAGCTCCGCCCGAAGCCGAAATGGTAGGAATTCTCCGCTCAAACTACGTTGAGATACAATCACACGAAAGCCTTCAAAATCGCTTGGTGTTTGATAATCCTGCCAAAAGAGTTTAACGGTGAGATCTTCCAAATCTTCGCCAACAATAACGTTGGGGGTGGGTGGAGCAACGCTCGGCGTTGCACTGGCTGTTTGCCACAATCGGCGTGGTACTTCCCCTTCGGACGGAGGGGTATTCGGGTCGGGAACTTCCACACCATCTGCGTCAATATAGGAAATCCGGTAGATATAGCGGTGACGCGCCCCACTATCCTCATCAAATTGATCATTTTTAAGATCTTGCGTATCGATAAACTCTGTGGCTGGACGCTTACCGTTCTCTCCCAGAACCTCGCCAACAAAATCAAAGATCGGGTCTGGATCGCCGGTGAATCTACGATAAATTCGATACCCCATAATACCATCGTGACCACTGTCTTCCCATGTAACGATTATCTGCTCATCGCCAGGGACCAGTTCCAAACCGATCGGTGATCCAGCGGTACGCAGGTTTTGAGGGTCAAGCGGATTAGAAAAATCCTCATTACCTGCACAACCGGCGGCAAAGCCCGCTGCGATGAAGAGCATAATAATCGATAGAAATCGAAACGAAGATGTTATCATGGCTTCAAAATTTCCGTCGAAAGGTGAGGGCAGCGTCACCTGTTCGTGGATTATAACTCGGATTGAGATTTAACCGGACTAAACGGGCAGCAGATGGTTTGGAGATAACATCCAATTGGTCAAAAACTGAGATGAGTACCGCAAGTCCAACAAATCCGACTCCTGCCCGGGACATCCCAAGACTCAGATCGCGCTTGGTTTTGTAGTCGTCCCGATGCTTTACAATATCCGCTTGGATTCCGGTGGATAGATACTGATCATAGGTGTCCTGCGCTGAGGTGGCAACGAAGGTGCTTCCAAATTTTAGGGCGACCCCCGAAGCGAACAGCCCAACCGTTAACACGCGCGACCGATCAACGGCTTGCGCAGGCGTCACAGTTGCCAGGACAGTCACGATACAGCAAATCAGAATTTGCAACCTCAGCTTGTTATTTTGGCGTGATTGCATTAGGGCGACTCTCCTTCCGGTTTAGGTGCTATGAGGGGACTGTGCTGCGTATGAATCTAACGGCTGATTATACCTGATCCGATTTCTCGTCGCAAGTTTTTTAGATGCTATTTGAAGAGGCCATCGATTATACGGTCAAACTGTGAAGACAGCGCAACCGTACGGGTGGGCACTACCGAGGTGAGTGACTGAGGAATAGCCTTGTCGGGAATGCAGATCCGCGCTCGCTGCAAGGCTATTCTAACCCATGGACTACGCTGCCCGAACATCAAACCCGTTTTCTTGAAGCGCGTGCGCGTAGATCTCTTCGTCCAAATTCAGACCAAAGCCGGGTGAATTGGGGACGCTTACCAGACCATCAGAGATTGAATAGCCGGAATCGTCCAAACCGGGGGTGTCAGCTTGGTCCCATTCCGCAAATTCAAATCCTCTGATTGCAGCGGACAGGTGGCACGACACATAGTTGCCATAATGTCCACCGTAGTGATGTGGAGCGGATCCAACGTTCCATTCGTCAAGTTGAGGTCCGAGTTCAAGCCAGCGGGTGAAGCCGGGGTGGAAGATGTCGTACTGGATAATATCGACCAAGCCTTCTTCCGCCCACTGGAGTAGATTAAGCGAAGCGCCGCCTTCCCCATCTGCGATCTTGGTCTCTATGCCCTCCGAATTGAGCCACTCCTTAAGGTTGGCATAGAAACTCCCATCCTCGTGGAAAGCCTCCTCCATCCAATATACTTTGGCATCGGCGGTCTCACTCAACACCTGCTTGGTTAGATTCAAGTTGTAGCCGTTATTAGCGTCGATCAGGATGGTAGCATCGGGTCCGACTGCGTTCCGGACCGCACGAATCACCAGAATGTCGCGATGTGTGCCCTGTTGGAGCGGCATATGCATCGCACCACGCCCGACTTTTATCTTGTACGCTTTGTGTCCTCGTGCTTTCCCTTCCAATGCCTCAGAAGCGATCAGTGCCGCAGCTTCATTGTCATCTGCTAAGTGCAAATCGTCGATGTACAATGATGTATCATAACAACGCGCACGGAAAACTCCATCCGCATCGGGCTCTCCTCCAAGCATCTCATATACCGGTTTTCCAGCAAGTTTTCCAGCGAGATCCCAAAGTGGATATTCAAGCGCACGAAATCGATCACTGACACCGCTTTCCAGATCAAACGCCTCGCTCAAAGGTGCGCCGACCAAACTTGCAGCGTCTTCCTCAGACATGCGTGACATGCCGAAACCGGCAGCGCCGTCATCGGTGGTGATACGCGCAATAGGGGGTCTGACATGTAGCCCATGTACCTGTAGACGTGAGTTACAGCCTGCTTCCCGCGGACGTGTGCCGATAAGTGAGACGCATTCAATCCGATCTATTTTTGAGTTGTCCATGTTTACTCCTTAGTGGGGTTGTAGATATGGCTTAATATTCGAGGTGAGTCATCAAGAATCTCTAGATCGTCTGCCAATTGTGGACAAAAGATTAGGAATTTGCTACCGAGATTTGGTACGTTCTTTTTGCGACTCCCAAAGTGGCTCCGACTCGTCTGAACGATGATTGACCACACGGGCAAGTACAAACAGCAGATCAGAGAGTCTGTTGAGGTAAATAACTACCTCTGGATTCACCGTTTCCTTCGCAGCCAGACTGACAACACGTCGCTCAGCGCGGCGCGCTACGGTTCGAGCTAAGTGGAGGGCTGCACCATCAACCGAGCCACCGGGTAGGATGAATGCTTTTAGGGGTGGGAGTTGGGTATCCAAGCGGTCAATCTCGCTTTCCAATTTGGCAGTCAGGGTGGGCGGAATCCTTAAGTTTGCTGCTTTTGGGTGTGTATCCAATGTCGCGATATCCGCCCCAAGGTCAAACAGAGCGTTCTGAATTCCATGGAGAATCGCACTTATTTCCGCATCTCGAATCTGAGATCTCACAGACCCGATGCATGCGTTGAGCTCATCAATTGTTCCGCAAGCCTCCACGCGTATAGTGTCTTTAGCAACCCTTGTTCCACCGTAGAGTCCGGTCTCACCGGTGTCTCCAGTTCTGGTATAGATTTTCATATTGTAGCCATGATCCCTTCTTCGGTCATTATAGCAGAATTGACGGAAACCTGCAACGCAAATTGGCTTATTAGTTCGTCAGTTGATTGGTTCGAGCGGAAAACGAAGGAATGAGAAAACGAAACTGGATTATCCTTCTGGCTTTACGCTCTCTTTTTCATTCGGCTGTTTAGGGGATTATGCTATAATTTTGAGCAATTCGAATCAGAATTGTCCACAGAAGGAGAAAACAAATATGCATGAAGATAGGCGCGAAGCGTTTAAGAAAAAAATCGCAGGAGGTACTGCAATCCTGCCGAGTGCAGTACAGGCGATGCGTACCCATTCGACCGAATATAGATACCGCCAAGACGCAAATTTTTACTATTTAACGGGGTTCGACGAGCCAGAGGCGGTTTGCGTCATTGCGCCAGATCATCCTGAACATCAGTATATTTTATTTGTCCGTTCCCGCGTCCCGGAACAGGAGGTTTGGACTGGGAAGCGCGCCGGTGTTGAAGGTGCAAAGGAACGCTTCGGCGCAGATGCAGCCTATCCGATCGAAGAGTTCGATGAGAAGATCCCGGAATATATCGGCACTTCCGAACGGCTCTACTACGGGTTCGGTATGAACGAGGCTTTTAATCAGAAGATTATCGCACTTCTCAAGGAATCCAGGCGAAACCGTTTACGCAATGGAACGGGCCCAACGACCTTAATTGATCCAACGGACATTCTTGCCGAAATGCGGCTGATGAAAGATGAAAAAGAACTTAAATGGATTCGCAAAGCGGTGGACATCAGTGTCGAAGCGCATATCGCAGCGATGCAGATGGCTCGTCCCGGGATGTATGAGTATGAGTTGGAAAGCCTAATAGACTCGATCTATCGGAAAAATGGCGGCACGGGGCCGGCGTTTCTCACCATTGTAGCGAGCAGTGTAAACGCTACGACGCTGCACTATACAACAAATGACCGTCAGATCGAGGATGGTGATCTGGTGCTCATTGATGCAGGTTGTGAATATCAGTACTATTGTGGTGATATAACGCGGACATTTCCCGCAAACGGGGAGTTTACCGATGCCCAACGTGCAGTCTACCAAGGTGTGCTTGACGTCCAATGTGAGGTTATTGAGAGTATTCGCCCCGGCGTGTCAATCGGCGACCCTGTTCAAAAGGCGGTTGAGATGTTGACGGAAACAATGCTCGAATTGGGCTTGTTAGTAGGAGAGAAGGAGAAATTGATTGAGGAAGGGGAATATCGAAAGTTCTATATGCACAGTGTGGGGCACATGCTGGGGGTAGAAGTTCACGATGTAGCAAAGACAAGGGACGGTGAGGAGTACAAACTCTTTCAACCGGGCATGGTGATGACCATCGAGCCGGGCCTCTATATTGATCCTGATAGCGAAAACGTCCCACCGGAATATCTGGGAATCGGCGTCCGAATCGAGGACAACATTCTGGTAACTGAATCCGGATGTGAAGTTCTGACAGCAGCCGTTCCCAAAACAATCGATGAGATTGAGAGGTTCATGGCGTAAACTGCATTAGTGAAGCGGGTCCAACTGACCCTGCGTTGGCTCCGCTCAGCAAAACCAATCTTCAGTCAGCCGCGGTGGTCGTGTGCGATTAGGTTCGAAATCCATCGGAAGTGTGACAACAGATCCCTCTTCGCCGATTGCCGCATACGCAAGGTTTCGCACTCGATGAAAGGTTATGAACGGATCCTCGCTTACCTGTGATGCACTCTCAACGGCGATTGTGACTGCCTTTTGCAGCTCGTCCATGCGCGGGTCGGGATGTCTCCATTGATGAGTGAAAGACTCCTGATCGAGTCCACCAAGGTAAGGTTGAATAGATTCTTGACAGAGCAAAGAGGACCCTGGCGGCACAAGCAGACGAATTGTATATTGCACGGGATCGATGTAATCGATTAGTTGCTTATCCTCCACAGAGTTAAGAATATACAGATAGCTTTCAAGGGTTTCCCATGGTGTGAACGGGACAAGGGAGGGACGCAGGGCAATCCCGACCTCTTTCAACAGATCAGCTGCCGCAAAAACGTCTGCACGTGTGTGTCCCTTCTGTAAGTTTTTAAGCACTGTGTCATTGAGCGACTCCACCGCGGAGACGATAAAGATACAGCCACAGTCGCAGAGTTCATGCAGAATAGAACGGTGTTTTAGGAGATGTTCAATCTTGGTTGTGCAATCGAAGGTTAGGTTTGGAAACGCTTCGTGCATAGCTTGAACAACCCTGAGGGCATGTTTGGGGCCATTCAGGAAGTCAGGGTCACCAAATGTGATGTGAGTCGCACCAGCGTCAACTTGCGCCCGAATATCTTCCAGCACAGCTTCTTTTCGGACAACCGAAAATCTACCCTCATAAACCGGTGGGATAGGACAATGGAAACAGAGATGTTTGCATCCACGGCTCGCCTCTACATACCCCGCGAGGTGAGCGATTCCCTCCCGTTCAAGATGTGCATACTTATCAAGTGGCGGTAATCCCGTCCGGCTCGGCACGGGAAGAACTTCGTTGTGCAAATCGCTGTGCCGCTGATGAAGGCTTACTTCGGCGTATGAAAGTCGCAGGAGAGGGTTGGATTGAGGACGGTCTTGCAGTGACACGAGACTTCCGCGTTGGAGTACACCCGTTATCTCAATATGCTTTCCGGCTCCGAGGGAATCAACCAAGTGAACCATCGGTATCTCATACTCGCCTCCGATGACTGAATCCGCATGATTTTCAAGCAGATATTCGGCGTTCAACAAAGCGTAGAGGCCGTAGAAGCAGATGTGGCAGATCGGGTTGATCTCGCGGATACGGGTTGCAACATGTACACCCAGACGGAGAGCCGTGTGCATCGGTACACAAATTCCAACAAACTCTGCACAGGCAGCCTTTTCCAAATCTAAGGTTTCAACAGCGACATCGATTGCGTCTGGCGTATACCCAGCACGTTCAAGAAATCCAAGCGGCGAAGCGAGACCGATCGGCTGATGCCCGAGTTCGTAGCAGGAAATAAGCAATATAGCCCCTGGATGTTTCATTGTCAATATAGCCCCTGAAAAAAAAGAGGCAGATCCACGCATCTGCCTCTACGAGGCGTTACCTGCCGTTCGTTGTGCTACTGTTTTGTTATCGTTAAAAAATCATCAATGATATATTTACTCTGGAATATGATGGTTGGTGGGTGGTGTTTCTGGTGTGAAAGTAGATCGAGGGATGTATGTTTGAATTGGCAGGGAGTCCTGCCATCCAGCTTCCTCAAGAAGCGTCTGGGCATGGTCAGCACCTCCTACCAATTCTATCCAATCTTCGAGCAGCATTAAAGTTGTGCCATCTCGATCTATAATCATCGTCGCGATCAGTGGATATGACTTTGGGGGCGGATCTGGCGAATCGGGATCCACATCGCGGGGTGGAAAATGGCGATGAATATCGGGAGGAGCTTCGGGAATTGGGGGATTGCTTATGTATACTCCTTCTTGACCACCAACTACACCTAGTTCTGGGAGTGCCTGTTCCTTCAACGCTCGAGCCCCGTGCCTGCTGTGATTAGGCATCTCAACTGCCTCAAACACAACGACGTCCACCTGTTGAAAAATAACCTTAATAGGACTGAAACGGTTGCTATCCCATTTCGCCGGCGTATACACCCATGCCGGAAGCTTCAGGGACGGAAATCGCTTTTCGATCTCTCTTGGCTGCTGGCTAACAAGTTCTGCTTGCCGCAAAAACGCCCGATCGGTCGCCGTAATTGCACTATTAGGATCAAACTGAGCCTGCTTTGCTATCGATGTCGATAGCGCAGTTTCAACATGGGTAACGTAGAACCTATAACCCACATAGCCACTGAGAAGCACGGTCATAGCAATAAGGCACAAGTTGAGACAACGCTTGTTCACGACAACCTCCGCAAACCAACAGAGATAGTTTGATACTCAGCAACTAAAGTCTTGGTGCGGGGCTTACATTCGAAGGACAGCCCGCTCGTCGAGAATCACACTACTTCTTTACCCCTTGCTTGGCTGGTAGTAGGGGTTATCCCCGGCTGCATGATCGGTGGTATCGATAATATTCTTGATTTCAGGAAAATGCTCTTGAATCATTCCCTCTATGCCGTGCTTCAAGGTGACATTTGCCATGCCACATCCCTGACAGCCACCACCCATGTGAATGTAGATAGAATCATCAGTAACATCTAACAGATCAATCTGCCCACCATGCGATGCAACCGCAGGATTAATCCGTTCGTCAATGAGTTGCTGAATGGCTTGGGCTTTAGGATTATCCCAAGTAGGCGTGTTCGGATTATCAATCTTGAAGCCGCTTGAATTCAGATCTTCTACATAATCAACGGTTGCCCCCTTTAGGTTTTCGGCGCTTTCCGAGTCGATGAAAACCTTGAATTCACCGCAGTCGATCACGATATCATCTGGATTTGGGTCAACTTCCAGACCTAATCCATACTCAAATGCTGAGGCAGAGCGTCCGCTGATACTAATCCGCAATCCATCAACCTCCATCCCTTGGTCTTCAATCACCGATTGAATCTTTTGCTTGGCACCCTCAGTGACAGTCAGCAGCCCAGACGCCTCTACAGTTTGAGGTTGTTTCGGTTTTAATTTGTCCAATAGATTCTTCATTGCCTCTCCTTAATGTTGGTAGGTGCTACGCAGCTGGGCAACTTGGTGCTTCCGTAGTAATCCGAAGTTCACCGGTCTCATCGTACAGACGTTTAATCCGCGCGAGTGCCTCGATCTCCAATTGTCGAATCCTTTCCCGCGTAACATCCATCTTTTCCCCAATTTCGCGCAGCGTCTTTTCTTCGCCATCTTCAAGGCCGAAGCGCATCTTGATCACTTTACGCTCACGCGCTTTCAATTTACTGAGAAGTGTGTCTACTAAATCCTCTTCAACCAAATCTGCAATTGGACCCGCTTCAGGATTTGCTTGGGGATCCTCAATTAGATCTCTCAAAGTCGTTGCATTTGTTTCGTCGTTAAGTGGTAGCTCTAACGAGACCGTACCTGAATTGAGCAATAGAAGATCTTCGATCTGTTTATCGGTCAAATCAAGCACTTCGGATAGTTCCTCAATAGTCGGTTCGCGATGGAGTGTTTGGCTGAGATGTGCATGAGCCGAATCGAATTTGGTCGCCTTTGCAACAACGTAAGATGGCAGCCGGATCGAGCGTGAGCAGTTATCGAGCGTTCTCATGATCGCCTGTCGAATCCACCATATAGCGTAGGTGCTAAATTTAAATCCCTTCCGATAGTCGAATTTACTTGCTGCGCGCATTAGCCCAATGTTGCCCTCTTGGATGAGATCTTCCAAAGGGACATTATGGCCTTGATATTTCATTGCAACTGAAACCACCAACCGCAAGTTAGCTTGAACCAGCTCATCACGCGCACCTTCATCACCTTCTTCAATCCGTTTGGCAAATTCAATCTCTTCCTCTCTGGACAAGAGACTGTGTTGTGCAACTTTTTGCAGCCAGGTGCTTAGTGCATCAATTTGGAGAGTTGGGGGCTCTTCCTCTGATGGCGTTGGCCATTCGCTACTGCCTTCATAGTTTTCAGTGTCGTCAATCGGTGTTTCAACGAGGTTCTGATTGAACACTCCACCGACCGTTGCATTTGCCCTTGTTGTCATTTACCTCTTCTCCTAAAAGGCTGTTGGACTGTCTTACCGTACCAAGGTCTAGCATCGAATTGGCGGAATGGTAACACGATATTTTATGTTTTGTCAAGTAAATAACTTAAAAAACCCATTTTCACTTGTAAATGTGCTATTTTTCTGATATAATCTCTATGGTATTATACAGGGGAAGGCCATCATCTGGTATTTCGGTCTGATCAAGGAATTGTGGAGAAATAGGGATGCGGGGAAGTTAAAGCGTATTCACTACCAAAGCCGGGAAGATAAAACGATGAAATCAGTACCAAAGGACACGCGCGGCGCGATCGTCGAACTCTTGAAAAAAAATAACGGTATGACAGCTGGTGAAATTGCTGCAGAGTTGGATCTCCACTCAATGACAGTTCGTCAACATCTTGCGATCTTAGAGCGGGAGGGGCACATTCAACACTATCGCGAAAAAATTAGCCGGGGCAGACCTGTTTATATCTATAAACTTACCCCTGAAGCCAAAGAAAGTCTATTTCCGAATGACTACCCACGATTCGCACTGGGGACTTTGGATGCTCTGGTAATGATTGACGGTGCTGAAAAAGTCAATCAACTCCTTGAATATCAGATGGAAGCGAAGATTGAGACGTGCCTCGACACTATCGAGGGGAAAAGATTAGACGAAAAGATCAAAGTACTTGCTGCGTTCTTGGATGAAGAAGGCTATCAGGTTGAGATCACAGAGACACCCAATGCCTACATTCTTAAGGAACACAATTGTGCGCTTGAATCTATCGCACAGAAATATCCCCAACTGTGTCAGCTGGAGTTATCACTGTTACAGCGGCTACTCGACGTACCGGTCGAGCGAGAATGTCACATGCCTTCTGGGGATTCGATATGTAGTTATAAAGTCCTCAAAACTGGCACGGCTCCAGAATGTAGGGGACAGGATAGCCTGTAATACCTACTTACATATCACCGACCCTCTGTCGTTTCCAACCGCTCACAAGTTGGTAGGATCGTACCGTCCCCTTACTCCTTGATTAACTCAGTGCCTTTCTTATCCGATCCAACGCCTCGTCCAACCGATCATCAGGCACGGTCAAAACCAGTCGAAAATACCCTTCCCCATACTCGCCGTAAGATGCTCCGGGCGCAATTACAACTGCTGCCTCCTCAAACATCAACGTTGCAAAATCCACAGAATTCATACCTTCAGGCGTTGGTAACCAGAGATAAAACGTTCCCTTTGGCACATCATAGTCAGTCCAACCCAGTTCCTTGAAGGTGTTGACGACTCTTTCACGGCGATCGGTGTAGATAGGCATCATTTTCTCGATGTTATCTCGGCACTCTGTCAAGGCAGCGATCCCAGCGTATTGAATCGCGTTGAAAATTCCAGAGTCGGTGTTGCCTTTAACTTTCGCCATTCCCGTGATCAGTTCTGCATTCCCCATCGCCATTCCAATACGCCAGCCTGTCATATTGAACGGCTTCGACAAGGAATTGAGTTCAACCCCAACATCCTTTGCGCCCGGCGTTGACAGAAAGCTCAACGGCTCTTCCCCTTCAAAAACGATTTCGCTATACGGGTTATCATGACACACAGCGACATCGTAATTCTTAGCAAATTCAACGACCTCTGCATAGAACTCAGGCGTTGCGGTTGCACCTGTCGGATTGTTCGGGTAATTCAGGAACATCGCTGTGGCTTGGTCGGCGACATCCGAGGGAACGTCAGCGAGTTTGGGTAAAAAACCGTTGTCTCCCGTGATTGGAAAGTTATAAGGCTCGCCTTCAGCCATGAAGATACTCGCACGATACGCTGGATACCCTGGATCCGTCATCAGTACTGTCTCGCCGGGATTCACAACAGCCAGAATAAAATGGTGGCAGCCCTCCTTCGATCCGATCAATCCAAGTACCTCTTCTTCCGGATCTAACTCAACGTTGTACCGTTCAGCGTACCAATCCGCAACTTCTTTCCGAAACGCGAACATCCCCTTCTCTTCGTCCGTCGGGTAACGATGGTTTGCGGGGTCGGCAGCAGTGCGGCAGAGTTCGTCGATTACAGGTTGTGGGGTTGGCTCAACCGGATCGCCGATCCCCAAGCTGATGACATCAATACCGTCGGAAATCGCTTGGTTTATTTTATTCCTTAGTTCGATAAACAGGTAAGGTGGAATCCTCTTTAATCTATTTGCAATCTGCATCTTTTCTCCTACTATCTAAAGTTTCAAAGTTCCAGTTCTTGAACCGTTAGGATTGTATCAGAAGCGTCCTTAATGTACAAGCTCCATCAGGACGACATAAACATTCCACCGTTGACATTGAGCGTGAAGCCAGTCACGTATGAGCCTTCATCGGAAGCTAAAAACAGAATCGCACTTGCGATCTCCTCCGGTTCGCCTACCCGCCCCAGCACCATCTGGGCGGTTAGATCCGGATGGTTTGTTGTCATGTCCGTCGCAGCGACCCCGGGAGCGATAGCATTGACCGTGATGTTGTCTGGTCCGAGCGCACGCGCTAAAGATTTCGTCAGACACATAACGCCTGCTTTCGAGGCAGAATACGGTGCAGATGCAACAAGTCCACCGACTTGACCTGCCAAGGAACCCAGGCTGATAATCCTCCCGGACTTCTGTTTTCGCATCGTGTCAATTACAGCTTGGGAGCACAAAAACGGTCCCTTGAGGTTGACCGCCATTATTCGATCCCACTCCTCTTCGGTGCATTCCTCGATCTGTGTGTAGCTAAAAATTCCGGCATTATTTATTAGGATATCGATCCGTCCAAAAGCCTCAATTGTCTGACTCACCATGGAGCGTACAGAAGCACCATCTGAGACATCGGTTTGGACGACAAGACACCGCCCCCCAAGCGTTTCGACCTCTTTGCCAACAATTTCGGCTGTGGTGGGGTTATATTCTGCGATAACGATATTCGCTCCCTCTTTGGCAAGCAGCAAACAGGTTGCCCGACCAATCCCCTGTCCGCCGCCTGTTATAATTGCAACACGATTTTTCAACCTCATTCTGTTTCCTCCCTTATGACCGTTTTTTGTGTTGAGAATGTCTGAGGGCTTATGATAGAATAAATCTTGCTGAATGCCTATTATCGCAAAAAGCACCCCATTAGTCAACAGCAAATGGGAGCTTGCTCGCTTTCCATCTTGGAGGTCCATCATGTCCCAGAAGCGAATCAGAATCAGCGCTGAACCTGTTGTCATGGAAGCAGAGTTGAATCAGTCGGAAACAGCACAACGCATTTGGAATGCTCTACCGATCGAGGCACCGGGGAATATCTGGGGTGATGAAATCTACTTTTCTATCCCGGTGGAAGCGGAGACCGATGACGCACAAGAGGTTGTGGAGTTGGGGGAACTTGCGTATTGGCCCCCCGGCACAGCGTTCTGTATCTTCTTTGGGCCTACCCCGATGAGTCGAGGTGCCGAGATTCGGCCTGCAAGTCCGGTCAATGTTGTCGGCAAACTTCTCGGTGATCCAAAGATGTTCAAACAGGTCAGTGATGGTACGGTTGTTACAATCGACCAAATTTCCGACAAATAGTGAAGAGTACAGCAAATGTTACTCAGGAGGCAACTGTCGTGCAGCTGAGTGAGAAAGACAAACAGGCGTTGCAAGAAAAAATCAAGGAGCAGCGTCAAGCGATGTGGTCAGGAAAACAGTCAGCATCACCGGATACGGAGGAAGATGCAGCGGAGGCAGATCACGACGTGGGGCCTCCGATTGATACCGCCGAGGGGGTAACAGGTCCAACCGAGGTGATGTCATCGGATGAACAGGAGGAACAATCTGACTCTTCCACAACGGCGGCAGACCCGCCCGCAGCTGCGGGGGCTACGAACGAAGAGACAGGCTCAAGCCAGCCGACCGTCCCACCAGAGTCAGATTCCCAAGCTGATGCACCTGCCGAAAGTTCCACTGGAAGCAGCAGTGACACGCAGGCGGATTCCCAATCACTGGATGAGACAGAAATCTCGACGCAGGAACCTGAAGCAGCCGTTATTGCAGGAGATCCTCAAGCAGAAGGAGCAGAGCAGGAAACAGCAGATGAGCGGGTATTCTGGGAAACATTGGAGCAGGAAGGAGGATCGAGCATTTTGACTTGGAAAATTGTGCTTGCTGTGATCGGTGTGGCGGTCGTTTTAGTCGGAGTGGGTGTTTACTTGGGATTTTTATTCGCTGGCTAATCTGTGAGTGAAACGTGATGCGTGAAACGTGAAAGCAATTTGTTTGTGGGTCCATTGATTCATTAATGAACAAGTGAACCAAGAAGTGAAAAGGATAGTTCTACCAACTAGCACTAAAGGTTAATATAGCTACAAGATTTAGGAGAACGAATATTATGAACCAAACAATTCAGGAGATGATCCGCTCAAAAGCCCAAGTTGCCAAAGCTGCCAAACGCACACTCTCTAAAACTTCTGTTGATGTGCGTAACAAAGCACTGCTGGCGATGGCGGACAGCATCCTGACATTCAAAGACAAAATTCAAGAAGCAAATCAAATTGATCTGGAGGAAGGGCGAAAGACAGGGCTTGCCGAGCCACTGATGCAACGGTTGGAATTGGACGATAAGAAGATTGACCGGATGGCAGATAATTTGAAACAGGTTGCTGCATTGCCAGATCCAATAGGAGAAGTAGCACATATTCGGGAGCGACCTAACGGCTTGCAGATAGGTCGGGTCAGTGTTCCAATCGGAGTGGTCGGCGTGATCTATGAATCGCGTCCAGATGTCACCGTCGAGGTTTCTGCTTTATGTATAAAGTCAGGGAACGGTGTTATCTTGCGCGGTGGGTCCGAGGCAATTCATTCTAACACTGCGCTTGCCAATATCTTGGGCGAAACGGCGGAAAGAGAAGGAATACCGGGTGCCGTTCAGTTCGTAGATATCACCGACCGGCAGGCTGTCCACGAGATGATTGCACTGCCCGACCTGATTGATCTTATTGTGCCGCGGGGAAGCTACGAGTTAGTTCGCTATCTCATGAAACAGTCAGAGATTCCAGTGCTCGGTCACGCGGACGGAATCTGCCATGTCTATATCGATCAAGCAGCTAATATTCAGATGGCGGAGGAGATCTGTATTAACGCAAAAAGCGGATATAAGGTCGCAGTCTGCAACGCGATGGAAACCCTGCTCGTGCATGAACAGATCGCACCGAACTTTCTTCCGTCAATGTGTGAAAAATTTGCTGCCGCGGAAGTTGAACTGAGAGGATGCGATCGAACACGAGCAATCTGTCCCGACCTCCTTCCTGCAACAGAGGAGGATTGGAGAACCGAATACCTCGATTACATCCTATCAATCCGTATAGTATCAGATTTTGACGCAGCGGTGGAGCATATCGAAACCTACGGTTCTCACCACTCGGATACAATCGTGACGGAGAACTATACTACGGCGCAGCGTTTCCTTAAAGAAGTGGATTCGGCTGCGGTCTATGTCAATGCCAGCACCTGCTTCACCGACGGCTACGAATTTGGTCTCGGCGCCGAAGTGGGCATCAGCACACAAAAGCTTCACTGTCGGGGTCCCATGGGACTTGAGGGACTGACGAGTTATAAGTACATCGTCTACGGAAATGGGCAGCTGCGAACATAGTCGAGGTTGCTTTTTTCGCTGTAATTTCTTATGATACTGAAACCCTTTCAAAGTTGGGGTACAACTAAATCATCCAAGGAGGAAAACATGGCAAATTCAGATTACAAAATCGGCGTTGTAGGCGTGGGCAGGATGGGAGCAAACATCGCACGCCACTTAAATGATGAAGGATTTTCCGTCGTCGCGGTTTACGATGCGGATGGAGAACGTGCGACATCGCTCGGTGAGGAGATCGGTGCGGAAGCAACGGATCAGCTTGCGCGCGTGACAGAACTCTCGGATTACATTATCACCGTTGTGACGGATGACAACGCCATGCGGACGATCTTCTCAGAGGATGCAGGGGACAGTTTGCTCAAAGGAGCAAGCGGGACCACATTTATCAATTGCGCGACAATCTCGCCGCAGGTCCACGTGGATGTCGAACAACTGGCAGAGAAGCACGGTGCGTCGAGCCTTGAAGGCTGTATGGCGAGCAGTATCACCCAGGCACGGGAAGGCACCCTCTATCTGATGTGCGGAGGGAAAGAGGCAGTCTTCAACGACGCCAAACCAATTCTCGATTCAATGAGCGTTTCTCTACGATATATCGGTCATGCTGGACAGGCTGCCCAAGTCAAGGCACTCGTAAATATGGTTATGAACATTAACACCGCAGGCTTGGCGGAAGGGCTTGGACTGGGTGCTGCACTTGGGTTAGATTTGGGAATGCTGCAAGAGGTGTTCGCCCAAACCGGTGCAAACTCCCGTGTCTTGGAGACCGACGGCGAAGACATGGAGGCTCGCGATCATGAATGTTACTTTTCCGCAGCGCATGCGTCGAAAGATTCGGGCATCGCGCTTGATCTCGCGGAAGCCGCTGGCTTGAACCTTCCACTTGCCGATGCGACCAAAAAGCAGTACGATAGAATGATCGTGCTTGGCAAAGGCGAATTGGACAAATCTGGCGTTGCTGAACTTACCTTCCCCGGAAGGGGTTGAACGACCGTCGTTAGAAATTTTCAGCTTGTAGAGAAAGAAACCACAGTGCCTAAAGAGAAGCCGAGTTTATCCGTCCGTTCCGAGACTAGGGAAAAACTCGGCTTCTTTGCTGCCGGAGAGGCGACTTCATGCAGGAAAGAAGGTCCCAAGTACCATCGGTTTTGATGCTCCTGTAACTTGTGGTAGGTTTGTCGGACGCCCATGAACTGCCTCATTGGCAAGTACAGCAAAGGCGATCGCCTCTTTGGCATCGCTCGAAACCCCGATGGCATCAGCCGACAATAGCGGAATTGGTCGGAATAGCGTCTTTAGATGCTGCATTAACGTGAGATTGTGACTGCCTCCCCCACTGATATAAATTTCATCCACGGAATAGTGTGGGAATAGAAATCGGCGATAGTAGTCGAATATTGTCTGTGCGGTGAACGCTGTCAAGGTGGCAACCAAATCCGGTGGATTCACGCTATAAGTTCGTGCTTGTTCCAGAACCTGATTAGCGAACTGTCTGCCAAATACCTCACGTCCCGTTGTCTTAGGGGGTGGTGCCGTGAGAAAGGGATGTTCCAACCACTCCGCGAGCAGCGGCTCAGAAACGCTCCCTTGCGAAGCATATTGACCCACATTGTCGTACTTTTCCTCGCCATCGGTAAGAGTTTCCATAACTGAGTCGATAATCATGTTTCCCGGTCCCGTATCTGAGGCAATAACATCCGAGCTTGATGCTCCCGCGGGGATGAGTGTCACATTGGAAATCCCTCCAATATTCTGCAAGGCAATAGTGCGATCGGTTTGCCGAAACAGCAGAAAATCAACATACGGCACTAATGGTGCCCCTTGCCCGCCTGCTGCGAGATCTGCAACCCGGAAATTCGCAATTGTCGGCACGCCAGTGCGATAGGCGATGACCGCCGGTTCTCCGAGTTGTAGTGTGGACGGGACGTACTCTGCCTCCGCCTGTGGTGGAAGGTGATAGACGGTCTGTCCATGCGAACCGATCAGGTCTATCTCTTCCATCTCCAACCCTGCAGCGGAAACGACCGACAGTGCCGCATCTGCAAAAACTTGCCCAATAAGAAAGTTCATCTGGCAAATTTCGTCAACGCTGCTTGTCTCCGGCTGGAAAAGATCGAAGATGCGCGCTCTGACTTCCGATCCAAAGGGGTGTGTATGGAAGGCGATCAGTTCGACGCGGGCATCTAAACCGTTGCCCTGAATTTGGACAAGTGCTGCATCAACACCATCGACAGAAGTACCGGACATTAGTCCTATAACTTTTTTTGTCTGCTTTTGAGCAATTTGGAAGAAAGAATTCATGGTTGCCGCCCCCCTTTTATACTCAATCATAAAGCAGATACGAACGGCGGTGCTCGGTAAAACTCTCTACTTCGCCTTCCCACGCCTGAAGGATCGTGGTCGGTGATTCACCGCATGCCAATATCAGGCGTACTTCATCGGTTCCGGCTAAGAGATCAAAGAAGTATCGTCCACCGTTTTGCAAAAAATGAAAGTCATCAGAATAGAGGTGTTGCGCCGTTGCGATAAGGTGCAAGCCAACCTCAACGGGTTTGAATTGATCGCGATCTGTAACATGGGCTTGCACACCATGACACCGCTGGTCTGCGTACTTGGAGAAAGTGGGGGTAAAGTGGATTGGACGGAAGTAGATACCGGAGAGCGCAATATCATTGAGTTTATCTGCCCATCTCTCCGCCTCTATCCACGGTGCTCCTATCCACTCAAAGGGCTTAGTCGTTCCGCGCCCTTCGGATAGGTTTGTGCCTTCAAGGAGACAGGTACCGGGATACAGCGTCGCGGTCTCGATAGTCGGCATATTTGGCGAAGGGGGCACCCATGGCAGTTCGGTTTCATCATACCACATCGTCCGCTTCCAACCACGCATAGGAACCACGTCGAGTTGACTTGAACCCTGATCCGGTTTGGATCGAGCTGCCGAATCGATCTCGGTTTTGCAGAGGTACGCAAGTTCACCCACAGTCATGCCGTGACGGATGGTCAGGTCAGTTTCCCCAACGAATGATCGGAAAGGGGATTGAAGTTGGTTTCCTTCAACACGATCACCGCGAATGGGGTTTGGACGATCGAGAACGATAAAATCCACACCGTTAGCCGCAGCTGCTCTCACCGATCGAAAGAGCGTCGAAATATAGGTGTAAAAACGGGAACCTACATCTTGGATATCGTATACCAACGTATCAATACCAGTTAGCATCTCCGATGTTGGGTCTCGCGTATCCCCATAGAGGCTATGAATTGGTATCTGTTGGCTCTGGTTGTTTGTAGAGGTAATATGGATGCCAGCCTGCGCGCTTCCGGCTATGCCGTGTTCAGGACTGAATAGCGCGGCAAGCTCCATTTTTGGCTGTTCAGCGAACAGTGTGAGGTTACTCCGAAACTGCGCGTCCACCCCGGTGTGATTGGTGATTAACCCGATGGATCGCCCCTTAACAAGCTCCGAACGCTCGCTGAGTAAAATGGTTAAACCGACTTCCGTCATAGTAACACTATACCGACCCTCATGATTGGTTCAAGTCTTGCTGGTTCAGTTCGAGCGGCACGGCAGTCCGTATATGCAGATCTCTCTGTGGAAACGCAATGGTAATACCTTGCTCTCGAAACGCTTTTACGACTGCGAAATTCAGGTCGCTCCTTACCAAGTACTGACGGGAAGCATCATTGATCCAGACCAACAAAACAAAGTTAAGTGAACTGTCGCCAAATTCCAAAAACTGTATCGTCGGTTCAGGATTCAACAACACCTCTTGATGGGAACGCCCTACCTGTAACAAGGTTTCTGCGACCAAGTCAACATCTGAACCGTAGGACACGCCAACAGATACATGGATACGCACTTTTGAATCTCGATAACTCCAGTTTGTTACGTTTTGAGTGATGAAATTTAAATTGGGTACAATGATAGACACATTGTCCAGCGTTTCAACTACTGAACTGCGTGTTTTAATCCTACGAATACGGCCCTGTACACCACCGACTTCAACAAAATCGCCCACCTGCACAGGACGCTCAAACAATAGAATCATCGCGCTGATAAAATTACTGGTAATATTTTGCAATCCCAAGCCAATCCCAACCATCAATACCGCACCTATCGCAGCCAAGGTTGTCAAATCAACCCCAACCTGTTGTACAGCAATAAATACGCCCAGCAACATTATGATGTAGTGCAATATACGGGCGATGGTTTCTTGTGTACCGATGTTTAGGTGCGTCCGTCTAAACACATTGCGCCGCAACATACCTCGCAACAAGTGCGACACCCAAAACGCCCCTAACAAAATCAACACAACCGTAATCAAAACGGCTGGCGTTATTGTGACATCTCCCAAAGAGACAAGCTTTTTCCTTAATACGTCAAGAATTTCTTGCCAGTTGTTCATGTTGCATCCTCCCGAACCAATACAATCAGATCAGCCGTTTCCTTCAATGTATAGATCTTGTTTTGTACCGGATTCAGATCAATCGAACTGTTTTCCAAGCGAACTCCTAGGGCGATTTCACCACGATCCGCTGATATATCCTTCAGTTCTCTAAAACTCACCTTCAACGTGGTTGAAATCACACGACGCGCTACTCCTTCGTCGTCTCCCAAGTACCCCGGATCGGTCAAGCGCAAAAATGCCCACCAGATCGCTGTTTTGTTGTTCTCAAAGGTTGCGTTCGTTGCCTGCACCAGCAACCCTCCGGCAATAGCAACCAAGCCAACCAGTGATGCAATAAATAGTAATCGAGAGTGTGCACCACGCAGCAGTAGTTGTTCAATCTGAAATTTGAATCTATTTTTCAGTCGGTCAAGGAGCATAACATACCTTTTTGACTCAAGTTATTAGGACATGTTGACATCTTATTGTTACTAATCCAATGGCTAATTTATTTATGACTTTGGTCAAAAGTCGCTTACTACTCTTTAGGCAATTCCGAAATAGCTGACTGCTCAGAACTATCCAAAGGATTTAATTCAACCTCACTAAGCAGCTTTCCCTCTAAGTGGAAAGGGATATGGACACCCTCTGAACTTAAATAAATTCCTTCTGGGGTAATTGTATCTACAGTCCCATGTAAGCGAATATGGGAACCGACAACCCGGTTTTCAATTGCCGATTGAAGCTTTGCCCGCAACAGCGTCAACTGATCTTCCAACGAAAACACAAGTTTCGATTCTACTTCCTCACGCAGGTGAGGAAATGCACTCCCACCTATGTCCTCTGCCATCTCTATAAGTAGATTTCGCGTCGTGAGCGTATAGTCAAAATCGGTAACTGAAAGCATCATCTCACCGGGGCCATAGTGAGGTGTGCCGAGGAGATAAACCTGGCCGCTCGCACGGAGTTTCGGCATCTTAAAAGATAACCCAGCAACCAGTTTAGTTTGACTCCCGTAGATGGTTAAACTATCAACAAATGTTTCGATCCCTTTAATCTGGTGTGCTTTCTCTACGTGGGGACGGGCTAGCTGTTCAATGGTTGTGTAAGTCACTAGGATTGGTGCCGTAATGCTGTATCCTGATTCAAGAGAATCCACAAAATGGAGGTTCGGTGTCTCTTTTTTTTCCACTTCCCCATCTCCTGTCGGTGAATTCTCTGTATCCATCGCACCACGCCCAATCAGAGATTCATCTCCAATGTTTACCTTGATGTAGGTTTTTATTCCCAAATGGAGGTAGACTGTTTCTGCATCACTCGAGGGTTGTTGCGCGAGGATCTCTAACGGTTCTATTGAAAGTGAAATAGGTGGCTCTGAATTTACTACTATCGGGTCATAGAGTCGTGCCCACAAACTGGAGATACGGCTTTTTATCTCTATCTGGGTGATATATTTAATAATTTTAGCTTCCAATTTAGGGAGAACTATTTCCTTTATTAATTTTGTAAGGGGCCGCCGTATTGAGACCTTTAAGCCCAAAATCTCAATGTCCGCCTGTTGGATAAGGAGGTCCGAGTGCGCTGTCCCGGTGACGCTCCAATCCGAATTGAATGTTAGTCCAAGTTGTAATTTGGCAACTGCACTACCAGTAACATCTTCCCGTTTTTGCAGCGTTTTTCCAAAAATTTGCTTATAGACGCGTGCCCATCCGCTAAAGGTGAGTAGTACCTCCACCTCAATTACCTGTTCGGCGGAACTAAATCCTTGTGACGAACCTTCTAAGCCTTTCATGGTGAGTTCACGCAGCGCTAACGTCACATAGTACTCCATTGAATCATTTTTCGTATGGATAGGGTTACGCAAATAGTCATCAAGTGCCGATGACGCAAGGTTTTCAAGATCTTGGATCGGCAGGGATGCTCGAACCGCGATAGTTGAAGGTATTGGCGGCGGCAGTGGAACGGGTGTAACATAGCGAGGCGGAGCGGGCGGCATAATCGAGATATCCTCATCTTTTTGCCTAAGCAAAAAAAAGTAAAGACATAATAGAATGAGTACTACACCTCCTGCAATACCAAGAAGGAATTTCATCTGTCGGTTCATATCTATTTCAGATTCAAAACTTATAACTCAGTCCATTAACAATTTCTAAATCGTGTACCTCAATGCCAGTAGGCGGTTCACTGTCGTAGCGCAGGTTTAATCGGGTGTTGATTGACACTTTTTTCGTCACATGAAATTCAAAACGACTTTCAGACAGAATGCGAAAATCAGAAAAATTCTGGGTGTAAGGTTGATAATAGCCAGTGATCACGATGGTAAATCGTTTATCAATTCGCCATGCTGCAGAGATGTAATTGGTAGAACGGATAATACTCGTCTCGATCTCGCCGTGTCCCTTATCGTTTATGGTCTCGTTTTCCCACATTGCCCCAATACCGAGATAGAGGTTCAGTCCCGTATTTTTCTTATCCGCGCGTTGCTTGAGGGCTGAGATACGCATGCCCCCGCCAGCCAAATTTCGATCTCGTAACAGAATCGACTCATTGAACTGTTTCTGAAGAAACATCTCTACGCCTAGATGTTCGATGATAGAGCGGGCACCCCGTAGGTGAATGAATCCCTTATCAGTATACAGTTTTCCGCCTTGCTCGCCTTGCTGTAAGGTAGCAATGCCGAAAGTGTGATACTTGTCAAACCAATAATCTGATCGCAAGCTGCTCTTGAATCTGAGTAGGTCTGTATTCCCGGATTGGTATGTTAGGCTTAAAGTAAGGTCGTTATACCAGCCCGGCTTTGAGTCTAGCCGTCGCAAAGTCTCAATGTTAACCTGTGCTTTTGCATTCAGGACGAAAAGAAACAGACAAGCCAAGCCCACGACATATTTCAGTATGTGGAGGTTTGTTATTTTCATATTTTCATATTACTTTGACTGAAAAACAGGGGTTGGCGCTTGACTCAATCTTGGCCATCTTCTTGATTTAGAGCAACCTCCTTATACATTGGTGGCAGAGACGCTGCTTCGGACAATTTATACTCTATAGCGGAGTGGGTGTATGCAAAACCAAGCTGATCGCTCTTTCCAAATGCTTCTACCACCTTTGCGACAATCGCTGTCGATATTTTCTGTCGATCCACAGCAATTGATTGATAACGCAGGCGCATCCTTACCCCTGAATCAAAGAACTCCGCTCGTACTTCGGGTGCACTGCCCGTATCTTCTATAATTTCCTGTGTCACTTCTTGGGCGCAAGCAATTAATGTCTCCTCTGCCAGTTTATAATCCGAATCGTAGGACACTCTCACAGGCACTTCATCTAAGATGTATTTGGTCTCGTCAGAAACGGCATAATTGATTACCATCTGATCGAACAGCACTGCGTTGGGAATCAAAATGCCGCGATTGGAAGACTCCTCACCACCCACTGTGCCGCCAACTTCACCCAGCAGAACGTGGGTGGGTGAGATTTCCAAGACATCGCCGCGTACACCTTGGATAATAATACGATCGCCAATCATAAACGGACGTTTAATCATCACCATTAACCACGCTGCGACACCGGTTACCGGACGCTGAAGCGACCAACCCAAAATCATACTGACAAAAGCAACAGTCAACCCCATCGCAGCCAGTGACCCCGACAGACTGACAATGACAAAGACAATACCTGCCAGCAAAAATCCATATCTCCACATTGCCATGAACTGTCGGACTTCATTATCGGTGCGTTGCTGACTTTGCATCGCACCGATAATCAATCTCTTCGATACTTTATAGGCAATGAGCAATGCAATTAAAATCATAATTGCATATAGGATATTGACTATCGATTCTCCCACTACCCTTGTCAATGGCTCCTTGATACTATCTAAAAACTCATTCAATGTTTCACGCATGTTTGTTGCCTTCCTTTCATAGTGAAAAAATAGATTGATGAAACTTGGCTCGAAAATCAATAATGCCGGGACGAGACGCATCGGGATGAACCCGGTTCGTTAACAGGATAGCGAACATTTTCTTTTCTACGTTGATTCGTATCGAAGTTCCCGTAAATCCCGTATGGTAAAGCGAGCCATCCTCCAATATAATCCAGCCAAGTCCGCGCGATTCGTTTAATCCTACTGTGTGAACGGTTGTTATTTCCTCAATGGCTTCTGCTGTCAACATGCCATCTCCGCCGTCGATGAGTACTTGACAAAATATTGAGAGGTCTGTTGCTGTCGAAAACAGCCCTGCGTTTCCTGAGACCCCACCAAGGAAATGGGCATTTTCGTCATGGACCTCGCCTACGATGATTCCTTTACGCCAATGGTATGGGCGATGTTCTACCATCCGTTTCTCAAAGTTGTTTGAATCCTCGGTCGCCGCGCACTTGCCCGTCCATCTCGACGGCGGATTATACCCCGTGCAGTTCATCCCAAGCGGTTGAAAAATCCATTCCTGTGCGAGCGCATCCAGCGATTCATCCGTTAACCGCTCAATCAGTTTTCCAAGAAGGATGTAACCCAAGCAGCTATAAATAACCTGCGTTCCTGTTGGATAATCTAATGGGATTTGATTGAGATAGTCATCGACTCCATCCTGACTTGTTGATTCTAAGTAGGTTGGTCGCCACGCCGGTAATCCGGAGGTGTGCGTCAAGAGATGGGAGACTGTCACTTGCGGATGGCTGAATTCGGGCATAAGATGTTGGATCGGTGTGGTGAGTTCGACAGTTCCATTCCCAATCAAACGCATCATGAGCGTCGCTGTTACAATTGGTTTGGTAAGGGAGGCAAGATCAAAAATTGTGTCACGACGCATTGGCTTAATGGTCGGCGTGCACATTCTGAACCCGAACGCTTCACAGTATGGGGGGGCGTCACGTGTAGAGATATAGGCAACGGCTCCAGGGAAGATTTTATCACAAATTCCCTGCTCTATGAGTTCGTCGATTACTTGATTTTCCAATCTGCGAGTTGTATTAACTGATTTCATCTGTGCTGTCGGGGACGGTTAGGTACGGCCCTATTTTTCGATGGCAATCCCACGTTCAAGTTTCCACCTTGATAATCTCCCCTGGTTCATTCTCAGCACCGATCACTTCAAATCGGGCTGGTAAGAACTGTTGGATCAACCAGATGTTTGTAGTGAGGTGCCGCGTAATTCGAGAGGTAGTAAAGCGGGATTCTCCCGCTGCAAGCGCCATCGGAAGAGTCAGCTGATCTCCAAGATGAGAGTCAACTGCTGCGTCTGATACCAGAAAATTCTGTAACGCGTCGCAGGCTTCATCTGCGACACGCTCGGCACGTTTGCCACGCCTGCCCAGCGCGGAGAATCCGGCTTCAACATTTTCAAATTCCGCCTTCAGGAACACAAGCGATCCTTGTCCGATAGCCTTGCCTTTAATAGGTTCGACAGTGACCGGACAGTCGAATCGTGTAAGGCGCCTCTGGATCTGCTTGCGCTGCCGATCAATAATGTGTTCAGGGAGATTGGAGGCGGCTGAAACCGCGTGAATTGCCCGCAATTTTCCGCGATCTTTAAGTGCCATACCCCGCCAATCTTCGGTCGGCTTTATCTTTGCAATCACTTCTCCACCGCCCTTGGGGAACCAGCCCCACCGGTTCAGTTGAATCGAACCTTGAAGCCCGAACTTTGCTGCCATTGGCATGAAAATTTCTTGTAGATAATGGACGGTGGGACTCCAGGGGACGTGTGTTCCGCCCCGCAAAGTGACGGTCGAGGGGATTTTAGCGTATGAAAGAGGCAGCGCTATTGCCTGAAAAATTAACGATAATGCCCCGGCACTTGGGCGAACATCTGCAACATCACAGGTGTACTCTCCGCCGGAAATCTGTCGGGGACAAAACGTCACAGTTTGGGAACCGAGTGTTCCACCAACCACTTCAGCATCGGTGATTGCAGCGACCGCATTTATACTGGTGAGGTGCTGTGGAGCCAAGCCCGGCGTTTGCCTACCAGCACGTATATGATTGATACGGATGGGGCGGTTAAGAATGGCAGACAAACTCAGGCTTGAGCGCAGAATTTGACCGCCCCCTTCGCCATAGTCTCCGTCAATATCAAGCGTATCCATGTGAGTCCCAGAAGGAGGGGCCTACTTCTTATCAGCCGCGTCAGGGTCAACATCGGCAATAGATCCAGGAGCAGACTGGGCAGAGAGGCCGAGATTCTCACGAACTTTCGTTTCGATCTCGTTAATAATCTCGGGGTGTTCAATCAGATATTCTTTGGCGCTATTCCTACCTTGGCCAAGACGCTCATTGTTATAAGAGAACCATGCGCCACTCTTGGTTATAATTTCTTGGTCTGTGCCTACATCAAGCAGGTCTCCGAGCTTTGAAATACCCTCCCCGAAGGTCATTTCGAATTCAGCCTGTGTGAAGGGAGGAGCGACTTTATTCTTGGCAACTTTAACCCGGACCCGGTTGCCCACCATTTCGTCCCCGTCCTTGAGGGTTTCCGCTCGTCTAATCTCAAGTCGTACTGAGGCATGGAATTTGAGGGCGAGGCCACCCGGTGTGGTTTCTGGATTACCAAACATGACGCCAATCTTTTGACGAATCTGATTTGTAAAGATGATACATGCTTTCGACTTGCTTGCTACCCCAGAGAGTTTTCGCAGTGCTTTGGACATCAAGCGAGGCAATAAACCTACATGTGCATCGCCCATTTCACCCTCAATTTCTGCTTGGGGGGTTAATGCCGCCACAGAGTCAATTACAACCACATCGATGGCGCTGCTACGCACTAATGTTTCGACAATTTCTAACGCCTGCTCCCCTGTATCTGGTTGAGATATGAGTAGGTGCTCCATATTGACGCCGATGCGTTTCGCGTACATTGGATCGATTGCATGCTCTACATCGACGAATGCGGCGGTCCCGCCCATTTTTTGAGCCTCAGCAATGATATGTAAAGCGAGCGTAGTTTTACCACTGGACTCATGCCCAAAAATCTCTACAATTCGGCCGCGCGGCACACCGCCGGCGCCAAGTGCGATATCCAGTGCAAGCGAGCCAGTTGGAATCACTTCAACCGGCACAATATCTTCACTATTAAAACGCATAATCGCGCCCTTACCGTGCTGCCGCTCGATCTGTGAGATTGCGAGATCTATTGCTTTGCTTTTATCTTCTGACGCCATACTAAATCTCCTTTGAATTCATCCTTCAGTGTTGTCTAAGTGAATACGATTGCAACGTTGAGTAGATCGCCCCTCTCGAGTCAAGTTGACTTCGTATGAGCGAGATTGCGCCGACTGTCATCTCCGCGCCGTTAATACTATCATACTGACGATACTGGTTCGCGTAGGGTTTGAGGTTTACTTTTTCTCTCAACCGGCCGATTGTTAAGTGGGGATTAAACTTCTTGGTCTCGAGCGGAAATCCATGCCTGCTTAGTGCCAGATTGATGTCTTGAGCCAGCGCAGACGCATGTTCCGCACCAACCCTTACACCCGCCCATATAACCCTGGGACGTGCAAGATTGGGGAATGCACCAACCCCGCCGATATGCAACGAAAAACTGTAGTGACGGCTTGCTATCTCTTCGACCACTTTCCCAATCGATTCGATGTTTTCGGGATTAATATCGCCTAAAAACTTCAACGTTAGGTGAATGTTACTTGGTTTCACCCAAGATGCTTTTTGAATCTGATTCCGTAACATTTCTTGGATACGAACCAACCGGTTCTGGATTGGCTCCGGGATTTCGATTGCGATGAAACATCGAATAGATTGTGACATATTCTCTGCTCAGTTAGGTGCAAATTTTCCTGTCTCAGCGGATAAGGTCGTCATTTCCACATCGCTGATTTCTACTAGTGCATTAATCCAGCAATAGACGCGTCATTTTGGATTGTCCCTTCTATGGTAGATTTTAGAATTACTTAGACACTTTCAATGCACAGCCAACCCCCTAAATCCCCCTTGTCAGGGGGACTTTGGAAACTTCACGAATGTCGGAGTATTGGTAAATGTCCACTTATTTTTCTAATTCACCATAATATCCCACACCATGGTACTTTAACCGCTTTCCGCTAGCCCGATTACTTATCAAATCTCATCGTCCGTATAAGTGTCCGGGGACCTCATCAACTCGTAGATGCCCTTGCGGTTGTTGTATAGGAATTCCAATCCTGATATGACTGTAAGCACCATTGGGATGTACATCATAAAGTAAATCGGTCCCGGGAACTGGATGGCAAAATCCAGATCTTGATTCAGCAAATGACTATATTCTTGACACACAAGCAAAACAAGGCCAATAATTATGACAGCCATCTGTGACGATGTTTTGTATTTTCCCCACTTGCTCGCGGCTACCACCGTACCGTATCTTCCAACGAAGACTAGGCGGAGAGTGGTGATCACAACCTCGCGTCCCATGATAATTAGCACCATCCAGCCTGGAATCAGCCCACCCTTAAATCGGGTCAGGCAGATTAATGCCGCACCGACAAGAAGCTTATCCGCAAGCGGATCCATGAATTTCCCGAAGCTGGTTGTCCCTTGTCTACGAGCGATGACCCCGTCAAGATAATCTGTAATTGATGCCACAACGAAAATAATCAGCGCAGGCAGCATGCGCTCATATCGAAAGGAGAGCATGAAGAAGGGGATGAGAAACATCCGTCCAATCGTCAAATAATTTGCTAGGCGCATCACATTTTCAAGGTTCATACGCTGCCTCTTTCATGGGCGAACGTTCCACACCTCGATTTAGGGACGCTAATCAAAGAGGTTATACACCTAAATTTGATATATTTGGTACTGCGATTAGCGACTCATTGGCTTGCAGAAAGGTCGATGACTTCGGCATCGGCAGGGGCTACGAATTTGAATGAATCAGCGTCCATTTCGATATCCCGCTGGATCTTAGCAAGAGCAACAATGACGCTAATATTGCCTTCATCTTCGCCCTCCGTTTGGTATCCGAATTGTACCGGTAACCATTCATCGGATCTTACCCATATCTCAATAATCTCACGTGGTGCGTTGGTATTAGCAGCAGCTGGCATCTGCGGTTTCGGGGTTAACTTGATACGATAAATTCCCTTCGGATTTGCTACTTCATCCGGTACCAGCTGCATGTTGAATTTTTCAGAAGCTTCGTCTAACGATGTCCCAAGCCCCGGGTACAGTTCTTTGCGGTTGGCTCTTCCCCATTTCATCTTGTTGACTTGGCTAAGAAGTGGCGTATAGGACCATGAGTATTCACCATCAAGAACTATGAGCTGTGCAAGCTGTGAAGGATCTTTGTGGCTGACATATTCCTTGCGTAGCAAGTTCGGTTTGCTAAACAATAAGCGACCGCGGGCAATACTCTTGTTTCCAGCCCGCAACGTGGTCTCCTCAAAGTCTGCTCTAAAGTTCTTCGATCTTTCGTAGGCCTCCTTGAAATTATGAAACACCTCTTCAATAGTATCGGCGCCCCCATTGTTGGCGCTGATAATTAATAGGAATAAAAAAATATAGGAAAAGTAGGACAATTTCATTGCGACTCTGCGGCGTGTTCACCCCAACCGCTCTCCTTTACAGAGCTGATAAACAACCAATGACTTTTTGGCACAAACTTCGATAAACTCATCGTGACTTGCACAGTTATACGTTATCCATTTAGGACACAAGAATAGTGCGTGGGAGTGTCGTCGTTATTAGGAGCTATGTACTAAGTGTTGTGGGGCTAGCACAACTGCTCTTTAAAGTGCCTAAATTCTGTTTGCGATATATAATTTTAGCAGTATAGCACCCGCGATGATGTTTGTCAACGCCGTTTTTCCTATGACCTGGATGCTGATTGCCTTGATATGTGCTCCCTCTTGGCCGCACACCGCGCCTCCTCCTCCGTTACGTGAACCCGTGCCCAATCGAGTAACACAATTTCCATCTCCTCGGAATCTTCAAGCGAATGTTTAACAAAACGCTCCATGAGATCGATAATTTGCTCATCCCGAAAGAAAGCCTGAAACCAGATAGAAAACGCCTTAAGTGGGTCGGGTTCTTCGGCAAAGATCCAAAAGTTGATCTGGCAGAAATCAAGCCCCTCGTCAACAGCTTGCTGCGAAATCCAGACACCTTCTGGGAACCCTTCAAATAGGGGTAAAAATTCAGGGAGTAAACTGGGGAGCGGGTCGTTCAGATAAGATATTTCTGGAGAAATATCAAACTGGATGCTATATTTGTGTGCCTGAAGATCAAGATCCGGCACTCCATGTTCTTCCTTGAGTGATGAGGAACTGCTTGGGTTTTTCTGTTTACGTCGAAATAGCACGGGCGATACTCCCCGGTTTACAGGTCTAGGATAGATAGGGTATTATACCTAAGAATTCGACGCGCGGCAACTACAATCCTTGAATATCAACGGCGATATTTTGCGTCAATTCTGTCTCACGCACCTATGACAAATCCTCGTCGATTCGGAAAGACGCACTCGACACATTTTCGTTGAATTTACACATAATAGGCTATGGAGGAGGTTTGACATGATTACTTCCGTTAACATTCTTGACCATGTATCAATAACAGTCAGTGATATGAATCGCTCACTGGCGTTCTATTGCGATATGCTCGGATTGAAAGAGGTCGAACGGCATCATCTCGAGGGAGATACTATCTCGAAAATGGCTGGCAAACCGGGTGTAATTATGGAAGTAGTACGATTGATAGCACCGGAAACGCCGGGGATTATGCTCGACTTGCAGCAATACGTCGTACCAGAAGGCAAAGTGTCTGACGCACAACTGGGAGATGTCGCTCACTCACACCTCTGCTTTGGTGTACCAGATGTGTGGGCAGCCTACCAAGATTTGAAAGCAAAAGGCGTTGAATTTATATCGGAACCAGTTAGCTTTGACTTGGACTGGGGTATCGTGTATGTAGTGTTCTTCAAAGATCCAGATGGATTCATCTTAGAATTGATGCAGGTCCCAATTGAAAAAAAGGAATCCAGTCATTAATCTCAATTTTCTGGCGGGGACTGAAGCGATTCCCTACTACAGTCGTAGAAGTTCGCTTTACACAAGGTCCGCATCCATGCTAAAATGACACCATTCGCCTCGGGTGAAGAGTGCTTATACATGATATATCGGACCCTATATGCATCGCGAAAGGAAACCAGATGAATAACTCATCGAAAATACATTCCTCGGTTGCAGACCAGTATGACCGTGATGGCTATGCGATTTTTCGGGACGTTCTCGATCCAGGTCTGATCCGCGAGACAAGCAACCACGTCGATTGGCTGCTTGAAAAGAACCCGGAGTTGCGCCCCGAACACTTACATCATCGCCTTGTTCGGGAGGATCCGTTCTGGGTCCGACTAATTAGCGATTCTCGCTTACTCGATATCGCGGAGATGTTTATCGGTTCAAACATTGCTCTATTTGCTTCTCACTACATCAGCAAACCACCCACCGATGGAAGACCCGTGCTATGGCATCAGGACGGTAGTTATTGGCCCCTGACACCGATGGAGGTCGTTACGCTGTGGCTTGCAGTGGATGATTCTACCCCAACTAACGGTTGTATGCGCGTAATCCCCGGTACACATCGAATGGAATTGCATGAAATGCAGCGCAGCGTTGATGTTCCTAACGTCCTCAGTTCGCACATGGATCCTGCATTAGTTGACGACTCCAAAGCGATTGATTTTGTACTTAAGGCTGGCGATGTTTCCGTGCATCATCCAAACATAATTCACGGGTCCAACCCCAATACCTCGGCGCAGCGGCGTTGCGGTCTGACGATTCGGTACATTCCAACAAGCACACGAATTACATCTAAGGAACCTTGGCCCTGTGCATTTCTACTGCGGGGAGAGTTCGTTCCTGGCGTGAACGACTACGCACCACGTCCAAAGTACGTGGACGGATTCCACATGCCTTTCCGGGGGTGCGAAGACTGGGTGAGCTAAAAGCCACCCTCGCGTGATAGCAACGGTGAGATGCCCAAATACCGATAAATTCGATTGGGGCAAAAACACAATCAAGACCAGACGGTTTTGAAAAGAGGAGCACACATGATAGAGCCACCAGTAAAAGTTGGTGTGATTGGTTGCGGCGCACAAGGCAAAAACCACTTAAACGTCATCAAGGAATTGGGCACAGAAATGGCTGTGGTAAGTGCGTTCTGCGATCTTAGTCCGGAGCGGTTACAGGATGCAAAGGAGGTGTGGCCCGATGCAGAAGCAGCCAACGACTTCAAAGAGATGCTCGCGCCAGGTGAACTTGACTTGGTAATTGTTGCCACGATGCCGAATACGCACATGCAGATGGCACTTGCCGCTCTCGAATCAGGGGCAGATGTGCTGTGCGAGAAACCATTCATGAGAAATGCGGGAGAAGCAGAAACGGTGCTTGACACAGCGGAACGGCTTGGCCGTCAAGTACAGCTTGGTACAAATATGCGATACATGGCTACCTCTCGTTATCTCCATGGCTTGGTAGCATCCGGTGAGGTAGGAACACCTGTGTACAGTAAAGTCTGGGGATGCCATGTTAATCCACCTTGGTGGGGACCTCACTATTATCTCAGCAGCTCTGCTGGCGGTGTCCTCGCCTCTACACTGATACATGCGCTGGACCTCGCTATCTGGGTAGGCGGTTCCCCGAATCCGGTTTCAGTGAGTGCTTCCATGGGGCGTCTGTTTCCCGGAAAACGCGGTCCCATCGCTTCACCGGAGATAAGAGAACGGTTTAATGTCGAGGATTTATTTACAGCACTTGTTCGGTTCGACGATGGATCTACCTGTGTACTTGAGGGAAACTGGTGCGATGATCGGCCTCCGCCCCACTGTTTTGAGATGGTAACGACTAAAGGTAAAATCAACAGCGAACCGTTCTTGGTAACGGCGGATGAGAGGGGCGAAGTCGTCGATAAAACGCCAAAATTGACAGAGAGCAGCGGCTGGGGCGAGAGCATCCGGAATCAAGACGCCGATATCATCCAACGCCTAAAAACCGGTTCCTCTTGGACCATGCAGGACTCCCGACAATTGCTGAATTTACAGCGATTAATTGATGGCTGCTACGAATCGGCAAGAAATGAGCGAGAGGTAATTCTCTAACAACCGACATGGCCTTTAGCCATTCTACACACGCACAAGAGGAGAGAGATGAAGAAAGTAAATATTGTCGACCAGATTTTCGAAGCGTTTCAGATAAACGGTGATCAACTCTATGAAGGTGGTGAACAGGTTACGCAACAACAGCACGCGCTACAAACCGCCCACGCAGCGGAGAGGGATAGTGCTCATGATACCTTGATAGCAGCTGCTATCCTACACGACTATGGTCATCTTGCTCACGATATACCACAGGAGGTAGTAGCGCAGGGAATCGATGATAAACATGAAGAGCTTGTCGCTGCACTTTTGGAACCCTACTTTGTACCAGCAGTTACGGAACCTGCGCGGCTACATGTGCCCGCGAAACGGTATCTCTGCGCGGTAGAGCCGAGTTATTTCAGCAAATTGTCCCCCGTCTCCGTACGCAGTTTAGAGCGCCAGGGCGGTCCATTAACAGAAGCCGAAGTCAAAGCATTTGAATCCTTGCCTCACTTCGCTGATGCGGTGCGCTTGCGCCGCTATGATGAGATGGGCAAAGATCCAGATGCTGTTACACCCAACCTTGCCTACTACCGTTCCTATTTGGAGGCGGGACTCAAGAGCTAACTGATCTATGCCAAAAGGGAGATGTAGTCGCCTTCCCGGCTTGGGTGGGGAGGCTCCACTGCGTAGATTTCAATGAAGATCCAGCGTGACCTGACCACCATTCTCTATATTCTTGCGTCAGGCATATACCTCATCATTGGGGCACGGAGTTTCGCTAGGGCACCGGACACACCGGAGACCGGATACTTCTACCTGATCGGGCTTGTCACATGGGTGGTTGCAACGCTCGTATGGATGCAACAATCACAAGGTCAAATATCTTCGCACTCCGATGGAAAAGAGAGAGATGACCAGGCTTTGGTCTCATACAGAGCCGTCAGAATCTCTTACCTAATGAGCATCGGTTTTATGAGTATATGCTCAGTTGGTGCTACCTTCTCCATTTCTGAAGACACACTGAGTAGTCGGATCGTACCGATCTCCCAATTTGTTTCCGCGACAATTACTCCCTGCCTTTTTCTCCACTGTTTCCTCATTTTTCCGGCGGAAAAGCAGATCGTCCGGCGGTATCCGTGGCTCTTGAAAATCCTCTACGTTCCGGGCGTTGTCTTGTGTTCGCTTACGTCTTTCCTCTATCTACGCGGGTATGAGTACACTCGTGAACTTTTTCTGATAAAATTACCCCCTCTGGACAACCTGACTACAGGGTTTGTCTTTGCGTACTCAATTGCTGGACAGTTGTTACTCCTACATACTTGCTTAGGTGCGCCCTCCCCTTCTCAGCGTCAGCGTCGTCAAGCACAATGGCTGCTATTGGGCATTGCTGCGGGCACCCTCCCACAAGCCCTTTTTCTGACAATTCCACGGCTCTGGGATGTCTCTATTCCGTACGTTCGCTTTTCGACCTACACAGTATGCCTCATCCCAATCTGCTATCTCATAGCAATTATCCGACACCGGTTGATGAATATTGAACTCATTATCAATCGTAGCGTTGTATATACCCTTGTCAGCGGATTCGCCTTGGGGATTTATCTGTTGAGCATTCAAGGACTGACAATGTTTTTTCATACCGCCGGACGTTCCCGGACGGTCACGGCTGTATCCGTACTTATTGCCGCTGTACTTTTTGCACCGGCTAAGACACGTATTCAGAAAGTGATAGATCGGGCATTTGATCGTGAGGCGTACAACTATCGTCAAACGCTTTTGGCGTTGAGTCAGACGCTGCACTCAATTCTTGATCTGGAAATCTTAGTAGATACCCTTCTCCGCCAAGTAACAGAAGCAATACATATCAGTCGAGGGGTTGTTATGTATCGCGTATCAGGTTATTTTGAGTCCGAGCAGGGTCAGGTTAGTGGATCCAGTCCGTATCCGAGCGATGGTGCCCAGTTTGTTTCAGAAGCAACTATCGGAATTGAGACCCTACCCAATAGATCGCCGCTCACGCTGCGCACATCTCTACTTGAACAACTTCAAAGGGCAGAACAACCGCTCGACTTCTCAGATCAATCCCTTGACCGGGATCTGATCCACATCGAATCCTCCAAATCGGTGGAGGAGTTTGTCAACTTTCTCCAGTCGGCAGTATGGATTCCTTTTGTTACCCGGACGAAAGAAAATCAGAATATAGTGGGAATATTAGTACTCGGTCAAAAACTATCGGAGGAACCATATACGCAGGCGGATTTAGCACTCTTGGGTACACTTGCCCATCAGGGGGCAACCGCGATCGAAAATGCGATGCTTTACGCCCAGCTGAGTGCACGGACGGAGGCAATGGAAACCGCGAGGCAACAATTGATGGTGACCTACTTGGACACCTACGGTGGTACAGTGCCAAAAACTACGAGTGGAGATTTAGTTTCGGATTTTAACAACATTGCTGCCGCTCTGAAGGAAACGTATGATCAACTCCTACAATTGGACACGCTCAAGTCTCAGTTTTTGGATAATGTCTCCCACGAGCTACGGACACCGTTGACACACATCAAAGGGTTTGTCGACAATCTGCTTGATGGAGTGGGCGGCGAACTTTCTGGGAAGCAGGCAGGGTACCTGTTGCGCGTTAAAGATAATTGCGATAGATTGATCCGGTTGATTAATGATCTACTGGATCTCTCACAGATAGAGTCGGGTAAGATTGCCTTGCAGCTTGAACCAATAAAACTATCTCCTGTTCTCAATGAGGTGATCGAGGGTATTCAACCGATAGCAGATAGAAAAGGCATTCAAGTTGATTTAGATTGTGCTTCGGATGTGATAGCATATGTGGATGCCGATAAAGTGGGGCAGATTGTAACGAACCTACTGGACAATGCCATCAAGTATACTGAAAACGGTGAGTATGTAGGCGTCAGTGTGACAACGCTGTCGGATCAGATGCTTCAGATTTGCGTTGAAGATAGGGGCATCGGTATCAGCCCAACAGATTTGGATTTCATCTTTGATCGCTTTCATCGTGCTGCGGACTCGAAGAGTGGTGGTATCGGTTTGGGATTACCGATAGTAAAAAATCTCGTCGAACTCCACGGCGGTCACGTCTGGGCGGAGAGTCAGCCTGGAGAAGGAAGCCGCTTTTTTTTCACCCTGAAACGTCCTGCATGAAAGCTAATCTGTAATGGGTCCAACTGGACTATGAACCTCTTTGTTTATGGCACACTAAGGGATAGGAAACTGATTCAATCGCTACTTAGCCGCTCCCTCAATGAACCGAGCGTTGCAATAATGTCTGAATGCACAACTATTACCTCTAAACAGGGGTTTCTTGTGCTGATACCCCAAGCAAACTCAAGCGTCGAGGGTCTTGTATGGCGTGGATTAACGGTTCAAGATTTTGCTGTTCTGGACAGATACGAAGGCTGCCATGTGGAAACTCCTGTATATCAGCGAGAGAAGCGACAAATCATGATTGGCGAGAAAGTCGAGGAAGTGTGGACTTATTTTGCAACTTCGGCATTTTTAATTTCAATTGGAGAGGAACACGATGAGTCAGACATCAGTTGAGTTACTTAGAGAACTGACCCAAGCGGACGCTATCCCTGGACATGAGGAAGAGGTCAGGCATATCTTCCGGTCACGCTTAGAAGGGGTTGGAGCGATTCAAAAAGATCGGTTGGGAAGCATTTTTTGCACGAAGAATGGGAGTGTTGCGAGTCCGCGCATCCTGCTCGATTCACACATGGACGAAGTCGGATTTATCGTTCAGAGCGTGACTAGTGCCGGCTATGTCAAGTTTTTAACCGTCGGAGGTTGGTGGGCACATACGCTCCTTGCCCAGCGCGTCAAGATCTTGACTAAACAGGGCAAGGTGTCTGGCATCATAGGATCTACACCGCCCCATCTATTGAGCACCGGGTCACGTGATAAGGTACTGGATATTAAAGACCTATACATCGACATTGGCGCGGAGAGTGCTGAACAGGCAATGGAGCGGTTTGGAGTGAAACCCGGTTGTGCAATCGTCCCCTACGGTCCCTTCATGCCGATGAGCAATCCGAAACTCTTTTCTGCTAAAGCATTCGATAACCGCGTTGGCGTGGGGTTAGTTATCGAAACCCTCCAGCAACTCGGTGACCATCCGAACACAGTTATTGGGACGGGGAGCGTACAGGAGGAGATTGGTCTGCGCGGCGCACGCACCGTTACCGTTGCAGCCGATCCAGATGTAGCAATTGTCCTGGAGGGACCGCCCGCGGACGACTTGCCGGGGGCTAACAGCGATACCTTGCAGGGAAAATTGGGTGGCGGTGTGCAGATTCGGTTATACGATCCGTCTATGATTGCCAATCCACGCTTGACGGAACTTACTATTGAAACTGCAACCGCACACCAGATCCCGCATCAGATCGCCGTGCGGACCTCCGGGGGGACAGACGCCGGGGCAATCCACCAAGTTGGGCGTGGTGTGCCGTCAATTGTCTTGGGAGTTCCCGCACGTTACGTTCACAGCCATGTGTCTATCATAAATATCGACGATTACCGCGCCGCATTAGACTTGCTGCTGTATCTCATTCCACAGCTCGATGCGTCCACGGTAGATAGTCTTGTGTAGAGCTTTAGGAGCGTTCGGCTTCATAACTGATTGCCTTATTCACCAGATACATCAGTTCAACAACTTGCTCACTGCTAATGTCAGAGAAGGTATCCTTGATGACTTGATGGACTGAATCTAAGCTGCCATCCTTTGCCCAATAGCTTTCGCGAAGGATTTCAGCAAATTCTGCTACACCGGCAGCCAATCGAAATGTTGCAGGTGCCGCAGCAAAAGATTTGTGTAGTTGCGATACGGAGATCTCTTTGCTAACTTCGCTGACCTTATGATGATCTGGATTTGCATATCGAATTGAAACGGTTGCCATTTTTCCTGTTGCATCTGGGTGCAGTTTAACCTCATACAGCGCAGTTACCTGATGACCTGATCCAACTTCTCCAGCGTCAACCGTGTCATTGCGGAACTGCTCATGCGCAAGACGACGATTTTCGTAACCGAGCAGTCGAAAACGGCTGACAGCTTCAGGGTTAAAATCTACCTGAATCTTCGCATCTTTCGCAATCAGTTGTAGGGTCCCTGTTAAATTTTCAACAAATATCCGCTTCGCTTCGGACCGAGTATCGACATAGGCATAGCTGCCATTACCTGTGTCAGCGAGGCGTTCCATGAGGATATCGTTGTAGTTTCCCATTCCGAAACCGACCGTCGATAGCGTGATTCCTCGTTGAACGTAACTACGAATCTCTTCAAGGATTTGATCGGGTCCCGTTTTACCGACATTAGCAACTCCATCTGAACAGAGGATTACCCGGTTGATGTGGTTGACGCTTGCGTTCCGCCAAGCCAAGTCGTATCCGATTCGTAGACCTTCTTCGGCATTGGTTGATCCTCCTGGCGTAAGCGAATTAATAGCTGCCAATATTTCGCTACGTCGCTCGATTCCTGTGTGTGGAAGCACGAGCCTGCCACGAGAGCCATAAACGACAATGCCCACTTTGTCGGTGGGACGGAGTTGGTCAACGAGCAGCGTTAGTGCTTTCTTTACTAACCCGATGCGATTCTCCATTTTCATTGATCCGGATACATCAATGACGAATGTCAGGATGGCGTCTTTCCGATGTTCGTCTGCAATTACACGCCCTTGGAGTCCGATGCGTAACAGTTGCAGCCGTTTCCCTTCACCGAACTTTGACGGCGCACCATCGATGTGGATAGCGAATGCGCCCGCTGCCGGTGGGTCGTAGTTGTAATCAAAGGTGTTGACAAATTCTTCGACGCGAACTGCTTCCGGCGGTGGCAAATACCCATCTGTCAGATATCGGCGCGTGACCGAATACGAACCCGTATCCACGTCCATCGCAAAGGTCGAGAGATGGTTGTCTTCAGTATCGATAAATGGATTGGTGCCAGTTCCTTTGAAGTACATATCGTGATGCGGTTCGCCGTTTGGAGGATTCAGCGGCGATACTCCCCGGTTACCTAAAGTAGCGTCTGGGACGACATTACTCGAAGCGGCGCGGGGCGCGCCAATGTGTTCAACCATAGCAAGTCCGGCCGGACGCTCGAAAGCGACCTTCACCTGTACGGTTCCTCCATTTATTGGTCCAATTTTAGCTGCTTCAGGAGCGCTGACAGGCGACGATTTTGACGGCACAATAGGTCCTGGAATTGTGGGCTGAATGGCAGCGTCCAGCTTGACAACCTTGTTGGAAAACTCAAGCACTGTTTCCGGCTGAATGGAAACTGGTCGAACAATTTCCCCGCTGCCTGGACCTCTCGGTTGAATTTGAGGTGGATCCACAAGAAAGGACCTGTTCTGTGGAATGGTTGGCTTGGCAACAAGCTTGGCAAGAGACCCACGAACTTGGGGGAGATGTGTGTTTTTTGGTGAAATTAACTCCACAACCACTGCATCTTTGAACTGCGCGGTTTGAGCTATGTAGACTGTACTTCCAATCAATATGATGATACCGTGAATGACCAGTGATACCACCAACGCTCCTGAAATTCTTTTGGCGTTCATTTTAGTCCTCCCGACTTGGCATTTGTGATACTGTGACGCAGTACCTATAGCGAGATCACACTATCTTGGATTATTGATCAACAGTGATTCATGGCAAAGGTATGGCAAGTTGTGTGCCAAGCGGTATCTGCGATGATACCTACTGAATTCGTGGTGTCCTCGTAATCTTAGTGGCAGCTCAATGCCCAAAAACGTCTAAAAAACTACACTTCATGCACTGACTGGTGCAACACCCAAAAGCAGGAATCTAATGCACCCCGACTCATTGCTAAAGATTTTTGACCGTTACATTGGTAGCTTTCTCTGCTTTCTGCTGGGTGGGTTGCGCTCTCGTGGTCCTCATAAATATCCCGATCCGCAGCGGATTCTACTGATACAACTGTCTGCGATTGGCGATACGATCCTTGCAATCCCAACGATTCGATCAATCCGCAATCGTTTCCCTACAGCACATTTGACGATGGTCGCATCGTCTATAAATTTACAGTATCTTGAAGGCTGTCCCTACATCGATCAACACACCCCACTCCGCTTAGAAGAACTGATTAAATCGCCGCTGAACCTGATCAGATTTATTATGGCACTACGTCGTCAAAGGTTTGATTGGGCAATTGACTTTGAACATTGGCCCCGATTGAGTGCGTTACTTGCATACGGGAGCGGGGCACCGCGACGAATCGGATTCCGGTCTTCAAGCCAGCATCGGCATTTCCTGTTTACGGACGTGGTACCCCATGTGCCAGGACAGCATGAGGTAGTTAATTTTCTACAGATAGCAAGGCTATTGGGCTGTCCGATTGAAGGAACGGAGCTTGAAGTGTGGTTGGCGAGTGAAGATCGGGATTGGGTACAAGGATTTTTCAGCGAAAAGGGTATCGATCCTGATAGGAGGGTTGTTGTCATTCATCCGGAAGCGGGCAGGCGTGGCGAACCGAGAAGGCGGTTACCACATGACAGATTTGTAGCGGTCGCTGACGCACTCATGGCTCGGTATAATGCACAAATTATCTTTACCGGTGCCCCCTCAGAGGTAGAACTTTCGGAGCAGATTGCTGCACAGACCCGATCGCCCTGCGTTGTAGCGGCAGGAAAAACCCAAATCAATCACCTCGCAGCACTCTTTACCAGTGCGGATCTCATCATTTGTGGGAATTGCGGCCCGATGCACCTCGCAGCAGCTGCCGGCACACCGGTCGTCGCGCTACATGGACCAACAAATCCATTGCAGTGGGGACCGTGGGGGCGAGATCACACGATTCTTCATGTGGATGTTCCCTGCAGCCCGTGTCTCAATCTTGGTTTTGAGTATGGTTGTTCTGCATTTGCTGACGGGACTTCGCCCTGCATGCATACGATACAGACAGGTGAGATTCTTGAAGGGTGTGAAAGGTATCTGACTGGCGGGCGACGAGACAGGGGGCAATCGGGTGGGTCAAACGTCGCAAAAACGAGAGTAATAAAATGCAAGCAGACCGCTTTGCCTGTCTTGCACTAACGGCAGGTGATCCGAATGACACCCTCAAGGGGTTATGGGGGTAATCATTAGCCGGGCTGGTTCACAATTCATCGTCCAGTTACCATCGAAGCAGTAAATCTTGTGTGTGGTAACACCCCCATCAATCTCTATCTCATCTCCCCGTTGACAATTCTGGCAGGTTTTTTTCCGGGGAAAACAGTATTGGTCTGTGACAAATCATGTTCCATTGGACGATCCTGATGCCCGCTTTTGCGCAGGTGCGGTCAGCCCGTCAATGCTCATAGATTCTGCTATAACCCAGCAAACAGTCAAGCGTACATCGGGGTTATTTTGAGAAGTGGAGTCGATTGATTAATGACGCGCTATAGCCCCCTCCAAATCCGTTATCGATATTAACAGTAGTGACACCCGAGGCACAACTATTCAGCATACTCAATAAGGCTGCAACGCCACCGAAACTTGCTCCATAACCAATACTTGTTGGCACGGCAACGACAGGCTTATCCACCAATCCGCCAACAACACTTGCCAACGCCCCTTCCATACCCGCTACAACAACCAGCACCCGCGCTTGCGTCAATGTCTCGTGATTGTTAAGCAGACGGTGCAATCCGGCAACCCCGACATCGTAAAGTCGTTCTACCTGATTGCCCATAACCTGAGCGGTTTCTACCGCCTCTTCCGCGACAGGGAGGTCGGATGTACCAGCGGATACGACCAAGATACCATCATATAATTCACCCGGAGGCTCGCCAATTGTGATAGTACGGCCCAGTTCGTTAAACCGTGCAGAAGAATCGAGGGTTGTCAACGCCTCGTACATCTCGGTAGTGGCACGCGTTGCGAAGAGAAGGTGGCCTGCGGCGAGGATACGTTTGCTAATCTCTTTTACCTGATCGACCGTTTTTCCTTGACAAAAGATAACTTCAGGAAAGCCTTTCCGTAGCTGCCGATGGTGATCGATTTTAGAAAACCCTAAATCCTCAAATGGCAAATGACGCAGCGATTGTATCGCAGCATCAATGTCAGTTTCTCCGCGCTTGACGCCCTCCAAGAGCACGCGCAGTCTGTCAAGATTCATTGAACGTTTGCTCCAGATAAAGAAGCCACAGGTATCTGATGTTTCCACCTGTGGCTTCTGTGTTGGAACAGGCTTCAAACCGTATAGCGACAGATTTCAAACCTGTTTGTTCGGTGTGAATTTTAGCTCTCGGCTTCTTCCTCTTCCTCATCACGGGAGAGAATATTTGCCAGTTCTGACTTCTTTTCGACAAAGGCGGATTTGCCGGCTTCGACAGCAGCTTTTACACTTTCTGTTGCACCGTCCACCTGTGCTTTCCCCTTGTCGACCAGATCAGTAACTCTTTCGCTTGTTGCTTCTCTTGCTTGATGAGCAGCGGTGATTGTTCGCTCTTTGACATCTGTGGAAGCATCACGAATCTTCTCTCGTGTCTCTCTGCCAGCCATGGGGGCAAAGAGTAAGCCGAGAAGTGATCCGATTAAGCCTCCGGTAAAAAATGCCAAAAGGACAATTAGCCCATTGTTTTGTTTTTCGCCGTCCATTTGAATAACCTCCTCAATTATGGTTAAGTGTTTAGGCGTAGATTCCCGCCTCTCTTCGGACTTTTTCAATAGTAATTTGCCAGTGATTCTAACGGTTCGGAAAGCTGGCAACTTCTGATATATCCTACTCTCATCAGTTCAGTAACAGTCAGATCTCAAAAGCAACACAGCAATTCAAGGGTTTATCCGTCCTGTTCCTCTTGAGATGAATCCTCTGAACCTGATCCACCCGATTTCCGAGACTGGTTGAAGGTTTCCCAGCCTGTTTTAACGGCACTCCAAGCACTCACAAAATCTGAGACAGGGACGGAAAGTTGATCGCGATAATATTCTACATGCTTGACTGTTGTTTGTGAAAAATCTGTAACAGTGTTAACTAACTCATCGATTTTTGCAATGTTTTGGTTTATAGTTTCCGTTATTTCTTGGATGTTGTGTGTCGTCTGCCGAATCTCGGATTCGCTTATCTGCTGCATGGAAGCGGTAATCCCATTGATATTCTCAAGCAATTCCGGAAGTTTTTGATTCAATTCTGTCACGGTGCCATCCAGAGATGTAAGTAGCGTACTCACATCTCTATGTACGCTAGCCAGTTGTTCGGTTGCTTTAAGTAAATTAGGAATGCTCTTATCTAGCAAATTCTCAACAGATTTTAGCGTCTTGTTAATCCGAACTGCCAACCATATAAAAAAGACAGCAAGCACCAATAGCAGTAGACCTAAAGGAATCTGCCAGTACAGCGAAGCCGTATTAAGTACAGTATCCATATTTCATTCCTTATGGAGCTATGTCCACCCCGATTCTATGAGGAGGGCAGTCAATGTTTAAGCCTGGTCTGTCACAATTTTCGTGACAGCATCAATTGCTTCTTTCATCTTGCTTGGGTCCTTGGCGCCGCCTTGAGCAAGTTCAGGGCGTCCCCCACCGCGACCATCAGCAATACGTGTTACCGCTTGAATAATCTTTCCAGCTTGTAAGCCACGTGTTTTAACGAGATCTGAAGTTACACCTGCTGCGAAAGCGACATCGTTACCACTTGCCGAAGCGAGTACAACCACACCGGTTCCGAGGCGGTTTTTCAAATCATCAACAAGTTGCCGGATCCCATTTCGATCGGTACTGTCAAGAACAGCGGCAATCACACGAAAGCCATCAACGGTCACAGCACTATTGACCAAATCAGCAGCCTGCGATTGAGCCAGCTGCGCTTGAAACTCACTGATCTGCCTTTCTAACTCTCGATTGGTTTGAAGCACCGCTTCGATGCGTTCAGGGGTCTCTTGCTTCGAGGTCTTAAGCAGATTAGCTATGACGGTCAATGTTTCATCCTCGGCATGGATATGCTGATACGCGCCGGCTCCGGTCAACGCCTCAATGCGACGTACACCAGCCGCGATGCTGCTCTCACTGATAATCTTTACCAACCCAATTTCGCCAGCCGCGCGGACATGGGTCCCACCGCATAGTTCCTTGCTGTAATCACCGATTTGGACAAAGCGTACAATTTCGCCATATTTCTCACCAAAAAAGGCAAGCGCACCACGGTCTTTTGCAGTCTGGAGCGGGAGGTGTTCCGTTTCAACACCACTATTGAGGCGCACCTTGTCGTTGATTTCACTCTCGATCTCGTAGAGGTTTTCCGGACTGACGGCTTCATAGTGCGTGAAATCAAATCGTAGTCGCCCCGATTCAACGAGTGAACCCGCTTGACCTACATGCGATCCAAGAACGGCGCGCAAGGCATGATGGAGGATGTGCGTAGCGGTGTGGCTGACAGCTATGTGTTGTCGGCGATCAGCGTCAATCTTCGCTTCCACTGTTGTCTGTGGGGTAATTTCTCCCTCAACAACCTCACATCTATGAACGAACAGATCCGGCACAGGTTTTACAGTATCAAGGACTTTCAGTTTTGCATTTTGGCTCTCAATAACCCCGATGTCGCCAATTTGACCACCGGAGTTTCCGTAAAACGGTGTCTGGTTCAGAACGACGGAAATCTCCTCACCCTCATGAACGCCCGAAGCAAGCTCATCTCCTCGAACGAGAGCGATGACTTCCGCTTCTGCGGCGGATCGATCGTAACCCACAAACGTGGTTGCATCAGATTCCTTGAGGATGTCCGCGTAGACCGCTTCTCCCTGATCTGCGCCGCCCGCAGCTTTCCAATCTGCACGGCTGCGCTCTCGCTGCTGTGTCATGCTCTCGGTAAAGCCTGCCTCATCGACGGTAAAATCGCGCTCCCGTGCGAGCATCTGTGTCAGATCCAGTGGAAATCCGAATGTATCATATAACTCAAAGGCGCGATTCCCTGAGAGAACAGATTGATCTTCTGTTTCCAATTCGTCAAGCGAACCACGAAGGATTTCGAGACCACGATCAAGCGTTTGATGGAATCGTCCCTCTTCACCCTGAATAATCCGTTTAATGAAGTCCTGACGTGGCAGCACATCGGGAAACACAGGTCCGAGCTGGCCAATCACCGTATCCACGAGATTGTAGATGAACGGCTCCTCCATGCCCAACCGTTTTCCGTATAGCACAGCACGACGCAAGATACGACGGATCACATAGCCCCGCCCTTCATTTGAGGGCATTACGCCATCGCCAATGGCAAACGTAAGACATCGGATGTGATCTGCTATCACGCGATGTGGCACCCCGCGTTCGTCGTGGAAATAATCCCGATTGGTGATATTAGAGATCTCTTCAAGGATCGGTATGAACACGTCCGTCTTATAGTTTGAATCAACGCCTTGCAAGATCGCAACTATCCGTTCAAAGCCCATGCCCGTGTCAACGTGTTTCTCCGGTAACGGGTGCAATTCCCCTGAGGCATCTCGATTGTATTGGATAAAAACCAAATTCCAGATCTCTCGAAATCGCTCGCTGATATTGGGACCCGTGTTGGGGTCACCAACGGATGCAGGATCCATTTCAGGACCAAGGTCGACAAAAAGTTCTGAACAGGGGCCACAGGGACCAGTCTCACCCATCTCCCAGAAATTATCTTTATCGAATCGGCGGATCCGCTCAAGCGGAATATCAGTCTCTTCGAGCCATAGTTTTTCAGCTTCGTCGTCGGTGTCGTGAACTGTTGCCCAGAGCAGTTCCTTTGGGACTTTCCAGATCTCCGCAATTAATTCCCAAGCATAAGCAATCGCTTCGCGCTTGTAGTAATCTCCGAATGACCAGTTACCCAACATTTCAAAAAAGGTATGGTGCCCGGGGGAATAGCCCACCTCTTCTAAGTCGTTATGTTTACCGCTGACGCGTAGCACCTTTTGGGTATCAGCAGCACGACTGTAGTCACGTTGTCCGGTTCCCAGAAACACATCCTTAAACTGATTCATCCCTGCGTTTGTAAACAGCAAAGTTGGGTCATCGGCAGGTATTAACGGGGCACTCGGAACAACCGTATGCTCCTGTTTGCGGAAGTATTCGAGAAAATCCGATCTGATTTCATCTGATGTCATTTTCTGTTTCCTCTGATCAACACTCGCCCGATTACGGTCTGAATCGTCTCGTAGTCAAATCCACGTCTGAGCAGAAAACCGTGCAGCCGCCGTTTTGCGACCTCCGGTTGGAGGGATTGGTACCGCTTTGCTTGTTTCCGTGCCAATTCCAATGCTGTGTCTGCTTCGTCCGAATGGTCAATATCTGCGAGTACACGTTCTACTGTGGTTCTGTCTACGCGCTGATTTGCCAATTCGTGTGCCAACATCTTTTTGCCTTTTGGCTTTGATCGTTGTCGACGAGCTACCCATCGCTTAGCGAAGTCTTCATCTTTGATATGGCCAAGCTGCTCTAAATCTTCTACTGCTCTGTCGATCGCCTCCGCCCCAAAACCTCTCTGCCTTAGGTGATAGATCATTTGACTCTTGCTGTAACTCTGGTCGGACAGCAGTGTAAGAGCGCAGTTCTTTGCGCGTATGCCCTCGTCTGCCTCGATGAGCTTGCGAAGCACCTCTGGCTCAATCGTTAGTCCAACGCGTAAACCCAGCTTTGGGATGCAATCTGCATTGACGCTATCAAAGTAGAGCCCATCAAGGAAAAGGGCTCGGTGCGAAGGTTTCTCCTTATCTATTTGGATGTCTGTAAGCTGCTTTTTCATCATTCATACACACTAACCTCTACCCGCCCCTTTTCACTACGTTTAAGGAGAGTAGAAGTGGGTGTCCCAACCGCATTTTTCTAACCCCCATCTAATATAGTTACGGAAAAAGGTATGAATATGATTCAGGTTAATTTTGCACCACGGGGCAACGCGGTAGCCACAAGGCAGACTCTATTCGCCCTACGTTCCTGCCCAGAGTGCGCCCCGTTGCAAGAGTGTACCGAAGATTTCATGCTCGCATGCTTTGGCATCGTGTCCCAGTGCCAGATAAAACACTCGACCCTCTCCCCAACTCTTGGTCCATGCGACGGGGACCGCCTCACCCTGCCACAGTGCTGATGCGAGTACGTGGTTACGGGGATCGTAGTCAAGGATATACTGTTCATCAGTGACTACTGTTTCGTCGAGCCCTTCTGTGATTGGATGCTCGGTATCCACGATACTTACCTGATAATCCCGATAACGTGGGTGCGTGACAAAGTAGCCGCCGACCATCGATCTGTATTCTGGACATTCCCGAAATGAATCTGCGGCCGAGTGCACCCCGACATAACCCTTACCCGAAGCTATATGATTTAGTAAGCCGTTCTTTTGTGCGTCCGTTATTTCGCCGATGGTGTAATAGAAAACAATCAGATCATACGGGTCAAGATTTGGAGCGACCAACGCATCCAAGTCCTCTTCTACCTTGGTAATCTCAAACTCATCCCGCTGCGACAGTACGTCAATTATTGCTCCGCTACACCCTTTCCAATCGTGGACGGCTCCCCCTGCAAAGACCAGTGTATTAATCTTAGCCATTACGCTTCCTCCTCGTAGAATGTTGATAACTTATTCATTAACAATGATTACGATGTGAAAACTACAATGTGAATGTGAGTTTATAATATCATAAATTGGTGAAAAACACAAGTTATCATTCTTGGAATGGTAGGGCTATTCAGTTTTCGGCTTTTTAACCATTTTGTTTGAAAAGGCACAACCGGGCGATCCGTCCTACAGTAAAACTAAATGCCCCTACGCTAACTTGGCTTTCGGATTGACAGAAATTAGGCATAGTGCTATCTTATCTTGTGGAGAGAGGTGGTCACGATGGAACTGTGGTTTAGGCGATCAATGTGGCTGTCGCTTCTATTTTTAATAGGCTGCGGAGCGAGTTATCAGTCTGGATCAGAGAGAGAGAGACCGATTACGAGGCACGCCAACTCGCACTTTGAACAGGGAAACATTGATCTTAAAGAGCAGAGGTATCACGAAGCGATTGAACACTACCGGCAGGCACTGTATTCAGATCCGGATAATGCGATTATCCACGCAGCGCTCGGTTGGGCGTATTACAATGTGGGGATGTTGGACGCAGCGATTGCTGAAGGCGAAGCCGTTATGCGACTCGAGCCTGACAACCCTGATGTGGCGAAACTGATGGAGATACTCTATCAGGAACGGAAGCAGCACCGATGAAAAGGACAATTGGTTGATTCATCTATTCGTTAGCTACGTTATTAGGTCGTCAAGGTCTCGACAAAGTAATCCATAAACCGAGTCGCATCAACAGACACACAAACGGAAGCGTTTGGCTCACCCGCTACCGGCACAGTTGCGCCACGCAGGTGATCCGCCCTCGTTTCCACCTCAATCCGCATGTCGCGGATTTCGCACAAACTCGGATCAAGGAGAGTTGCTAACGCTAACGGATCATGCAGGGTTGGTTGTGGTTCAGGGTTATTACCACCCCATAGATGGATAAGCTCATAACAGATCTGATTAATCGGACGATCGACTGCCCCTATCGCACTGACCTGTTCGTAGCTCATGACGCATTTCGTTGTAACATCAAGCCCGACCATTGTGATCGGCACGCCGGTGCCGAACACGATGCGAGTTGCTTCAGGATCGCAGAGCGCATTCCATTCCGCTCGCACCCGGTCTGTCGCGCCACCCATCATGCAGATCTGCGTCTTTTGCGCTAAACGGGGCTCCAAAGTAAACGCGGCTGCGATATTGGTAAACGGACCGATGGGTACAAGTGTGATGTCTCCATCGCTTGCCATCACCGTTTCAATAATAAAATCTACCGCGCTCTCCGGTCTCGGTTCAATTGACGGTTCTTGTCGCTTCAGGACATCCATCTGATGCGGTCGATGGGTTGCTACCACCTGTTTCCACTCTGGAATAGATTGGAGCAGCGTTTTACCGATTCCGGCGTAAACAGGAATATCTGTGTTTCCCAACGCGTCCAGCACACAACATGCTAATTCTGCGCGCTGTTCAGTATTCCTAAAGACTGTTGTCACGCCGAGCAGCTCGAATTTACCACTCATAATTGCAAAAGCTAAAGCGAGGGCGTCGTCAATATCATCACCAATATCGGTATCAAGTATAATTTTCTGCATCGTTCCTCCACTATCCGCTAAATTATGTAGGAGTTACGCACTTCAGTTCGTAGTAGTGCATTTCATTGCATGTCCAGACGCCCCGATTTATCGGGGAGAGTCCGAGACTTGGATATGCCTATCCAAGCCGAGCCGGATTAGCAACTAGCAACTCAGGTTAATATTAGGAGCATTTTTAAGGTTATCTGCTGAACATGCAATGAATCCCCGATAAATCCCTAATGAATCGGGACAGGCGGGATTAAGAAATGCGCTACTACAAACGGTGCTAAATCCGATTGAGAAATGTTTGAAAATTTCAGAGTTTTCAGAGTAAACACGGGAATTCAATGGAACCAAAAAAGGGGGAAACATAGGCTACGACTGCGTTCCGGGGGATTTGCACAGGAAGCACCTCGGAAGTTACTCGGAACCCTACGTTACCATCTTAGGTGCTATACATGAAATAGTGATCTGCGTTACATGTCACAAAATGTCACAAAATGTCACATATTTTGTATATTTTCGTAAATTTGGGTGGCAGGACGTTGATGAAAATTGCTTTGATTTTGATGGGAATGTAAGTGACACGGTATCTCCCGCTTGTTGTGATGATGTCAAGGTTAAAAGGAATTTGTTTGTTCGGATGTCACATATCCTCACGTATTTATCACATATCCTCACATATTTTTTAACTGAGTGTGCGTTTTTGTGCGTTTTAGTGAGGTGGCGTGTCTATGAGGAACGGAGAGACCACGAGCGAGGTCGGGTTTCTGTAGGTCGATTTTCCAAAATTGATGTTTCAGCGTCGACATTATGAATATAGACCTACAATCTACCATTGATTCAACCTGTATGGTTTGGGTTTTCCAACCCACATTGTTCGATGGGCGAGGTCCCCTCGCCCCTACGATTACAGACAGCTTTACAAATGTCAACATGCCCTAATAACTCTCCGGTCAACATGTGACTATTATTTTAACATATCGGAATAGCATATTGCAAACAAAATATCAGTCATTCTGTTAGGATTTGGGCGGTTGAAGGCTCAAACCCCTCAATGATGAAGCATTGAATACAACACCTCACTGTTCAACTGCGTAACTCCTATTATGAAAGGTTTTGTTACCGTGGACGCTTCAGTAATTGTGAAGCGTCTATCAGAAATCGATCCAATAGACCAGAAATAACTGTTCTATTTGCTTCGAGATTCCATAACCAGATAACCAACAAGAAAAGGAAAATTGCTATGAAGATTGGTGCTTCGACAATACTGCATCGTGACCGACCCTTGAGTTGGACACTCTTCCGTGAATTCCAGCAAGCAGGCATAGAATCGCTGGAATTGACGGACTATCACCCGGATTTTTCGTACACGGATCTTGAGTCATTCACAGCGCTGCATTTAGCGATGGAAGATCTCTCGTTACATCTCAACTCGCTTCACATACATCTGGAGATATTCGATGATTATGATCTGGCAACGCTTGACACTGCACAGCGGGATAAAACGCTTATCGCCTATCGTCAGGCAGTTGATGCAATGGAGCTGTTAGGCGGTGGTATCCTCGTGACGCATCATATCCAGATCCCTGAACCTGATGAACCGCTCCACACAGAAAAGCGTACGGCATTTCTGGATAACCTTAACACGGTTGCAGAATACGCAGCCCCCAGAGAGGTCTCCTTTGCTATTGAGAACGTGCCGCGTGGCTATACCCGTGAACCCACACGCCTCGTCGGACTTATGGACGATCTGGATGCTCCGAATGTGGGTGTCGTTATTGACACAGGACATCGCAATATCGGGGGTGATCCGGCGGAGGCATTACGGACCATCGGTGGGCATCTGATTACTTTACATCTACACGACAATCACGGTGAGCGGGACGAACATCTTCTACCCGGACGCGGAAATGTCGACTGGACCGGTGTCGTAGGAGCGTTAGATGAGATTGAATATCCTGGGGTATTCATGTACGAACTCAGTCGCCCGGAAGACTTGGCGCAAATCCGCTCAAACGCAGAAGCACTCTTAAAACGTGAGGCGTGATTCGGGGGAGGGTTTAGGGCTATTCAGTTTTCGGAGTCAGGAAGTCGCTCCTGGAGCGAGGTGTCGGGATTGGGAAATTCCTCCTACAGAAAACTAAATGACCCTAGAGGGTTGCCCATTCATCCTTGACTGATAGACTGACAGTTGATACAATTCGCTCTGTTCAAAGGGGGTTCACATGAACACCGATGATGCTCGATTCACCGATACCTACGCTAGCTTGAGCAAGGAGGTTCGAGATAACTTCAACAGCTTGAGCAAAGACATTTGGGATAATTTCAAGTGGGTGGTCATACTGATGATTCCGGTTTGGTTTGGTATACTTGCTGCCATCGCCGTTGAATTGATTAAGGGATAGCGGAGGTCTCAATGGACGATATACTTCACGCATCAATCGCTCAAATCGCGGCGCAGATCCGCAAAGGAGAGATCTCTCCTGTCGAATTGATTGAAGGGACGCTTGGGGCAATTGACCGGTATGAGCCACAGCTAAACGCCTTCATCACAGTGTTCCATGAGGAGAGCCTCGAAAGGGCGCGGGAGGCGGAGGCGGAGATAAGAAATGGGAAAGATCTCGGTCCGCTGCACGGAATGCCAATTGCCCTCAAAGATATAATCTACGTTCAAGGTACGCACAGCACAGCCGGTTCAAACTTCTTTTCGGAAGAATCACCACAGTTCGACGCAGCGTTAGTCTCCAAGCTGAGAGATGCTGGAGCCAACATCATCGGTAAAACAAACCTCCATGAATTTGCTTTCGGTGTGACAACAGAGAATCCCCACTTTGGGGCGACTGCTAACCCGTGGGACACCGCGCGGGTGCCGGGTGGATCGAGCGGCGGTTCAGCGGCAGCGGTTGTTGCAGGATGCTGTGCCGGTGCACTGGGCAGCGATACGGGTGGGTCAATCCGTATCCCTGCGGCGGTGTGCGGCCACGTGGGCTTAAAACCGACCTTCGGACGTGTCAGCGTTTACGGTGTACTTGAACTCGCACAATCTCTTGATACTGTCGGTCCGATGTGCCGCTATGTCCACGATGTCGCACTGATGATGAACACCTTGGCGGGCTACGATCCCCGCGATGTACATAGCGAAAATCAGCCGGTGCTGGACTACACTGAGGGATTAGATCAACCTATCCGTGGACGTAGGGCAGGGATTCCGAAACAGCATTTCTTTGATAACGTTGACCCGGAAGTTGAGCGACTTGTCCGTGAAGCGATTAAAGTCTTGGAGGAATTGGGAGTAGATATCGTTGAACTCGACCTACCTTCTGCGGAAGCGGGGCACGAGGTGACGTTGACACTTTTAATGGCGGAAGCAGGGCAATTTCATCAGGAACGTCTCGCAACACATCGAGAGGATTATGGCGTAGATGTGCGTGAATTGCTTGAAGATGGGTTGGCATTATCGGCGACGGACTATGTGAAGGCGGTTCGTGTGCGGGAAGTCGCCAGACGCGAATTTTCCCAAGCGTTTGAAGCGGTTGACTGCATTTTATCACCGACCGCCCCTGTTCCGGCTCCCCTTCGGAGCACACACGATTTGTCCGGCGGCAGCGAATCCAACCGCATTCGTCCACGATTGACACGGAACACGCGTCTGATTAATCTGCTCGGTTTGCCGTCAATCTCCGTGCCGTGTGGTTTTGCACAGGTTGGAAGCTCCGATAGCGATGAAGGTCTGCCCGTCGGCCTACAGATATCGGGTCCATGGTGGTCAGAAAAAACGCTCCTTCACATCGCTCACGCCTATGAACGTGCCACATCTTGGCATACCGTAAACGTGAAACGTGAAGCGTGAAACGTGAAAGGTTTGCAGCGGAATACAGCTCAGAGCTTTGATGGACGAACTGGGCATAGGAAAAAGCGATGAGGTTTTCTGAACGTCCTTCGCCTCAATTGAGACGAGAAGTTGTCTATAGGTAGTAACTTGCATTGTTCTTTTCCCTTATGTTAAGAAATAGTGCAAGTTGCTAGTTGTTTTTTGGGATTGGTAGATGTTAATTTTTGTAGGGAACGCAGATCTGTGTTCCCTACGACCCCCTTTTCCAAACCAACTAAAGCATGAAAGATGGGTTCGGTGATTCACCGTGCCATACACATTGCGCTCCGCTGGAGCGCGAGAATCAGAGGCATCGATATTCTATAGACATATCGCTCCTTTGGAGCGAAAGACAAAGGACCTAGCTGGTCGGGGAGACCTCGCCCTGACAAAAAACCGATAGATTTTCAATACTAGCAACTTGCGTTAAGAAATAGTGCAACAGAAACCGAGTTTTTTAACCCCCCTGCGAAGGGGGAAAAGACAAGGGCCCCCTTCGCTGCCCCCCTTGTCAGGGGGGTCAAACTCGGTTTCTCTTTCCGTTGTGCACTGTCTTTTTTTAAGTCCCGTAGGTTAGGTTTCCTAACCCCACTACACTAATGAATAAATGGTTTTCACGTTTCACACTTTTTACGGTTTGCACTTTCTTTTTATATAAGCAATTCTTGCTAAGGAGACAAACATGTGTGGACGATTCACGTTGAGAACGGACCCTGAAACTTTGACAGAAACCTTTCCCGGCTTCACAACCCCTGCCCCTGATGAAATGGCTCCCCGCTACAACATTACTCCCTCTCAGGCTGTTCCTGTTGTGCCAAACAACGGCGACAAGACGGTCGAATTCTTCAAGTGGGGGCTTATTCCGTCCTGGGCAAAAGATCCCAAAATCGGGAATCGGATGATTAATGCTCGCGCCGAAACCGTGGCGGAGAAACCGTCGTTTCGGACCGCCTATAAGCGACGCCGCTGCCTCATCCTCTCGGATGGGTACTACGAATGGCGAAGTGATCCCGGAAGCAAAACCAAGACCCCAATCTATATTCGGCTCAAATCTGAGAAACCGTTTGCGTTCGCAGGGTTATGGGAGGCGTGGTCTCCGAATATAGATGACGATCCGCTTCTCTCCTGCACAATCATCACGACCTCACCGAACTCATTCTTGGAAACTATACATCACCGGATGCCGGTTATTCTTGAATCCGACGACTACGACCGGTGGTTAGACCCAAGTGAGCAAACCCCCAAGCAGTTAGACGGACTCCTCAAGCCGTACCCCGGCGAAGAGATGATGGCTTACCCGGTATCGCGTTTTGTCAATCGTCCCAGTAATGATTCCCCGGAGTGCATCGTACCGGCAGACGGGTAAAGATGGGAAAACGGGAAAACCAGAAAACGAGAAAGCGGGAAGACGAGCAGCCGATTTGCAATCGCAGAACATTCAGCGTAGGTTGGGTTGAACGGTCAAACGCACGTCGTTATCAAGAACAATAAACGGATGTTTTTTAACAACATCGTTTTGTAAATAGATATAGTAAAACCCAACTCCTTTCAGCTTGTATGGTTGGCAGGGGCATCTCCCGTTGGAAGACGGGCGAGGGAACCTCGCCAATACGATTGCAGATAGCTTTACAAATGTCAACACGCCCTAGATAACTCGTAGGTCGAGATTCATATCTCGACTTCATAATAGATAGGAGTTACGCACTTCAGTTCGTAGTAGCGCAATTCATTGCGCGTCCGGACGGGCGATAAATCGCCCTACTACAAACCTAAGCCCTAACCGTAGTTGTCCAACTCATCAAGTGTCAGTGTGCGGTGATAAATCATCGAACTACGAGGGGTTGAACGTTCAACTGCGTGAGTCCTAATAGATTCAACTGCACGAAAAGGAAATAAATTGGCAAACTATCAAGAACTCGCAAATCTGGTGTGGAATGTAGCGGATGATGTGCTGCGGGGGCTGTTCAAACCACATGAATACGGTGACATCACCCTCCCGTTTCTGGTACTGCGTCGATTGGACTGCATCTTAGACGAGGACGGGCGAAAAGAGAAAGCCATCAGTACCTACGATCAATACAACGACAAAGTGGCAGAGGAGTTACTACCACCGATTATTCTTAAAGCGACAAACACCAGCTTCTACAACACCTCCCAGTACGACCTATCTCGACTGAAAGCCGATCCGAACAATATCCGCCTCAACTTTGAGAACTACATCGGCGGATTCAGTCAGGACGTGCGCGACATTATCGAAAACTTCAACCTCGATCGGTTTATCGAGCGACTGCACAACAACAACCGATTGTTCATCTTCTGCGATAAGTTTACTGAGGTCGATCTCCACCCAAATAAAGTGGACAACCACACGATGGGACAGGTCTTTGAGGAGCTGCTCCGCCGATTCTCGGAGATGTCCAACGAAACCAGTGGAGAACATTATACACCGCGGGACGTTGTCCGGCTATTGGTCTCGTTGCTGTTTGCGGAACACCGTGAAGATCTGAGTGGGCGGGGGGTTATACGCAGTATCTTCGATCCGTGTTGCGGGACGGGCGGTATGTTGACGATCGGGAAGGAATACTTCCGTGAACACATTAATCCGGATGCGACGATCCGGTTGTCAGGTCAGGAGTTAAACGCGCAGACCTACGCAATCTGTAAGTCGGATATGCTGATTACAGGTGAAAATCCTGGGGCTATCCGACATGGATCCAGCCTCTCTAATGACCAATTTCAAACGGAACGATTCGATTACATGATAACCAACCCGCCCTTCGGTGTCAGTTGGAAGTCCGATGAAGCGGCGGTGAAAACGGAAGCACAGAACGCCAACGGCAGATTTTTCGCTGGTACGCCTCGCTCCTCCGATGGGGCGTTGCTGTTTCTGCAACACATGCTCTCCAAGATGGAGGAAAGCGGGAGTCGCGTGGGAATTGTCTTTAACGGGTCGCCGCTCTTTACGGGTGACGCCGGTAGCGGTGAGAGCGAAATCCGCCGATGGATTATCGAAAATGACTGGCTGGAGTGCATCATCGCGCTGCCCGATAAACTGTTCTTCAACACCAGTATCTCCACCTATATCTGGATCTTGACGAACCGCAAATCGGTGGCACGACAGGGCAAGATACAGCTAATCAACGCCGTTGACTTTTTCGATAAGATGAAAAGGAATCTCGGAGACAAGGGGGTTTTCATCTCTGACAGCTATATCCGTCAAATAGCCGAACTGTACACCGACTTTGAAGAGACCGAACACTCCAAAATCTATCCAAACGACTTTTTCGGCTACACGAAAGTAACAGTTGAGAGGCCATTGATCGAAAAGCGTGAGATTTTGGGTGCGGCGCAAGCGGTCGTAGTTCGAGACAAGCGAGGGAATCCAAAGCCGGATTCCGCACTCCGAGACTATGAGCGCGTCACTCTCACAGAGGAGATTGATGATTACTACCGTCGAGAGATCAAACCGCACCTGCCGGACAGTTGGTTGGACAGAAAGAAGGATAAGGTGGGCTACGAGATCAACTTCAATCGGTATTTCTATCAGTACACGCCACTGCGCTCATTGAAGGAAATTGCCGATGAAATGTTGGCGCTTGAACGGAAAAGCGAAGGTTTGATGAATGAAGTTCTGGGATTATGATTATGCTATATTTTAGAATTACTGATACATTTTCAATGCAGAACCAACCCCCTAAATCCCCAACCCCCCTAGCCCCCCTTGTCAGGGGGGAAACCCTTGTCAGAGGGGTTCAGGGGGACTTCGGAAACTTCGAGCGGGTCGGAGTTATTGGTAAATGTCTCCTTATTTCTCGTGTTTACTATAATAGGTATAGGCCGTATGCCGTAACCAGTTATGCCCGTAGGTCGAGATTCATATCTCGACAACGATTTACCCACACACCGTAAACGGTTCTGTTAAGGAGAGAGGCACTATGTCATATACCAATTATACCTCCAAAGAGGTCGCATCACGGGGTGAAGCAATCTATAGGCGAGAGATACGTGCCAAAGTTGAACCGAAACACAAAGGCAAGTTTTTGGTCATTGATATCGAAACAGGCGAATACGAAATGAACGACGACGATTTGGTAGCCACGAAACGTCTTCTTGCCAAGCATCCCAACGCTGTTGTTTACGGTTTACAAATCGGTTTTCCAACCGCTTGTCGAATCGGCGGGCACTTTTCGGTACAAACACAATGGTAATTGATTTTGGGTAAGTGATTGCAAACGACACAGAAAAACTGGAAAATCTATCTGGATAACTGCTGTTTGAGCCGTCTTTTTGACGACCAGACGCAGAATCGGATTCGCGTTGAAGCGGAAGCAATCTTGCAGATTTTTGCACATTTCGACATAAGACAATGGCAATGGATTACCAGCGAAATTGTAACACTTGAAATCAACCAAAACCCTAATTTCAGACAACGTTTTCAGGTGAGATCCTTGCTAAACTTCGCCCATCATACAGTCTCTCTAGGTGAAACTGAAATAGCAAGGGGCGAATATCTTGAATTGTTAGGGATTAAACATTTTGATGCTTTACACCTTGCTTGTGCCGAAACAGGAAATGCAGATGTCTTTTTGACAACAGATGATCGTTTGCTTAGAACAGCAAAAAGTATGGACCATCAAATGAATATTCAGGTTGAAAACCCAAGCATTTGGTTAAAGGAGGTAAGATCACATGAATCCACAAACAATGACTGATGAGCAAATTCATCAACTCGGTATAGAAGCACTTGTAAATCAGCTTGGCCTCTTGGGAACGATTCGTTTTCTGCGACAATATGGAACAGGAGGCGATTACTCTGTGGATCGGCATCAATGGCTAAATGATCTTGAT
>JAJECO010000065.1 GCA_022822005.1 Candidatus Poribacteria bacterium
AGCCCCAGATGAGTTTTAAGAAATTAAACGGGTAATTCTATATTTCCCCCAGACCCGGTAGGTGCGGTTTGCAACCGCACCGGACATCGCTCGGAAATTACCCAATTATGGTGAATAATAGAAATAAGTAAACATTACCCATAACCCCGACCTTCGAGAGGTTTCCAAAGTCCCCCTGACAAGTGGTACATCCCGATTTATCGGGGGGGATTTAGGGGGTTGCCTGTGAATTGGTTCATTTAGCCCCAGCGGGGCGACATGTTTATAGCCGGGCGACAGGGCCCCTCTCCCAAGCCCCAGCGGGGCGACATGTGATATAAAAAGCGGAGAGCACACCGACGGAGTAAAGAATGGAATACACAATCGAAAACTGCCAGAAATTGGTCGATGAATGGATCAAAACCGTAGGCGTCCGCTACTTTTCCGAGCTGACAAATACCGCTATCCTGATGGAAGAGGTCGGCGAGATGGCGCGCATCATGGCACGCCAGTACGGAGATCAGAGTTTCAAGGAATCCGATAAAGAGGTGGATCTCGCTGAAGAAATGGCGGACATACTGTTTGTGCTGATCTGCTTGGCGAATCAGACGGGAGTGGACCTTGAGGACGCTTTCCGAAAGTCGATTGACAAAAAGACGAAGCGCGACCGACAACGACATCAGGAAAACCCCAAGCTTTAATGTTCACTATGACTCACGCAGCCAATCGTAGGCGGGGCATCCCCGATGAATCCCCGATAAATCGGGACAGGCGGGATCCAAAGCGACTTGCCCCGCGCCAACCGTGCTGAAGGGCGCAGATCTATAAGCCGTACACCAATGAACCAATGCACCAATGTACCAGTGAACTAATGTACCAATGCACCAACTACGGTATGTCGATCTCTACTTCGACCGCTTCATCGTAATCCACACCATCGACATCGAAACCGAACAGGTTGCGGAAACTGTGCTGCAGACCGTCATAGTCCGAGATTTCGCGGAAATTATCCGTGTTAATCTGTCCCCACCGTTCTATGATTTCTGCGGTCACATCGGCGCGAAGTTCTCGATCATCCAAGCGGATGCGCCCTTCAGCGTCGAGCGTGGGGGATAGATCGGGACCCAAATGTTCTGTGAAAAGCCGTCCCATCTGCGCGATCGGATCCTCGTTGGTCCCTTTCGCATCCATTATCTGATTGAGGATACTCATGTAAAGCGGGACAACCGGAATCGCCATCGATGCCTGTGAAACAATCGCTTTGTTGACAGAGAGGTAGACGTTGCCGCCAAGTTTCTCGCTGAGTTGTTGGTTTAACTTGTTGACGCGGCTCTCCAGATCCTCCTTCGCTTTGCCGATGGTGCCATCGCGATAGATTGCCCATGTCAGTTCTGGACCGATATAAGAGTAGGTTACCACCGTTGCACCCTGTGCGAGCAGGTCTTCGGCTAACAACCTGTCTACCCAAAATTCCAGGTCTTCCCCGCCCATCACCGCAACAGTGTCGCTGATCTCCTGTTCGGACGCCGCTTCAAGCGTAACATCGGTAACGACTTCTCGGTTCAGATCGATTGTCTGACTGGTGTAGGACTGACCGATCGGCTTCAACACGGAATTATGCTCCGCCCCGGTGCGCGGATGGATCCGACGGGGCGCCGCGATGCTATAGACGAGGGTGTCGATCTTCCCCATGCCCCCTTTGATCCGATCGACGGTCTCCTGTTTGACCTCATCGGAAAAGGCATCGCCGTTGATACTTTCGGCGGAGAAACCGTCCTGTGCCGCGAGTTGATGGAAACCAACGGAGTTATAATAGCCCGCTGTAGCAGTCCGTTTTCCGGAGGCTGGGCGTTCATAGAAGATCCCCAACGATTTTGCAGCGTATGCCCACGTGAGTGCGATGCGGGAGGCGAGCCCATATCCGGTGGACGCACCGACCACGAGGGCATTGAGACCGGTCTGGTTAGTTGTGGTAGTCGATTTGATGTAATTTACCTGATCCTGTACGTTTTGGCGACACCCGATTGGATGGGCATTTGTGCAGATAAAGCCTCGAATCCGAGGTTTAACAATTTCAACTGACATGGGGTATCCTTCCTTTTTGGGTTCATGGGTTTATTAGTTCATTGGTTCATTATGCGTGAAACGTGATGCGTGAAACGTAAGGGAACAAAAGATGCGGGTTGATCCGGAGATCTTCAAAGCGAATGATATTCGTGGCGTCTACCCCGATGCGTTAACCGATGCGGTCGCCTACGCGGTCGGGCGCGCCTTTGTTACGCTGGTCAAGGTGGATGTCGTGGTTGTTGGTCGGGACATGCGGCTCTCCAGCCCAGCACTGTTCAATGCACTGATCCGAGGTCTGATGGACGGCGGAGCGGATGTGCTCAACATCGGGGTGGTCAGCACCGATCAATACTACCACGCTTGTGCAACCTTCGACCATGCTGGCGTCATGGTAACCGCCTCGCACAACCCCGCCGAATACGGCGGCTTCAAAATGGTGGAGCGGATGCCCCAGATCTTGAGCGGTGATGCGGTCCAAGACCTGCGACGCATCGTAGAAACCGACGCTTTCGCGGGTCCAACCCGCCGTGGAAAAATGACCGATGGGGCACAGCACAGCAATCTCACCGAAGATTTTATCGAGAAGGTCCTGAGCCTAATTGATCTGGACACCTTGACTCCGTTGAAGGTCATCGCGGATACCGGCAACGGTATGGTCGGTCCCATCCTAAAACAGGTCTACTCGCGCCTCCCCGCCGTCGAATTGACCGGCATGTATCTTGAACCGGATGGAAATATGCCGAACCACGGTCCCGATCCACTACAATCCGAAAATCGCGCAGAGCTGCAGCGGCGAGTTGTCGCCGAGGGCGCGGATATCGGCTTTGCATTCGATGGTGACGGCGATCGCTGCTTTGCAATCGATGATCGCGGTGAGTTTGTCTCCAGCGACTTCCTAAGCGCACTCATCGCGCAATACCTCTTGGAAAGAGAGCCCGGCGCCAAAATCGTGCATGCACCACGCTGTTCTCACGCGGTAAGGGATCTCATCACCGATGCCGGCGGCATCCCACTGGTCGAGCGGGTGGGTCATGCCATCATGAAGCAGCGGTTGGGAGAGGAGGACGCGCTCTTTGCCACCGAAGGAACTGGGCACTACTACTTCAGAGATTTCTTTTATGCCGACTCCGGTATCCTGCCCTCTCTCATCGTTATGGAGATGCTCTCCAAGAAACGCTGCAGGCTCTCAGATCTGCTCAAACCGTTGGAATCGACCTACTTCATCTCCGGCGAAATCAACACCCCCATCTCCCAAGATCCACAGGCAAAGATGGAGGAGATCGCGGGAGTTTTTGGCGAGGGCGGTGAAATCGAATGGACGGACGGCGTCTCAATCCGTTTCGACGACTGGCACTTCAACCTCCGCCCATCCAACACCGAACCCCTACTCCGGCTCAACCTTGAAGCAACAGCCAAAGCACTTATGGAACAGAAACGCGACGCAATCCTGAACGTAATCCGGACGGAGAGTTGATGAGATTTTTGCCCTGAAACCGAGTTTTTTCTTGAAAACTCGGTTTCTGTTGCACTAAATCTTAATAGGACTTACGCAGTTGAAATGCTCAAAGCCCCACAATTTGGTAATTTATTACCGAATAACACGACTCGTGATGCCCGATGAATTGCACAGCTACAGTAAATCCGTAGGTTTGTAGTAGGGCGATTTATCGCCCGTCCGGACGCGCAATGAATTGCGCTACTACAAACTCAAGTGCGTAACTCCTACTTAACATGAGCGTTTCTTGAAAACTCGGTATCTCTGATCCTTTTGTGCCCCTATTCGATCTCAATGACCAATTCAACCTCGACCGGGATACTGCCGGGCAACTGCACCATCCCTACCGCCGACCGCGCGTGCCGACCGCTATCGCCGAACACTTCCACCAGCAAGTCCGATACCCCATTGACCACCGACGGTTGCTCCGTGAAACTCGGTGCCGAATTGACGAATCCAACCACCTTCACGACCCGCTTGACCCGATCCAAACTGCCGAGCGCATTCTGGAGCGTCGCGAGCAGGCACAAGCCGACCTGCCGTGCCGAGGCATACCCTTCCTCTATTGTTAGATCCGTGCCCACCTGACCTGAGTAAAGGGGACCTTCGCCCCTGCCCGGTCCGTGGCCCGAGGTGAATATCAGGTTTCCCGTCTGTACCGTTGTCACATAATTCCCTATCGGTGTCGCCGCCGCTGGCAGCTCAATGCCGAGTTCTTCCAATCGTTTTTCTGCTGACATAACGTAATGTTTCCTCCTAAGGAAATAGGTTAGATGTAATGCTAAATATGCAGTATAGCATAGTCTATTTAGACAGTCAACGAAACAATTTCTTTTCACTTGTCCATCGTGCCGTTGTGTGCTAAAATGCGAAGAATGTGACTCGTGAAACGTGAAGCCCGACAATCAAACGATTTGTGGTGAATTTGGGATAAAAGTCCCCCTAACAAATTTCCCCCCTGACAAGGGGGGCTAGGGGGGTTGGGGATTTAGGGGGTTGCTTGTGCATTGATGCCTTTAGCCCCAGCGGGGCGACATGTCCTCTCCCAAGCCCCAGCGGGGCGACATGTGTGACAGCAATGCGTGAAACGAGAGAAAAAATTCAACGCAAGGGCGCGAAGACGCAGAGGAGAGGTGACAATTGAACCCGTAGGGGTTGGGTTCCCCAACCCGTCGGAACATGTGCATGGGATTTGTATGCCGTAACTCTACCCCATCCCCGTAGGTCGGACTTGCCCGACACAATTCGTAGGGAACGCAGATCTGCGTTCCGCTTCTTCTTACGCATTAAGAATTACGCATTATGCCTCATTGGCGATATGTGTTGTCGAAGACAGAAAATGTAATTTATCGGTTCATTCATACAAAGGTGTTTTGTGACAAGCCTCAACCTCAGATCAACACACAAAATCATAAAAGACTACTACAGCGAATTAGATCAGTTTGATCGGCTCGGCGCAACCCATGAAGGAGCCGTCCGATCCGCCTTCCAATCCCTCCTCCAAAGCTGTGCCCGACAATTTGACTGGACGCTCATCCCCGAACACTCAATGTCGGGGGGTCAAAACAGCCGGATCGTCGTTGACGGTGTCTTGATGGACGACTTCCGGTTGACACACGGCTATTGGGAGGCGAAAGATGAGGACGACGACCTCCCAGCCGAAGTGGTACGCAAGTTCGAGAGAGGCTACCCCCGCGACAACATCCTTTTCCAAGAGCCACACCGCGCCATCCTGTGGCAGAACGAGCGGCAGACCCTTGATGCCGACCTGACCGACCCCACGGAACTGATAGGCACACTCGAAACATTTTTCTCCCACCGTCGTCCGGAACAGGCGGAATGGGATAAGGCAGTATCGGAGTTTAGGGAAAGGGTGCCCGCGCTTGGCAAAGGTTTGGCAGAACGCATCCACAGCGAACGGGAGACGAACCAAGCATTTATCACCGCCTTTGCTGACTTCCATGAGAAATGTCGTCAGTCGATTAACCCGAACCTCTCAGAAGCCGCCGTCGAGGAGATGTTGATCCAACACCTGTTGACCGAACAGATCTTTCACACGGTTTTCTATAACCAAGACTTTACCCGCCGAAATGTGATTGCCAATGAGATTGAGAAGGTGATAGACGCGCTCACAAGCCAATCATTCAGCCGTCACGATTTTCTGGGGCACCTTAACCCGTTCTATACGGCAATCGAGCGCACCGCTGCGACCATCGACGACTTCTCACAAAAGCAGGGGTTTCTCAACACAGTCTACGAACAGTTTTTTCAAGGCTTCTCGGTGGAGATCGCCGACACCCACGGCATTGTCTACACACCACAACCCATTGTCGATTTCATGGTCAAGAGTGTAGATCAGATATTGAAGACCGAATTCAATCGATCGCTCTCCGATTCCGGTGTTCACATCATCGACCCGTTTGTGGGGACGGGCAATTTTATCGTGCGGACGATGCGCGAAATTCGCAAGACCGCGTTAGGGGAAAAGTATACGAAGGAATTGCACTGCAACGAGGTGATGTTGCTGCCCTACTACATCGCGTCGATGAACATCGAACATGAGTTTTACGAGGCGACGGGCAGGTATCAACCTTTTGATGGAATCTGCCTTGTGGATACGTTTGAGTTGGCAGAGGACACCCACTACTACGAATCCTCGCTGTTTACAGAGGAAAACACACGCCGCGTTGAGGAACAGAAAAAAGCCCCGATGTTTGTGATTATCGGCAATCCGCCCTATAATGTCGGTCAGGTCAACGAGAACGACAACAATAAAAATCGGGAATATCCAACGATGGATGCACGGGTTAGGGAAACCTATGCAAGAGACTCCACAGCGACGCTCAAACGTAAACTTTACGATCCATACATAAAGGCGATTCGGTGGGCAGCGGACCGGATAGGGGAGGAAGGGGTTGTCGCCTTTGTAACGAATAACAGCTTTCTGGCTGATATGACCTTTGACGGAATGCGGAAGCACCTCGCAGACGATTTCGACGCGATTTACATTCTGGATCTGGGTGGGAATGCCCGGAAGGGATTGAAGGCCTCGGATGCCAATGTGTTCGGCATTCGGGTTGGTGTGAGCATCAACCTATTTGTAAAAACCGGGCGAGCGATGAATCACCCGACTAGCCGTGGGAGGGGCATCCCTGCCCCGATGCGTATCTTTTACTATCGTACCGATGATTTATGGAACAAGAAACAGAAATTCGATTTTCTGAATGAACACGGACACATCGGCAATGTAGATTGGCAAACTATTCAACCCGACACACGCCACACATGGCTCACCGAAGGGATCCACGCTGAATTTGACACCTTCATCCCGATGGGAACTAAGGAAGTGAAGGCGGCAAAAAGTGAAGCAGCGGATGTGATTTTTCAGACTTACAGTCTCGGTATCAGCACCAACCGCGATGCGTGGGTGCGTAATTTCAACCGTAACACTTTGGCTGAAAGCACGAGCGTAATGATTGAAACCTACAACGCGGAAGTCGATAGGTGGCAACGTCGAGAAAATCAGGAAGCAGATGTTGATGATTTTGTGATTTATGATGATGAGAAAATCAAGTGGAGTCGTAACTTAAAACAGGAATTAAAGCGGGGCAGAATTGCCAAATATGCTGAAGACATGGTGAGAAATTCACTCTACCGGCCCTTCACAAGATCCTATCTGCTTTTTGATCGAATTATGAATGATGAGATTTCCTCCTTCCCCTCTATCTTTCCTACACTTGAGACAGAAGCGGAAAATCGGGTGATAATCGCCAGTGATCACGGTTTTCGCGCAGGATTCAGTATCTTGGTGACCAATCTGATTCCCGATCTTCACACGCTTGCAGCAAGTGATGGCTTTCAATGTTTCCCCTTCTACACCTACGATGAGGACAGCAGGAACCGCCGGGAGAACATCACCGATTGGGCGTTAGAAGAATTCCGAGAACATTACCGAGACAAGGCAATTACCAAGTGGGACATCTTCCACTATGTCTACGGTCTGCTCCATCACCCGGAATATCGGGAGCGGTATCAGGCGAACCTCAAACGGGACCTGCCGCGTCTGCCATACACGCCGGACTTTTGGGGCTTTGCCAAAGCGGGGCAGCGGTTGGGAGAAATCCACGTCGGCTATGAGGAGGTGGACGAATATCCGCTCCGTTTCGTCGAGACGCCGGATACACCCCTCGATTGGCGTGTGGAGAAGATGAAGTTGTCCAAAGACAAAACGGGTATAAAATACAACGATTTCCTGACCCTTGACGGGATACCCGCGAAGGCGTTTGACTATCGGCTTGGGAATCGGTCGGCGTTGGAGTGGGTGATAGATCAGTATCGCATCAAAACAGACAAACGCAGCGGCATCGTCAACGACCCGAACCGTGAAGACGATCCGGAGTATATCGTCAGGTTGATTGGGAAAGTAATCACCGTTAGCTTGGAGACGGTTGAGATTGTGGATAAGTTAGGGGAAGTCAGTATTACGGATTAAACGTGAAACGTGAGAAGAATTCAACGCAAGGACGCAAAGACGCAAAGACGCAGAGGAGCGGGAGCGGGAAGGAACATGTGTTTTGGAAGGCGGGAAAACGGGAAAACGTGAGAAGAAGCTTGTCTGAATCGCGGATTAGGCGGATTAAGCGGATGGCGCGGATAAGCAAACAAAGCCTCAACGGCGTGACAGGGATCTTCGCTCCAGCGGAGCGATATGTCTATAGAAGGCAATCCGTCTAACCCCGCGCTCCAGCGGAGCGCAATGTGTATAGCCAAGACCGAATCGCCGTGCATCCCAAAAGCCCCGTAGGTCGGGCATCTTGCCCGACCTTCAAAGCCCCAGCGGGGTGACATGTGTTGTAAAAAGTATGAAATCTAATGGGTGAAACGCAAAGCGAACAAAGCCTTCGCGCTGTGAGATTTGTAAAGTAACGGAGATCCTCGCTCCAGCGGAGCGATATGTCTATAGAATACCGATACCTCAGATGCCTGCGCTCCAGCAGAGCGCAATGTGTATAGCAAAACGTCTGTTCATAAGCCTGTGCTGCTGAACAAAATCATTAAGATTTTTGACGTGGGAGATTATTGTATGTTTGGAGATAGTTACGGTACAAGGCATCGACAACCTTGGCGAGATACAATGCAGGTATGCCTAAACGGTCATGTTATCAATGAGGGGTTTCGCGAGAATCCTCAACGTAATAAAGATTTCTGTGACAGGTGTGGGAAAAAAACTATTACTAACTGCCCTAATTGTGATAAGCCAATACCTGGAGATCTTCAAGATACTGGGGTAGTGACCATAGGCTTTCTACCATCGGCTCCCGAGTTCTGCGAACATTGTGGGGAGAAGTTCCCTTGGACGCACAAGGCAGAAGCAAAACGACTTAAAGAAGGAGCAGAAAAGCCTATAGAAGCACTACAAAGAATCTTTTCAAAATTTCACTCCATAGTAAGAAAATTACGTGACAGATACGATGACAGGAAAACACTTGATGTTAGCGATGAGTATGATGTTCAAAATTTATTATCTGCCTTGTTGGTTTTATATTTTGATGACATCAGACCTGAAGAATGGACACCAAGCTATGCAGGGCAATCCGCTAGAATGGATTTTCTACTTAAAAAAGAGAAGATTGTTGTTGAAACTAAAATGACTCGGAAAGGACTCGCTGATAAAGAGATAGGAAATCAGTTAATTGAGGGGTGTGCATGGTCTATCATTGGAAGACAGCGATCATATGAGAGATATTGCGAGGTGGTAAGTTCCATATGGCGTTAACAATCATAGCAATTTGCACTGATAATACCCCAATAGCTAAACACAACCTTACCTT
>JAJECO010000059.1 GCA_022822005.1 Candidatus Poribacteria bacterium
GCACTGTTTTCATCAAACACCTTTGCCCAAGACTACACACAATGGAGTTTGCCTGAAGGTGCCACGGCGCGCCTCGGTAAAGGTTCGATAAATGAGATACAGTATTCTCCCGATGGCACGCGTCTCGCAATTGCCAGCTCCATTGGGATCTGGCTCTATGATGCACAAACCTATCAAGAAATGGCCCTGCTCACCGGACATACGCGGTGGGTCAATAGCGTATCGTTCAGTCCGGATGGACGCACCTTGGCAAGTGGAAGTGATGACAAGACTATCCGTCTATGGGATGCCGTTACAGGTGAACCCAAGCACACACATGGGTCGACGGTTGATAGCGTAGCCTTCAGTCCGGATGGACGGACGTTAGCAAGTGGGAGTAATGACGGGACTATCCGTCTATGGGATGCCGGAACAGGTAAACATAAGCGCGCACTCACAGGACATACGAGTGCGGTCAGTAGCGTAGCCTTCAGTCCGGATGGAGAGATGTTAGCGAGTGGGGGTTTGGACGATACTATCCGTCTATGGGATGCCGGAACAGGTGAACATAAGCAGACCCTCCCTGGTCATACGTATGGGGTCAGTAGCGTAGCCTTCAGTCCGGATGGACGGACACTGGCAAGCGGAAGTCATGACAAGACTATCCGTCTATGGGATGCCGTTACAGGTGAACCTAAGCACACACTCACAGGACATACGAGTGCGGTCAGTAGCGTAGCCTTCAGTCCGGATGGAGAGATGTTAGCAAGTGGGGCTTGGGACAAGACTATTCGTCTATGGGATGCCGTTACAGGTGAACATAAACGGACGCTCACGGGACATACGGGTTGGGTTTGTAGTGTAGCGTTTAGTACAGATGGACGGACACTGGCAAGCGGGAGTGCAGGAGGGATGGAAAGGGGGAGTGGAGATGGCACAATCCTTCTGTGGAAAATATCTCCATAGCAACCAGTGTTTGATTTCAGTCCTCCGTCCGTGATTGGGCCTCTAGCGGACCTGATTCCTTGATGCTACCCAAACAGCTATTCCACACCTAGTCCGATATCTTTGGCAGCAACAGCGGGGGACCGGTGCTGAACAAGCAAGGTGCCCTGCTTGGAATTATCGCACGAAGCGATAGACACATGAATGTGTCAGCCATTCCTGTGAAATACATACACCGGTTGTTATTTAAATCAAATGTGAAACATTCCGGTTCACGCCGCTAAAAGCTATTTCGGTAGGGAAATGCTCATGAAACATCCAAAAGCCAGCACCATCGCATTCACTCCGGATTTACACATCTGTCGGCTGCTCAACGGGATGTGGCAGGTCTCTGGTGCCCACGGCTCCATCAATCCAGAAGCAGCAATACGCTCCATGTTTGACTACATTGACGCGGGATTTGCCACTTGGGACCTCGCCGACCACTACGGACCCGCAGAGGATTTCATCGGTGAATTTCGGCGACAACTTGCAGCAGAACGCGGCGAAGATGCCCTCTCTGGAATTCAGGCATTCACCAAGTGGGTGCCACGACCGGGTCGGATGGCGAAACCGTGGGTGGAATCAAACATCGACATATCGCGGAACCGGATGGGCGTTGATCAACTCGACCTATTGCAGTTTCATTGGTGGGACTACGAAGATGAAAACTATCTTTCAGCCCTCACCTATCTCGCCGAACTTGGGGACGAAGGGAAACTCAGGCATCTCGGCTTGACCAATTTTGATACCGAACACCTTTCGCGTATCACCGACGCAGGGATCCGCATCGTCTCCAATCAGGTGCAATTTTCGCTGATTGACCGCCGACCAGAAGTGGCAATGATTCCGTTTTGCCAAGCGCACGGGATCCAGTTGCTGACCTATGGAACCCTGTGCGGCGGGTTATTGACTGAAAAATACTTAGGGCAACCTGAGCCGCGGGGGCGAGAATTGAACACCGCCAGCCTGCACAAGTACAAACAGATGATTGACGCTTGGGGCGGTTGGGAACTGTTTCAGAGGCTGCTTTCGACACTTGGGGAGATTGCCCAAAAACATGATGTCAGCATTTCCAACGTTGCAGTTCGAGCGATTCTTGAGCGACTGACGGTTGCCGGGGTTATCATCGGCGTACGGTTGGGCGTCACCGAACATCGTGCCATCAATGCCCGTGTGTTCGATTTTGCCCTAGACTCTGAAGATTATGCCCAGATAGATGCCGTTCAGGCTCAATCCCGCGATCTGTACAACCAAATCGGCGACTGTGGAGATGAATATCGAAGTTGGTGAGTAACGTAGGTTGGGTTGAACGGTTAAAAGCCAATCCCTGTCAATAACGATAGCGGTTCACCCTTTGGACACCCTCGTTTTACAAATAGATATAGTGAAACCCAACACCCAATCCATGCGCTGATTATCAAGAGTTGGGTTTCGCTCTATTTGTGATATTTCACAAGTGAACATAGCTGTAATCCAAATGAAGTTGCTTGATATATTTTATAGGTGCCGCTCAACCCAACCTACACCTCTTGAGGCTAAAATCCCAAAGAAACGAGAGGTAAGTAGGGAACGCATATCTGCGTTCCTTACAAGGAGATAAAAGATGAACGCAGATAAACCATCGGTAAATCCAGTTTCCATTCCCGGAATGGTTAGCGTAAAAGCAACAGAACTCTCTGCTCCACCCGCGTGGGCACTTACGGAACGTAACCTTATCAGCCTCATGGAGGAAGCGGCGCCGCTGCTGCTTGAGAAGTATGCTGAACCCGGCGGCGCGCTATACTTCGCGGACGATCTGGATGACCTCTATGAACGGATCTATAACTGGGGACTTTTCTACGCCCTGGGGGCGGATGAGCGCATACTCGAAATGGCACTACTGTGCTGGAACGCCTCGACCCGTATCAGTAGTGACGAGATTGTGCATCGGACGCATCCCCGCTTCTCACATCAGGCCCATAAAGAGTACTACAATTTAGCGTCGCCCGGTGCAGCGGAGTGGCATCATTTGGGCGAAGGCAACATGGCATTCTATGACTTTGGTGTTGCCAATCCTACCATTTCAGAGAATGTACGACGCGCGAAACAGTTTGCGGCGATACATATTGGTGAAGACCCACAAGCCCCTAATTACGACCCTGAGCATAAAATCTTTCGCTCTCCCATCCAAACCAGTCGAGGTCCCTGCTTCCAAGCCGATCTCAAACACTTAAAAGCTTGGCTTGCAGGGAGAATGGGAGAAGATCCCAGCCAGGCGATGGGTATGCGATCAACGCTCTATCCGGTCGTCAAGGAGTTGGAGGCGAATTGGTATGAGGATCCGCAGCGGAGAGACGAAATCTCGAAACTGTTTGAGCAGATGGTTCTCAACGGCGACGTAGCACATAGTCTGGGTGCTACCGCGCTCGCAACCAATGCGTATCTCTATACCGGAGACGAAAAGTACAAGCGGTGGGTCATCGAATACACGGAAGGCTGGATGGATCGGATCAAAGCGAACAACGGCATCATTCCAGACAACGTCGGTCCCACAGGAAAAATAGGTGAACACCGTCAAGGACAGTGGTGGGGCGGCCTTTACGGTTGGAACAGTTATTGGGCGGGCGATATCATGTTTAACTCGATTATTGTCGGTGCCGAATGTGCGCTCTTGCTCACCGGGGACTTCAGCTATCTCGAACTCCTCCGTTCACAGATTAAAGTCCTGCTGGACAACGCGGTTACACGCGATGACGGTCAACTCCTCGTCGCGCCGCGATATGGTCCCGACGGTTGGGAAGCGTATGAACCGATGCGGCTGAAAGACTTGGCACACCTGTATCATGCCTCAATGGATCCCCAAGATTATGAGTTAATCACGAGGGTGCGGGAGGGTGACATGGAGCGCGATTGGAATCACGTTATGTTTGAGGCGGAAAAGAATGACGGGAACACAGAGTATGGACGATTCCAATATTACGATGGGAAAAATCCCGATTGGCCCCAAAAAATACTGGACGCCGAATATGAAGGGGCTTTGGGGTTGTTTGAGGCGGCGCGTAACGACACCCGCGATGTTGAAACAATAATCGCAGATAATCAGCAACCACCGCACTTTGTTCTTACCAAGGGGTTGACACAGGTAATGTTGGGTGCCCCACAGGCTGTCTACACCGGCGGCCTTCTGAGGGCGACCGTGCGTTACTTCGATCCAGATCGAGTGCGTCCGGGTGTCCCGGAGGATGTCGCCGCACTGGTTGACAAGTTGGGATCGGACGTGGTGGGAATCCAACTCGTGAATCTTAACAGAACTGAAACTCGAAATGTGATTATCCAAGCGGGGGCTTTCGGGGAGCACCAGTTTACCAAGGTGCAGTTCCAAGAAACAGACGGGGAAAGCTCATCCGAGCGGGCGGTTCCGGTTGACGCGAAGTTTTTCGCCGTTGAACTGCCGCCTTCGAGAAGGATTCGGTTGGAGATCGGTATGCACCGCTTCGCGAACTCGCCAAGCTACGCCTTCCCTTGGCATGGAGACAAAATTCCCGTCCCGTATCAATAGGACAACTCAAGTGGCTAGTACTCTGTCATATAAATAATGATAAGCACCTTCATTGCGATGTCCGGTGCGGTTACAAACCGCACCTACCGGGCCTGGGGAACATAGAAAATTACCCGTTTAATTTCTTAAAACTCATGAGGAGCGCAAGGTGTATAGCATCTTGGCGCGGTGGGTGAGGTCTCGTAGGAGGAGAATTGTGATAACAGAAGAACAGATTGCGTACTTCCAAACATTCGGTTTCTTGGTCCTAAGACAAGCGTTCCAACCCGATGAAATGGATGAAATCTCTCAAAAATTTGATGAACTGCTCGATGAGGAGCGGGACGGACAGCCGTTTCCGGGCGAGAGCCGTCAGTCGCTCTACGGTATTGCCGAAATTACCCCACTGTTGACGGATCTGGTGGCGGATGACCGTATCTACAAGACCGTCGAATCCCTGCTGGGAGAAGGATTTATGTGGCTCTGTTCGGAGGGAAACCTCTACGTCGGCGATACCGACTGGCATCCAGACGGTACACGTCTCGACTATCGACCGATGAAGGTGTCGCTCTACCTCGATCCACTGACGTCAGAGACTGGATGCCTGCGCGTAATCCCCGGTTCCCATCGCTTACCGCTGCACGAAACACTCAAACCTTGGCCACAGTTCGGTCTCCCCGGCACCAATGTCCCCTGTTTTCCGCTCGAATCGCAGCCCGGAGATGTCTTCTTCTCGGATATGAACACATGGCATGCGTCCTTTGGTGGCAAGGTGGGTCGTCGGCATCTGGCGGTCAATTTCGTGCCTAAACCCACTACGGTAGGGGATATAGCCATGTTAAAAGAAAATCATCAAGGCGTCTTGAACCTCATTGAACGATTGCAGTACAGTCGACCGGGCAGGGTGTTTTCTGACGCTTTTCTCCACAGTGACCGGCCTCGTATCCGGCGGCTGACCGCTAAGTGGATTGAGTTGGGGTTGGAGTAGCTGCCCAAAATACCTCACGGACCACGTAGTGACATTTATAGTAGAGTTTAGAATTAATTTGACACTCTGTACCGGCGCAGTTGGAAACAGCATCTGCCAAACGTGGGCAGCGAAAGTGTCTATCTGTTTTTAGAACCTGCTATCGTAGAAGGGATCTCCGAATCCCGACACCTCACTTCATAAGGAGAATTCTATGAAAATCACAGATCTCAAGGTATTTGCTGTTGATCAATTTGTATATGTCAAGATCGAGACCGACGAGGGAATTTACGGAATTGGAGAAGCCTCGCTCAGTGGCAGATCCTTGGCTGTTGTTGGGGCGTTGGAACATCATCTCAAACCGCTCCTGATAGGCGCAGACGCAACTCGAATCGAACATATCTGGCAAGATATCTTTCGCGGTACATTTTGGCGTGGTGGCCCCGTCCTCCAATCCGCGCTTGCCGGTATAGACATTGCCCTGTGGGATTTGGCAGGAAAAACACTCGGTGTGCCAACCTATCGACTGCTCGGTGGGGCAACCCGGGACAAGGTTCTGGTCTATCGCCATGCCGGTCTGGAAGGTTCGAAACAGATGGTAGACGAAGGCTGGAAAGTCCTACGCATCTCGCCGATTCGGTGCGATGGCGGCTTTAATCAAAAGGAAGCGACTCTGCGCGGCATCGAGTACATGAAAGACGTGCGGCAGGCTGTCGGCGATGAAATCGAAATCATCTTTGAGGTGCATACACGCTTGACGCCGCCCCACGCTATTCAGTTGTGCAACGGAATTGAGGAGTACCATCCCTTCTTCGTTGAAGATCCCATCCGTTCCGAAAACCCAGCATCGTTTGCCACGCTCCGCGCGCACACAAACGTACCGATCGGCACCGGCGAACAGCTGCCGACAAAGTGGCTGTTTCGTGAATTGATCGAACAGGAACTCATTGACTATCTTCGTGTGGACATCTGCCATAGTGGTGGAATCACCGAAGGGAAGAAAATCGCGGTGATGGGAGAGGTACATTATCAGGAGCTTGCCTGCCACTACACAGGAAGCCCCGTCAGCACTGCAGCGATGCTACATCTGAATATGTCGGTGCCTAACTGTGCGGTACAGGAGTATGGGATACACACCGATTGGATGAACGAAGTCATCCCGAACGATATGCGGATAGAGGACGGATACCTTATAGCCAGCGATGCGCCGGGCTTAGGGATAGACCTGAACGAAGAAGCCGCGGCCAAATATCCGCATTCATCAAAGGATCCCACCCATCTGCGGCGGGAAGACGGGTCGGTACAGGATTGGTGAGATGCTCCTTGCCGTAGCCGGGAAGTATCATATTGCAGAACAAGACGGTAATCGCGAAAGTAGGTATGTATAACTTATGAACAAAAGCACATGCGACATTCTCATTCATAATGCTCAACTTTTTACGATGGATCCGGATCGTAAGATCTACTTACCGGGCGCGGTAGCGATCACCGGTTCGCGCATCGTGGCGGTTGGACCTGACGCTGAATTGCGAGAAAAGTTTGACGCCAGCAAGACGATTGATGCAGCGGGTGCCATCGTGCACCCCGGTTTCATTGATGCACACAATCACATTGTACACACCAGTTGCCGAGGAATTTTCGGGGGCGGTCACGACGCCGAATCCTTGCCTGTCAATTTTGCGGATTGGAAAGCAAGTGTTACGGATGCGGATGAGGCCGTAGCGACCACCATGGCGGGAATTGAGATGCTTCGTAACGGTTTCACGATGTTCATCGAACCGGGATCACTTTTCTCAACGGAAGCAGCGGCGGAAGCGGTTGAGCGTGTTGGCTTGAGAGCCCTTTTCTCTCCGCTGTATCTGTGGGACCGGGGCGAATCATTCGAGGCGATTCCTACACTTGCAAGCCCCAGTCTCATGGCGCGTGCGACCATTGACCACGACCGGTGTATAAAGGAGTTGGATACAGAGCTCCACCGAAACAAGAACGCCGATGCCTTAGTCCGTGGATATGTATTTGTCTATGGCGAGGGGACGGCCTCCCCTGAGTTGTTGAGGACAGCACACGCCTGTGCGCGTGAAAACGATGTTCCGCTGCATATACACGCCGGCTACCTCCCTGAAGGGGCGGATCTTTATCGCACCCTGACTGGGAAAAGTCACCTTGTACATTTACAGGAGTTGGGCTTCTTGGACGAAAACACCGTTGTTGTGCATGCGAGCGCATTGGATGCGGACGAGGAAACCGCAGTTCATGAGACAGGCTGCAAAATTGTATGGTGTCCGATAGCGTTCTTCTCGCTCGGCATCACATTCGACATCACCTTTAAGATGGCGGAACGATATCGCCGTGGCGTCTGTGTTTCGCTTGGTGCCGATGGGGCGCGGGATTGTACACCGGGAGAGACTATGCTCACAGCGCACCAAGTCGCGCAATCCTATGCCGATCCTGTCTCGCCCGGCGCTCTGCTCGAAATGCAAACCCTCAACGCGGCAGCGGCAGCCGGATTACAGACAGAGTTGGGCAGCTTGGAACCCGGCAAACGCGCGGATATCGTTGTAAGATCCGCACGGTCCTCCGAAGCCCATCCCGACAATAACCTCGTTCACGCGTTGGCGTTAAGATTGAGAGCCGGCAGCGTAGATACGGTTCTGGTCAACGGTGAGGTCGTCTTCAGCGGGGGGCGTTCAACGCGCGTGGAGGAACTTGAGGCTTATCAAGCGGTTTCTAAATCGGTTAATGAACGAGCGGAGCGGCTCGGAATCGAGCTGAATTCCGAGTGGCAAATTGTGAACGGATAGATTCTACATCAGCTTTGACGACTAGGGAAAGCAGAAACATGTCATCTGAAGTGCCACTGATTACCAATCCAGCCAAAAACCTACTCAAAAGCGGGGAACCCGTATTCGGGTTCAATGTGTTCGAGTCCCTGCGTCCCTCCGTTGCCAAGATAGCCGCGCAAACTGGATATAATATGATGCTCGTTGAGAATGAGCATGTCCTCCACAATGACGAAACCCTAACAAACTTTCTGGTCATAGCAAGGGACAACGGGCTTTCGCCTGCCGTAACTGTCTTGGAGCCTTCTCGACACATCGTGTCCCGTGTCCTTGATGCAGGTGCACTGGGCATTTGCCTCTCCCACGCCGAGACCCCGGCTCAAGTCGAAGCGTTGGCGCGTTGGATGAAGTATGCTCCAGCGGGTGAGCGTGGATTGGCGATGGGTGCCAACGTAGATTATGCGGAGGCAGCTGCTGCCCGATACTGCAAAGAAGCCAACGAAGCAACGCTGCTCATACTCAAAATCGAATCTTGGCGCGGGGTCGAAAATGCCGAGGCGATGTTATCCAATGAATGGGTGGACGCCGTTGTATTCGGTCCCGGCGACCTTGCGGCGAAGATGGGATTCCATGGGGAATGGGAACATCCCGAAGTGGTCGCTGCGATGGAGCATGTGATTGAAATCGCGCTTTCCCGGAATTTGCCTGTCGAGCCAGCAGTTTATCCAAAAGATCGCAGGGAATATCAACGTCAACGGGAGCGTGGCATTCAACTCTTTGGCAGCTTCAGAAGCCCCGAATACAACCTATTGCGACAAGCCGCATCACAAGCGATGTCGATATATCGTTAGGGAGTATTATACTGTATCTTTTAAGGGATCAGGAGAACACACATGGATGGAAAAATCACGCTTGGAATAACCAGAGACCTATTCGATGCCGACGGGAAACTGGACATCCCCGGTCCAGGGCTTGAACTCCTCAATGCGATGCCTGAGATAGAGTATCGGATGTTCGAGCAGTTTCTACCAGAAGTTACTGCCGAGCAGATACAGGGTTGTGATATGGTCATCAGTGCGGCGGCTCGCTGGACCGCGCAATCCCTCGTAGGGAACGATCAACTCATCGCTCTGCTGTACACCGGGGTAGGGTACGACCATATTGATGTCAAAGCGTTGACCGATGCCGGTGTTCTCTTCTGTTTTGCGCCCGATGCCGTTCGTCGCCCCATGGCTTGTACCGTCATAACCTTTATCTTGGCGCTTGCAATGAAGCTGATGGCAAAAGACAGAATCACCCGTCAGGGGCGCTGGGAAGAGCAGAACGACTTTCGTGGTGAAGGACTGATGGGCAAGACACTTGGATCTATCGGTGTTGGCAACATCGGCCATGAGGTGTTTGTATTGGCACAGCCGTTCGGTATGCGCCATTTGGGCTGTGATCCCTACATAACGCAAGCGGATGTCGATGATGTCGGCGTACAGCTGGTAGATATGAATACCCTGTTGGCAGAATCGGACTTCGTGAGCATCAGTGTGCCGCTTAACGAGGAGACACGGCACCTGGTTGGAGAACAAGAGTTACATAAGATGAAATCGACTGCCTACCTGATAAGTACTTCACGGGGATCCGTAGTTGATGAAGCAGCACTCATCCAAGCATTACAGGAGGGATGGATTCGGGGCGCGGGAATTGATGTCTTTGAGCAGGAGCCCGTAGATCCGGACAATCCGATACTTGGTATGGATAATGTGGTCGTAGCGCCACACTCACTGGGTCACACCGATGAATACTACCGGCTTGCGTGGAGTGGCAAACTCCGGCAGGCAGCACAGATCCTTCGAGGTGAAATCCCCGACTCCTTGGTCAATACGGAAGTTCTCGAAACACCGGCGTTCCAGGCGAAGTTCAAAAAGTTCCAAACGCCATAAGAAAACTCAGACCTTGCTGTCTGAACCCATTGCGTTGATACATTAGCATATTGGTTCGTCAATGAACTAATGAGTAAATGAACCAATGAACAATTAGATAGGAGATGATTCATGCAATTTGATCTGTTAATCAAAGGTGGTGATGTTGTAGATCCAGGTGGAGGTAACAACGGCAGGCTTGATGTCGCTGTTAAGCGCAATCGCATTGCAGCCGTTGACGCCAATATTCCGACAGAATCCGCTGCCCATGTTATCGATGCAGGCGGTCAATTTGTAACACCGGGGTTGGTCGATCTCCATACCCATATCTTCTACGGTATCGGATATTACGGTGTCCATGCAGATACGGTGGCAGCGCGCAGCGGTGTAACCACTTGGCTCGATGTGGGATCTTCGGGCGGATACAATTTTCCCGGTTTCAGAGAGTACATCGTCACCCCTGCTCAAGCACGAATTTATGCGTTAATCAATATTTCATCCATCGGCTTGACGACGCGGTCAGGGGAACTCAGGAACTTGGATTACTGCGATATAGATCTCTGCTGCAAAATGATCAATCTGAACCGGGATATAGCGTTGGGCGTAAAAGCACGTATAGATCAGGGTCAAACTGGCGGCACAACCGTTCCACTGACATACGCACGGGAGGCAGCGGACCGCTGCGAACTCCCACTGATGGTTCATATTGGCGGTGGACCACCTGGGATCCTTGAAGTCCTAAAACATATGAAACCCAACGACATACTGACCCACTGCTTTACCGGTGGCGATATGCGAATCATCGACGATTCGGGTAAATTGCGAGATGAGGCGAAGCAGGCTTGGGATAGTGGTGTCGTTATGGACATCGGACATGGAGCGGGGTCTTTCTCTTTTGAAACCGCAGAGGCGTTAATGAGCGTGGGACATAAACCAGACGTTATCTCCTCCGATATTCACCAAAATAGCATTGGCGGTCCTATGTTTGACATGCCAACCTGCCTGAGCAAATTTATGGCGTTGGGGATGAGTTTTGCAGAGGTTATCCAAGCGTCAACCGAAAAGCCCGCCCAAGTAATGGGTTTGGGAGACGAAATCGGGACACTCAAACCGGGTGTCTTGGCGGATGTGGCACTATTTCGTATTGAATCAGGCGACTTTACCTTCTATGATGTGCGGATGAGCCCACGGAAAGGGACGGAATTGGTACGTAACACCTTAACCATCGTCAACGGTCGCGAAATGCCGGTCGTAACCGAGAAACCGCCAGCGCCGTGGTTCGAAATGAGCGATGGCCAGCGCCAACTCATCGAACGCAATCACACCCCGGATGCGTTCGACCCTAAATCAGGGGGTTGAGGTACTCAATATGCCACCAAATCTATACGGTATGCGACGCTTTGAGAATAAAATTGCCTTGATAACGGGCGGGGCCTCAGGTATCGGTAGAGCAACGGCGAACCGTTTGGCATTGGAAGGTGCGCATGTCATCATTGCAGATAAGAATGCGGACATGGCAGATAAGGCTGTCGCTGAAATCGAGAGTGACGGTGGAGCTGCGACCTATATGGAAGTCGATTTGGGGGATGATGCCGATGTCGAAGCGGTTGGTCGTGCCGTCGCCGAAGAATTCTCCGCACTTCATGTTCTGGTGAACAACGCTGCCATTCTCAGACAGGGTCGTATTGAAGATGGGAGCTGGCTGGCGAATTGGGAACCGGAGACAGCAATCGGTTTGAGAGGTTGGGTTCTGATGACGCAGGTGCTATTGCCGATGTTAAAACAGGAGGGCGCCGCTATCGTCAATCTCTCGTCCGAAGGCGGTTTTCTCGGCAGACCGGGGCAATGGGTCTATGATGCGATAAAAGCGGGTTTGGTTTCAACCACCAAGACGATGGCTTACGAGTTTGTGGACTATGGGATTCGAGTCAACGCCGTCGCTCCGGGGTGGATCGTCACGGAGATGCACTTCGGTAATCATTCCGATCCGCAAGCGCGAAAAAAGGAGTTGGAAGAAACGCCGATAACCTCCTGTATCATGAAGCGTCGTGCATATCCGGAGGAAGTAGCTTCCACCATCGCCTTCCTGCTCAGCGACGATGCTTCCTACATCACCGGCACAACCCTCCACGTCGATGGTGGACGCATGGGGATGTCTGTAGGGTAACTACCGATATCTGTAGTCAAGATAATTCCGATCTGTATAAGATATAATCCGACTGCTTGGGGGCTTGTGTGCGCTTCCAGAATTCGAGGAGAGTGAACGGCCAGTTTTGAGTCACACGACCTTGGCTGTTCTTATACCAGCTTTTCACATTTGGTGAGCCCCAAGCCATCTGCAGATTGCCCTCGTCAACCCATTGATTGTAGGTGTCATGGACGGACTGCGCAATTCCACCGCCAAGCGCGGCTTGCCGACCGTGCCGACGTCCGTCACCGCGGCCAGGGCAAGCTGGCGGCCGGCGGCG
>JAJECO010000095.1 GCA_022822005.1 Candidatus Poribacteria bacterium
AAAGAGGAAAAAGGATAGAAATCTGTGTTCAACCCCGTTTATTGGTCCCATTTGAATCTTAAATGCTGATGGGATACCCTTCATCAGGTGGTTGCGGCGATAAATCGCCGAACTACAGGTATCTGAATGTTCAACTGCGTAAGTCCTACAGAAATATATGGTAGATTTTACAATTATTTAGACATTCCCACTGCACAGCCAACCCCCTAAATCCCGCCCCCGATAAATCGGGATGTACCACTTGTCAGGGGGACTTGATGAGGCTTCGATAAGGGGCACTATTGGTGAACGTCTACATATTTATATCGTTCACCATAAAAAAACATATCAGGGCTGAACCTATCCACCAATCGCGGGTATAATTCTTATAGAAGCGCACCAATTAGAATACACACTTTTGTTAATTAGATTCGTTTTTGCTTCTTGACAAGACTTTGTGACTATGATAGAATCTGACAAATCTACGCCAGATAGCATATTATGTGCCGGTCAGCACACAAAAAAATCGGAGGAGTCACCATGATCATTAAGAGGTATTTCTACATCATTATATGGCTTTGCATCTTTGCATTACTATCTCCACATGCGGATTCTGCTGTTGATGAGCAGCTATCCGTGGGGCTTTCGGAGGCGGCAGTCAAAATCGTTGACAAAGTCGATATTGGTCGAATGCGAAAAGATATTGCTCGGCTATCTAATCTTCCCACCCGCGTTACTGGCTACGACGAAGCTGCGTCAGGCAGTAAATATATCTTTGATCAATTTGTCGAAATTGGTCTGCAAAACGTCGAGAGCCGTGAATTCCCTGTTTCCGTTCCGATAGACCACGGCGACGGGAAGGTAGAAATTCTCTCCGAAGATCAGACGCTCCTGAAGACTTACCGAATTTGGTCCATCTGGCCCAACCTTGTTCGTACCTCCTTCCTGCCCAACGGTGTCTCCCATCTGGTAGTTAGTGGCGAAACCCTTGAGGACATTGCAAAATCCTACCAAGTTGCCCCGGAATCCATTTTAGCTGACCCGCATAACCAATACCTCCGAGACCAAGCAACCGATGGCAGTGACAACGATGATGATGGTGAGATTGACGAACCGGGCGAACTTGTACTGGTAGAAGGCAACTCGCTTTTTATCCCCACGGGTGGACTGACTGCGCCTCTCTTTTACGGCGGAAGTGGTGAACTCTCCTCGTTCAACGGGAAAGATGTGGGCGGCTTCTGGCACAAAGTCCAACCGAATGATACGCTGGCGGACCTCGCTCACCGGTTCCGTATTGGCGTAGGCAGCATCACTGACGACGTCCTTAACGGTCACCTCCAAAAGACCCAAGACGGTATTGACAACAATGAAGACGGACAGATTGATGAATACGGCGAGATTCCCCCGCTGGCTGAGATCTTGCAATGGGATAGCGACGGCATCGACAACGACGGTGACACTTTCGTAGACGAGCGTCCCGGTGATGAAACGGATGGCATTGATAACAACAACAACGGACAGATCGATGAAGAAGGGGAGTTTATCGCGGCTTATGAATCCAGTATCTTTATCCCTCAAGGCAGCGTTGCACTCGTCGACTTCAATTCCAGCACTAAATGGATTAACGCGGCAATGCTCGGCGCGAAAGCTGTACTCTTCATCGAGCCGGAGACCACTATCCGCGGCGAGGCTGAGAACAAATTTTTGACGGTGCCTGCCAACATCCCTCGCTTCTGGATCTCGAAAGAGGATGCAGATGAACTCTTGGCTATGCTTGGTGAAGGGGGCGAGCAAACGGACGTCCCCGCTCAGAAGCTTCAGGCACGCCTCACCAGCACTATTACGTGGGAACAGCGTATTGGACAAAATATCCGTGGCTTCCTCGAAGGTGGAGACCCAACCCTGAAAGATGAGTTAGTCGTTCTCACTGGCTACTATGACTCGATGTCGGTCGTCCCCGCGATGGCACCGGGTGCTGATCCCACCGGTGGTATCGCCACGTTGCTGGAACTTGCCCGTATCTTTAGTGAAGAGGAATTCCGACCGGGCCGTTCCCTTCTTTTTGTCGCAACGGATGCACACTTCCAAGGGTTAGGGGGTATGCGCGCATTTATGGAAGGGATTGGTCAGGACATTGTCGGACGGGAAGCAGATTCTCCGGGCACACCGACAATGCGCGGCTTGCGGCGCGGCTTGAGCACCGATCTTTTTGAGTTTGAGGAATTGGGACGCAAGCTACTGCTATCCATCGATCGAAATGTGTTGGTAGACCTACCCCCTGACTTTTTCCACGAGGTTCATGCACTCAAAGCAGATGTTGCCTCGCTTGCAACGACGCTCACCGACCTGCAATCAACAAAGGGAAAAATCGACTCGCTGCGGAACGCCCAACGTGAGGCAAAAGAGAAAGAGAAGAAGAAGTTAGAAACAACCAAAAAACGGGAGAAACAGGGATTCACCGAAGAGGAGAAATCCCGACTTGAGGTTAACCTTGCAAAGTTCAAGAAGGACGCACTGCAGACCACCCAATTCCTTCAATCAATGCTGCAACGCACGCTAAACTTGCGCACACAGGCATTGGCAGAGTGCCGCGAAACCCAGCGAGATCTGATTGAACAGATCGCCTTACCGATGGCTCGGTTGGATGTATGGGCAATCGATAAACTGGAAGCAGATTTGGCAGCAAAACGGATTGAAGGGAAATATGTGCAAACACCGGACAGCAGCTATCTCGTGCCGAGGGAAAGGGAGGACGAAACTTATTACTTGCCTGCCCCAAGCGACCTGCCCTCACACTTAGAGCCAGATCTTCAGCTGCTCTCAGCAAACCTACAGGATTGGGAGTTTGAAGACCCACGGAAGTTTACCCTCCAGTACGCTCACGAGAAGTTGTTAGACCGCCACCTTGACTTTAAGGGTTTAGAGCGAATTAAGTCTGCACGTAGAGTTGTCAACCGGGCTGAAAAATCCTTGGAAGCCTATATCGAAGAGGAACGACGACTCCTCGAACGTACCCTCGAAACCATTCCCGCGAGCAGCGACTCAGAAGATCTTATCAGAAATGCCATCACCCAGTTGGGTGCCAAACCTGATCATGTCCCCGATGGTTTTGTCGATGAGCTAAAACTCTTCCTCAACGAATCGACCCTCAAGCAGTTCGATATTGTCCAGACCCAACTCCACCAGAAATTGGAGATGATGGATCCGACAGGGGGAACAGCGACATCGCGAGAGTTAGACCAGATCCTCATCGATGACCTGACCAGAGATAAACAGAGTATACTTGAAACTGCGATGCGTAACGCCCGTCTGGAGCGGTATCGAATTGAGAACCTCCTCGTACGCCATGCGACGCTGAACCGCCCTTATCTCGCGGAAGAAGCGCTGGTCCTCCGTCACTATCTGCCTGAAGACGCAGCGGACCGCGCGATGACCGTCCGAGAACAGATCTTCGGTCAGATCGAAGAACAACATCTGTTAGAGGTGGTGAAGAAGCGCGCCAAGAACGATATTGTCGAACTCCAGAACCTTCTGAACGTGCTTGATCGTCTCGATCGTGATCCGGACGAGGAGACCAAGATCCTCCTGCGTGACAACCTGCTCACGATGCGTAACGCCCGATTCCGGAATCTGCAGAAACGGGTGGAAAAGATTGCACGTATCAGCGAGTCGGAATACACTCGGAAGATTCGTTCCATCGAGCAAGCAATTGCATTGCAAGATATCTTCAACCGCTACTATACTTCGCTCTTTATCTCAATCGACCTCTCCAGCCAGAACGACCAATTCGGCGTATTTAACAAAGGTTGGTTCTACGACCAACAACCTGAATTTGTTCTCCGCCGCGAGTTTGCGTCTATCGGCAACAAACTTGCGGAATACGCGGAGCAAGCTGATTTCGGTGAGCGTATCCAGAAACTATGGACGTTCACTGACGATCAGATCCGCCAAGCGGTGATGAATACCCAGTGGGTAGTTGCAGCGGGTATCGACCCGAAAAGAGCGATTGAAGGAAAGAGTCTGGAGAGTTTAGTCACTGAACATTACGCAACGCTGGTCGGACTTTCCGGGGTCTCGCGACTGATGAAGATGCAGTTTGAACAGATGAGAAATCAGGGTGAGCCTTCGGAGGATATGTTGAAGGATATGGACTACATCCGCAAGGAGGTCGAGCGATTCATCCGAAACGACATCCGGGAGGCGCGGAAGAACCGCAAGAATAGGGTTCGTCTGCTCAATCGGCTGGATGCGATGCTTGCCTTACGTTATGAGGATCCGTCGGAATTTACCCAAGACGAGGTCGATGATATTAAAGCACTCATTAACATCGCGGGTTTTGGCGGTGAGACCAACTTTGTCAACGCAATCTCTGCCAGTGGCGGTAAGATTTGGAAGACCTACATCCCCGGAAAGATCGCTTTTGATAGCGAGGTGGCGACCCTCACCGGCTTTACGGGCATTGCTTTTGCCACGATTGACGATGCACGTGTGCTTACGGATACCCCGCTCGACACAATTGACCGCATGGACCTGCGTAGAGACGGTGCCTTACACAAGCAGGCGAAAACCCTCGCCGCCATTCTTATCCAAGGAATGCGCGACCCGAAGATGCCTACCGCCGCCCGGGTGGGTAACTTCTACTGCAACCTATTTGGCGATGTAGTTGAATATGATGCACGTGAGAGCGCACTACCAAACAAACCGGTGGAGCATCCTATCCTCGCTCTGCGGAGTCAGCACAAAACCATGATGGGCGTACGCGGTGATCTCATCGCAATGGGAGATAACAAAGGAAACTTTGAGGTCGCGGGGCTTGCAATGGAGGGACGCGCCACTATCCGCCTCAAAGGAACGCAAGAGGTGGAAGCCTATATCCTCGACTCCGATTCTGGGGATATTGTCTACGCACCGGATCTCGGAAACTTTGGTGCAAAACTTTTGCCGAACCTGGTCCCGATCAACACCCACCGCCGCGGCTGTCGAATTGTGGTTTTCCCCTGTGTGTCAACCACCATCTACGATCTTGTGGATCAGCGCTATCTACGGACACTTCGTGAACTGGAGGTTTTTGATGCTGCCAGCGACAGCCCACCGGAAAAATATGGCGTATCAAAGCCGTGGCAACAAGAAGGCGTCTCAGCGACCGAGCCAATCGCGCTCGTCTATTCAGAGCCTAACAGCCGTATCAAGGTTGGTATGGCATACGGACAGATTGGCAAACGGTTACTATTGATTAAAGCGAGCAAGAGTGGGACGAAGAATCCAACGCTTTATACGGGCGAAGGATTTGTTGTGCGTGAAAACGGGAGTATTCGTGTGACACCATACGTTGTTGTCCGCGACATGTGGTGGCTCGATGAGAACCGGGCGAGTTTGTATAAACGGTTCGGTATTAGCAGCGATCGACTCGACCAACTCCACCAATTTGCGAACGAACATCTGAATCAGGCGGAGGCCGCCCTTACGCAAAAAGACTATCAGCAGGCGCTCAAGCTGGCTCGTGCCGCGTGGGGATATGAATCTCGTGCGTATCCCGATGTGAAGAAAACAGGCAATGATGTGGTCAACGGCGTGATGTTTTACCTTGCCCTTCTGATCCCATTTGCTTACTTTATGGAACGGTTAATATTCGCCTTCCCAACGGTCCAAAAACAGATTATGGGGACAGCTGCAATCTTCCTCGTAGTATTTTTCTTCTTGGCACAGGTGCATCCCGCTTTCCAGATCACCACAACGCCGGTGATCATCCTGATTGCGTTTGTCGTCCTTGCGTTGACGGCCATTGTTATCAGTATCATCGTCCGAAAATTTGAAGAACAGGTGGAAAAAATCAAGCAGGAAGGATCAAAGGTGTACAAGGCGGACGTGGGGCGTTTGTCTGCCTCCGCTGCCGCTTTCAGCCTGGGTATTTCCAACATGCGGAAGCGGAAGGGGCGCACCATTCTGACCTGTAGTACGCTGGTTATCCTCACCTTCACGGTTATCTCGTTTACGTCGGTGCGTACATTTATGCACCCCAACAGCACCAACCTACCGTCAGTAACACCGCGATACACCGGAATGCTTATCCGAGATCAGTATTGGAATCCACTTGAGGAACCGGTTGTAAACTCGATTACAAATGATTTACGAAAGACCCAGATCCCCGAAAAGGACCTGCGGCTGCTACTGAAGAAGCGGTTGGGACAGGAAGGTAAATCTGGAGAGCAGATTGACACAGAAATTGAGGCAATCATAGCCCAATTACGCCAGCAGGAGACATTGGTCGAATTAGGTGAAGGCTCTGTCCTGCGAGTGCACAACATTGTCGCACCACGTGCGTGGTATCAATCTGCGGGAACAGGCGATCAGTCATTTGTCCAGCTTCAGCGTACCCCCAATTTGCAAGATCCTGTACCGCCTGTCAACACGACTACCGGTCAACCGAAGACCTATTCCGCTACTATGCTGGTCGGGATGAGTCAAGACGAACCCGGTGTCACGGGGATTGACCGCTACCTACAATATGGTCGATGGTATCATCCGGACGATGAAGCGGAGTGGCCTACGCAATGGCCCTACGCCTGTGTCCTCCCGAAAGGCATGGCAGACCTACTCGGCATTACCGAAGCCGATATGGGCAAAGCGACCGTATCCGTATATGGTGCGGACTTCACCGTTACTGGCGTACTCGGTATTGGCTTCAAAGACCTACAGGATAACGATGGCGAGGAACTGACACCTGTTGACTACCAACTGATGCAGCAGCAGGAAGCTCGAGGCGGCGGTGCAGGTGGACAGAACCAAGCCATGGAAGGTGAGTTGGAGAAATATATTCATCTGCCTCCTGACGCTGTGGCTATCCTTCCGTATGATGTAGTGATGAATCAGGGCGGGACGCTACGATCCGTCGCTGTGAACATGGAAGCACAACCTGGCGATCCAACAATCTTCAGTGCGGCAGATAAACTGGATCTGATCATGGCACCCTTGATGAATCGAATCGCACTTGACTTTTTTGTTGGGAAAGATCGGGATACCTACCTCTACAGCTCAATCGGAATGACCTCATTCTCTGGGATGGGCAACCTGTTCATACCGATCTTGATTGCATCGCTGATTGTCTTGAACACGATGCTTGGTGCGGTCTACGAGCGGGTCCGTGAAATCAGCATCTACAGTTCTGTCGGGCTTGCTCCTGTGCATATCGCCTTCCTGTTCCTCGCAGAGGCGTGCGTGTATGCGATAGTTGGTGCTGTGCTTGGCTACCTGCTCGGACAGGCTGTCGCAACCGTCCTCGTTAAGTTTGGTTTACTCGCTGGACTGACGCTCAACTACTCCTCGATGTCAACGGTCGTGGCAACCATCATCGTGATGATCGTCGTGATCGGAAGCACACTGTATCCCGCAATTAAAGCAAGTCGTATGGCAGTACCTGACATCGAACGGAAATGGCAGTTGCCGGAACCTGAAGGCGATGAGTGGCACTTCGATCTCCCCTTCACTGTGTTAGCAGAAGAATCACTCGGCCTGAATATCTTCATGCGCGACTACTTTGAGGCGCATGCAGACGAATCTGCAAGTGACTTCTATACGGATCAGGTCGCTTTTGGTCGAACGCCTGTAGAAGTGGAAGGGAAGGAGGAAGAAGCCTACAACATCAGTATGATGGTGTGGCTCGCTCCTTATGATCTCGGTGTCAGCCAGTCCATTCGACTTGTCACCTCACCGGTCGGCGGCGAAGAGGAAGAGTTGTATAAGATTCACCTCGATGTCCATCGTGAGAGCGGGGAGATCGCCTCATGGAAGCGCGTCAATCGCCGTTTCCTGAACCTTGTCCGAAAACAGTTGCTAATCTGGCGGACGTTCAGTGCGGATATCCGCGGTGAGTTCCACGAGCGTGGACGACAAGAGAGCGAAACGGAAGATGCTCCGGGCGTTGGTGGTCTGGCTGCTCAACCAGTACCGGCAGACTAAAACGTGATGAGTGAAACGTGAAAACTACACCATAATATAGCAAGAAGTGTAGTCAGATGAACTATGAAGAGTGGGAAGATTCGGTTTCTGCTGAAATCACTAACGATTCTTTATGGAAGATAGAGGCTTATCGTTTGGGGTTGTTTGCCGCGGCTGTGGGGTGGCATGATGCAACTAAGCTGATGCAGGATAAACGTACGCTTGGGTTGTCAGATCAATTCTATCGATCGCTTGGTTCTCTCAGCGCGAATCTCGCCGAAAGCTATTCACGCGGTACAGGCAGGGACCGCGCTCGCTTCTATGAATACGTACTTGGTTCCGCTAGAGAGAGCCGAGAAAGGGCTGGTGCGTGAAACCGACCCACACATATAAAACGGAGAACACGGATCTTATTTTGTAGAACGTTTCTTTCTTTTAATCACGCATCACGTTTCACGTAAAGGAGAAAAACAGAATCAATGGAAAAATTAGCATACGTCTTAATTTTTGTCGGTGCCCTTTTATGGGTGTTCTCGATTTTCGCTATGGGAGGTAGATGGCAGGTACAGCTACTCGCTGCCCTAATTCTCATGGTTGGAATTATCATCGCCCACGTTTGGGAAGAGCTTTACCGAGAAAAAAAATAACGGGCTCGTGAACCGTGAGAAAAGATTGCTTTGAATCTCCCGATTTCGCTCTATTATTTTGAGTAGGAAACAACCATTGTCGTTCTTACGAAATCGTGGATTCACGATTTGGTCAAGTTTTAGCCCCTGAAACAAACCAAATTGGAACCGATCTTATCAAGGTGGGTATCTCTCCATTCTGAGAGTCTTGGACCTCACGTTTTACGTCCTGAAAGGAGCATAAATTTGGCAAGAGAAAGGGTGTCGCAAGCAGAAGAGTGGCAAGCTTGGGCACAGCGTTATGATGTTGAGGGTGGTTTAAGAACCTTTGAGTCCGGCTTAACTCTCAAAGTCTTTCTGGGCGCAATCTTCATCGGATTATTGATGATGCCGGGTTCAATCTATCTGACACTGGTTGCAGGTCAGTCGGGCGCGGGTGCTGCGCCTTGGGTAGCGGTTATTCTGTTTACAGAATTGGCACGCCGGTCTTTCACAACTGCAAGGAGACAAGAACTTTACATTTTGCTGGGGTTAACCGGCATGGCAGTTGGCTCTGGAATCCAATATCGTGCCTATCCATTTGTCTGGTACGCCTACTTTATCAACACACCGCAGGCACAGTCGTATGAAATCGCGGACAAAGTCCCCTATTGGGTCGCACCTGCGAAGGACGCGGTGGCGATTGCAGAGCGTTCGCTCTTGCACATGGACTGGTTCTGGCCCCTTGCGATCTTTTTAGTCATGAAGTTGCTGGCAGAGGTTCGCTATATTAGCGCGAGCTACTTTCTGTTCCGTCTGACAGCAGATTTAGAGCGACTCCCCTACCCGTTGGCACCGATTCAGGCACAGGGTGCGACCGCATTAGCCGAAACCACCGGACAGGGGGAAACATGGCGTTGGCGTGTCTTTTCAATCGGATCCATGGCGGGACTGTTCTGGGGGTTTTTCTATATCGGTATTCCCGCGCTCACAGGCGTGATGATGTCAACACCGATACAGATTCTGAAAATTCCATTTATCGACTTCACCCCAAGTATCGAAAGTTTTGCGCCGTCGGGTATGTTTGCCCTATGGACAGATTTTGGACTGATGCTACAAGGGTTCGTGCTGCCGTTTCCACTCATTATAAGCGAATTCGCTGCCGCGATGTTCACGCAATTTATTCTGAATCCGCGAATCCTTTATCCATTGGAGATCCTACATCAGTGGCGTCCGGGCTTGGATATGCGTGGTGTTAAGTTGTTTAATGACCTTGATTTCTGGTTGAGTTTCAATATGGGCAAATCCTTCAGCTTCGCCGCTGTTGGTTTGGCAGCGTCCATCCCAATCATGTTGAGCCTCAGAAAAACAAAACAACAAGACGCTGGCGCGCGAGGCTCGCTGCAGACGCCGCCGGGCCGCGGCGATTTCCCAATCTGGCTGATGGGCGGTCTGTGGGGTCTCAGCATGGTGGTTTATGTGTGGATTGTGCATCGGATGGTGCCAAACTTCCCGGTTTCATTCTTGCTCGGCTTTGCCTTTCTGTACACACCGTTGCATTCCTATATCAACGCACGAACATTCGGGGTGTTAGGACGACCGCTCTTTGTGCTGCCTTACATCCATCAGGCAACTTTTATTTTAAGCCGCTACGAAGAGATCGATATCTGGTTTGTCCACCTCCCAGATGAGGATTACGGCGCGGGTACACAGCATTGGCGTGTGCTTGAATTGACAGGTACAACCTTCACCAGCGATGTGCTTGGGCGAGCGTTGATGGTGCCGCTCTTGATCGTCGCGACGATCGTGGTCTGGCATTTTATATGGCAGATCGCGCCTATCCCGTCCTCACAGTATCCTTTTGCACAGACATGGTGGCCCCTCTACGCAACCGATGAAGCCCTCTGGAAAACCTCACTCCGAGATGGAAATAGCCAGATGCTACAAGCCATTCGCGGCGATTACGTGTCAGCTGGCTTTACCTCCTCAGTAGCAATTTACGGCATTCTCTGGATGGCAAAGGCACCAAGTATGTGGTTCTACGGAATTGTTGGGGGAATCGGTCAAGACCCAGGCATGATGGTTCCACGCGTTGTCGGCGCACTCATCGGTCGGTTCTACATGATCAAACAGTTCGGCCTGAAACGCTGGTTCATGTATAACCCCGTCTTGGCGGCAGGCTTCATCTGTGGCGTCGGGCTTGTTGGTATGGGCACGGTTGCGATCGCGTTGGTTTCCAAAGCGGTGATTGTCAAGCCGTTTTAGTTCATTGGTGCACCAGCGCATTTGGACTTACGCAAAAACAAATCTCCGATCGAATAAGTAGATTGAGATTCAGATCTCGATATCCAACTCAGACTGAGCATAGCTGAAGTCCCTACTGCGATGAGTGTTTGGACAGTCTTTTTTTCATTACAAAGGCAGAATTAGCCGGAGGGCCTATTGGTGCGCGATGGCGGTGCGTATAATATTTTTCTGTATTTGCCCACTTGTTTTCGTCGTTACTATTGAGCCATTACGCCTTATGGTAGATTTTAGAATTACCTAGACACCCCAATGCACGGCCAACTTCCTAAATCCCCTTACTCAACCGTCCCGCCTGTACCGATCTTATCGGGGAAACCAAAGGTCGGCGTTATTGGTAAGTGTTTACGTATTTTTCTAATTCACTATAGTTATGAACCAATGAGTTCCTGTACCAATGAACTCCTGAAAAATGCACCCGAGTTATTATGGCAAGAGAACGAGTTACACAAGCAGAAGAGTGGCAGGTCTGGGCGCAGCGCTACGATATAGATGGTGGTATCCGCACCTTTGAGTCGGGATTAACACTGAAGGTCTTTCTGGGCGCACTTTTTGTCGGCTTGCTAATGATGCCGGGATCAATCTACCTGACTTTAGTCTCCGGTCAGTCGGGGGCTGGGGCGGCGCCGTGGGTTGCGGTTATCCTGTTCACGGAGTTGGCGCGTAGATCTTTTACAACCGCTCGGCGACAAGAGCTTTATATGTTACTCGGACTCACCGGTGCAGCGGTCGGGTCTGGGGGGCAGTATCGCGGCTTTATCTGGTACGCCTATTTTGTCAATACGGCACAAGCTGCGTCGTATGAAATTGCGGATAAGATCCCCTTCTGGGTTGTGCCGCCGAAAGATGCGTTAGCAATTGCAGAGCGTTCGCTCTTGCACATGGACTGGTTTTGGCCGATTGCATTCTTCCTGATATTCAAGTTGCTGGGAGAGCTCCGCTATATCAGTGCGGGCTACTTTCTGTTTCGTCTGACAGCGGACATGGAGCGGCTTCCCTACCCGATGGCACCCATCGAAGCGCAGGGCGCGACCGCCTTGGCAGAGACTACGGGCCGTGTGGAAACGTGGCGTTGGCGTGTCTTTTCGGTCGGATCTATGGCGGGGCTGATCTGGGGCTTTATTTATATCGGTGTCCCCTCACTCACGGGGGTGATGATGTCAACGCCGATACAACTCCTCAAGATTCCATTTATTGACTTTACAAATGTAATCGAGGAAATTGCGCCAACGGGTGTGTTCGCACTATCGACGGACTTTGGAGCGGTCCTTACAGGTTTTGTGCTGCCATTCCCCGTTATCATGACGGAACTGGCGGGGGCGTTCTTCACCCAGTTTATCCTGAATCCACGCCTCCTTTATCCAGCGGAGATCCTGCATCAGTGGCGTCCCGGCTTAGATGTCCGTGGCACCGGTTTGTACAACGGTCTCGATTTCTGGATCAGCTTCGGGATGGGCAAATCTTTCAGTTTCGCTCTCGTCGGCATGGCAGCCTCGATTCCGATGGTGTTAAAGTTTAAGCAAGTCCGACAGGAACAGGCGGGGGCAGGCAGATCGTTACAAGCACCTCCCCCGGGACGCGGTGATTTTCCACTCTGGTTGATGGCGATCCTATGGCTCTTTGGGATGGGGACTTTCATCTATATTGTCCACACCTATATGGTGCCGAATTTCCCGTTGGTCTTCCTACTTGGTTTTGCGTTTTTGTACACCCCGGTCAATTCATACATCACCGCACGGACGTATGGGATTCTTGGTCGTGACCTTTTCGAGATTCCTTATCTCCACGAAACGACATTTATTTTGAGCCGCTATGAGGAGATTGATATTTGGTTCGTCCCTCTGCCGGATGAAGACTATGGCCGTGGGACACAGAGTTGGCGTGTCCTTGAATTGACAGGTACCACCTTCACCAGTAGTATCGCTGCGCGATTGCTGCTTATGCCGATCTTGATTGTCTCTGGAATTGTGGTTTGGCATTTTATTTGGAAAGTTGCGCCAATTCCGTCTGCACAATATCCTTTTGCGCAGACGTGGTGGCCTCTCTATGCGACCAACGAAAGTCTCTGGAAAACCTCGCTTCGAGACGGAAACAGCCAGATGTTGCAAGCCATTCGTGGAAACTATGTGGCGGCAGGTTTCACCTCTTCGTTGGCAATCTACGGTCTGCTCTGGGTGGCAAAGATGCCGAGTATGTGGTTCTACGGAATTGTTGGGGGAATCGGTGCAGATCCCGGCATGATGCTGCCGAAGGTGATGGGAGCGATTATTGGTCGGTTTTACATGATAAAGAAATTCGGTCTGAAACGATGGTTCATGTTTAACCCCGTTTTGGCGGCAGGCTTTACTTGCGGTGTTGGGCTGATTGGGATGGGAACGGTTGCAGTTGCACTGGTGTCCAAAGCAGTCATCGTAAAGCCATTTTAGTTCATTGGTTCACTAGTGCATTAGTTCATTAAGGGCACTTTGAGATGAGAGTTGGATATGTTTAAGAAGACAGAACAACTCTGTGATGAAATTTGGGAAGTCGTAGCAAAATGGGACGGTTTTGCAAGAGATACCATCGGCAAACCACTAGTCCGTAGTACGGATTCGAGAGGCGCAAACTTGGCAGAAGGAGACGGGCGATACCACTTCAAAGAAAAACTAAACTTCTACTACATTGCACGGTGCCCATTAAAGGAAACTGGCTACTGGCTGCGGCGGGCCCAGAATCGCCGATTGCTCACTCCAGGCCAAACTGCTCACCTGCTCAATCGTATGCAATCCGTGCACCGATGGATTAACAGTGTGATTGGACAACGCCGCCAATGGACCGCCCAATTACGCGAACAAACTGACGAATACAGTATTAACGAATCATTAAACCTGTAACCAATGAACCAATTATGAAATGGACAACTTTAGGGTGGAATGGCATTACCGTCGAGCTTCCTGAGGATTGGGAGTTGAGCGGATTATCTGGCGATGACAAAAGCGGGTATTTGCGCCTTGAGGACGCTGATATGCCGCGCCTTGAGTTAAAGTGGTCTGAGTCAAAGCAGAAGAAGCCGGATCTCCAACGCGTTCTCGACGACTATTTTAAGCTTGTTCGAAAAAATTATAAGCGTAGAGACACAAACCTCCACATCCAGCGTAATATTAATCTGATCAAGGACCCGCAGTTTTTCGAGGATCGAGAGGTTGCTTTCTTCAACTGGAAGGGGGAGATTCGGGCGACCGGCGTCATCTTCCACTGCCAGATCTGTAAGCGGATCACAATTGTGCAGGTTATGGGGCATCTCAAGGAAAATATTAAAGAAACAACCAACCGCATTCTGACTTCTGTTCAAGATCACCCCGTAGGACAGACAACGCTTTGGAGTGCCTACCAACTCAATGCAGAAGTCCCGCGACGGTATCGGCTTGACAAGCATAAACTGCTGTCCGGCTATCTACTTTTTTCATTCGTAGATGGCAGCCGAAAGGTTAGCATTGAACGGTATGGGGTCGCAGATGTAACCCTGAAGGAACAGGATCTTGAGGAGTGGTTTCGAGCAAGATATGCGAAAGCTATCCGTGGATATGGCTTCTCAATTGAATCCAGTAACGGTGAGGCGGATGAGAAACTAAAGTTAATCGGGGAGGAAACCCGTCTTATAGACCGCGTGCCCCTCGCGCCCGCTCTGGTTATGGATAAGGTCATGCGTCGTAAAACTTTTGCCGCTAACCTCTGGCGTTGTCATCACTCAAATCGGATTTACGTCGTACAAGCAATTGCGAAGCAGGATGCAGCGAAGACTGCAGAAGAGATTGCGGCGAGTATCCGGCGTCATTAACGAGTGAAACGTGAAACGTGATGCGTGACAGGAAATGTACTCGGATGAACTATGAAGAATGGGAACATTCAGTTTCTGCTGAAATTATCAAGGATTCTTTATGGAAGATGGAGGCTTATCGTCTGGGATTATTTGCTGCGGATGTGGGGTGGCATGACGCAACTAAACTGATGCGGGATAAACGTACGCTTGAATTGTCAGACCAACTCTACCGAGCACTGGGTTCTATCAGTGCGAATCTCGCCGAAGGCTATTCACGCGGCACCGGCAGGGATAGAGCTCGTTTCTATGAATACGCGCTCGGTTCCGCTAGAGAAAGCCGGGATTGGTACTACAAGGGGCGACACATATTGGGTCCAGCGGTTACTACTCATCGTCTGAGTCTGCTTACCCAAATTATTCGGCTGCTACTGACGATGGTTCCACAACAACGTCAGGAAATTCTACATGAGACCCGATATACCTACAAAATGGAAAACATGAATCCTATTTTACAAAATATTCCCTTCTCCTAATCACGTTTCACGTTTTACGTTTCACGTTCACTAATGAACCGAATACGCCGATGATTAACACAATCCTTTACAAACTCCGACTAAAGAAACCCCCAGAATCCCAACTGGATCGCGCAGATATCTTACAATCGTTGCCGCTGCGCAATCAGTTAATCGAGTGGGAGGTCGATGACAAGGGGGAAGTTGCGCTGGTAATCCCTCAGAAGGAGACGGTGTGGCTGCGGTTAGTGGCAAAACTGTTTATGCTGCCTCCCAACCGTGTGGTCGTCTTAGATGATGTCGGGGGTTTTGTGTGGCAACTGTGCGACGGACATAACTCCATCGGTCATATTGTCAAGCAGCTTAGTGGAAAGTATCGCATGACGAGAAAAGAGGCAGAGACATCGCTGTTCACGTTTATGCGGCAGTTAGGTAAGCGGGGAATGGTAGGATTTGCGGTTCCCCAAAACGCGAAGAAAGGAAAGTAACAAAATGGCAGAATTAGAAGGTTTAGCTCCGGAAACAGCGGCGCATACCGCCGTTCCGACGGAAACGCCCGCACGATTTGCACGGGATCTACCCAAGGAAAACACAGTACGGGTGAGGAACCTGATCAAGAAATATGAGATGGGCACCACCGTCGTTGAGGCGTTGCGAGGCACCAATTTTGAGATTCGCCGTGGTGAATATATCTCCATTATGGGACCATCAGGTTCCGGTAAATCAACACTTTTCAACATGATTGGTGGGTTGGACAAACCAACAGAAGGCAGGGTCTACATCGATGAGGTGGACATCGCTCAACTGGATGCCTATGAATTGGCGTGGCTGCGCTGCCGCAAAATCGGTTACATTTTCCAGTCGTTCAACCTAATCCCGGTGATGACCGCCCTCGAAAATGTGTCGCTTCCTATGATTTTCGCAGGGATGACCGCTGATGATAGCCGTACAAAAGCCATTGAACTGCTAACCACTGTGGGGTTAGGAGAGCGGGTCCAGCATAAACCGCTTGAACTCTCAGGTGGTCAGCAACAGCGTGTTGCAGTGGCGCGTTCCCTCGCAAACGATCCCGCAATCGTGCTTGCAGATGAACCGACGGGAAACCTTGATACACGGACTGGACTTGAGATCATCGACCTCCTAAAAAGGCTGAACGAGGAGAACGGGGTCACGATTATCACAGCTACCCACGATACAAAGATGCTCGATGTGTCGGATCGAATTTTTTACATGGCGGATGGCAAAATTGACAAGATGGAGACCCGCGAAGAGATCGATCTGCAGGTTGGTAGGCTTGACGGTGAGGAAGTTGGATAGGAATGAAACGTGAAACGTAAAGCACGAACAATCCGCACACATCACGTCTCACGTCTTAATAGGTTTCTTTGAACAAGCGTGCTTTATCCCGTGCTCGCTCGATCTTTGACCATTCTGGCGCATCGCGGGACAACCCCTCGATATCCGCTATGGTCAGACCGTCCGGTACGCTGACAAGGTTCGATCCTATCCGATAGAGCCACGGGTAGATGCCATATTCCATGCCCTTTAGTCCGCACATATAAAATAGGGTATCCGGTTGTTCTAACAGGGGGATGAGGCCCTCCTGATTCTCTTCGAGCCGGTCTTGGACATACATCTTGCCGCCGCGCGCGTTAGTTTGTTCGCGGCTAACCGCGGTGGTGTAATGGAAGTTCGGATGGCGTTCTGCGAAATGGAGGAATTCGTCGTTATACATAATGTCTGTGGAATATGGAACGCCAAAGACAAGCCATACTTCCCGATCGAATCCCTGATTAAACAGCTCAACAAGCATCCCGACAAAGGGGGCGATTCCGGTCCCTGTTGCTGTGAAGACGTAATTGTAGTCGAGCGGGTTATCTGGCAGCAGGAAACTCTTGCCAACGGGACCCGTGATCAACATCTCATCTCCGGGCCGCGCATCACAGATATAGTTTGAATCCACACCGAGCACCAACTCGCCTGTTTCCTCATCCTCCGTGATTTCCCGTTTTACACACAGCGATACGGTTTCCCCCTTCCAATCATCCCCCCAACAGGCAGAAGTGATCGAATACAAGCGAATCTTGTCGTTCAGCGCTTCGTGCGCATAATTGAACTCCGTGCTATTGAAGCGTCCAGTTGGCACCACTCCGATACTCTGACCAATGCGATATTTCCCCACCATCTTGCTCCCCTTCAGATTAAGCACGACATGCCAGCCGTAATTCGGGCTGGAACTGTCTGTAATCCGATACTTACTCACGACCTCCGCCGGAAAGGGATTTTTTGGCGTATAAATATTTACCGCTGTTTCTGGAATTGACATAAGTGGTGAATCAGCTGGTTTTTCTAAGAAAGACGTTATCACGGTCCGCCTCCCGTCAATATAATGATGAAAACTCCGGGCATGGATCAGTATTAAATGTGTTCAGATGCGAGGTTTGAATCCGCATGATAATCCAACTCTGATTTTCCACATTATAGCACTGACCCAATTCGCTGTCAATACAATTTCCGCATCCCTCGCTACTCTGAAACATCGTTGACATTTATGCGGGATCCTCTTATACTTAGCGGATTGCTTTTGGTTATAATGCTTTTGGCGTTACAAAGGTTTACAGCACTGATAATAAAGATTCGTGTCGAGTAGCGTAGTTGCGAATGAGATAAACATCCACGAATAACGCGAATCTAAGCAAACAAAAAACCCAGAAAGATTCGTGACGCATGGTGAAGCTTTGTGGCTGAAATAAACGTCCGTGAATCACGCAAATCAACACCGATAGGAAACAAGAATTTTATTGGAGAAAAGCATGGCATCTGTAGATGAACTGATCGATGCAATCGACAATGGGAAGGAACGAACTGCGCAAGAACTCCTCGGACAGCAGCCCGAGCTCGCCACCGGCGAATCCCTCAGAAATGGTGTTCTCCGGGGTGCGACACCGCTGCATTGGGCAGTTCATAGAAATATGACAGACTTTTGTGAGCGGCTCATTCAATCAGGGGCAGACGTCAATGCCCGTCAAGCCCAATGGTGGAGAACTCCACTCGCTTGGGCAGCAGACGCAGGGTGTACCGAAGCTGTTGAATTACTCCTCAGAAACGGGGCAGATGTCAATGGAGATGCCTTCGGTATGACCACGGCACTCCATGCCACAGCTCAAGGTGGTTCAACAAGCGGAACGGAAAACTCAGAGGCATATCGTCGAACCGCGCTGTTATTGATAACACATGAGGTAGATATTAATCGCCGCGCAACCGGCGATCATGATCAGACTGCGTTGGACGATGCGATTCGGAAGGGCAATGAAGCCGTTATCGCGGTGCTCGTCGAACATGGCGGGAAGACGACAGCAGAACTACAATTAGGGGAGCAGTAAATTCACTGTCCATATTTGGCGCGTTTAGAAAAAGGAGACTTATATGTCACCTTCCATCTTCAGTTTTCCTAACAAGATTATCTTCGGCATCGGAACGATTGATACGCTTACAGAACAGCTTTCGGCGTTCTCACCAAAGAAGGTGTTATTGGTGACAGACAAGGGGATTCGCCAGGTGGGATTGACAGATGAAGTAACGCAGCGGCTTGAAGCGGCCCGAATCAGCTACGCAATCTACGATGGTGTCCACGGCAATCCCGTTGAATCGGATGTGTTCGACGGTGCAGAGGTTTTCCAGACGGAAAGTTGTGATTTTGTGATTGGCATGGGCGGCGGGAGTCCGTTAGATGTCGCCAAACTAATCTGCTTGAAGGCTACGCATCCCCTATCGCTTGCAGAGTACGAAGTCCTCAACGGAGGACCGGACAAGATTTCGTCCGACGTACCACCGATGCTTGCCATACCGACTGCTGCGGGAACCGGAAGTGAAGTTGGACGTGGTGCTGTTGTCACGATAAAATCCTTGGGACGCAAGGCACTGGTCTTTAGTCCTCATCTGCTGCCTAAAGCGGCAATCGTAGATCCGGCGTTGACTGTCGGATTACCGAAAGCGTTAACAGCTGCGACGGGGATGGACGCGTTTACCCATAACCTTGAATCTTATCTTTCCACGGTTTATCATCCAATTTGTGATGGGATTGCGCTTGCCGGGGTAAAATTGGTCGCTCAACACCTGCGTCGTGCGGTTGACAATGGCAGTGATCTTGAGGCGCGTGGGGCGATGATGATGGCAGCAATGATGGGTGCAATTGCGTTTCAGAAAGAGTTAGGCGTTACGCATTCCTTAGCACACCCGCTCTCGGCGATCGCGGACCTACATCACGGGCTTGCAAATGCAATCCTCCTTCCGTATACAATGGCATTCAACAAGGGGGCAGCAGCCGATCAATTGCGGGATATCGCTGCAGCATTTGGTGTGAATATCTACGCATTATCGCAAGAGGAAGCTGCACAAGCGGCCGTCGATCAGGTGACGCAGTTGTGTAAAGATATTGGTATTCCATCGCGCTTGCGGGAGGCAGACGTGACGGCAGAGATGATCCCTGATCTGGCGCGGCAGGCGATAGCGGATCAGTGCCATCTGACCAACCCGCGACCTTGTACGGAAGAAGACATGATCAATCTGTATCGCCAGGCACTTTGATCATAGCACACAGTGCGTTTCAAAAGAGAAATAGAAATATGCGACTTTACCTCTCCCTTCTGTTTATTAGCCTCACCCTCCTAAGTGCCGATGGAGTATTCGCTCGCACTGCTCTGTCTATTATCAGTCCAACCACTGATTTCACCACGAATAATCAAGCAGTCACAATCAAGGGAATCGTTGAGTCTTCAGTTCGAGGGGACGTTATTGTTTCGATTAATACTCCTGGTGGCCTCCCGTACCTTGCGCAGTTGACACACTCAATCTATGGTCTCGTTGTAGACCTTGGAAACACACAAGAACTCAAAGGGATACTGATTCTGCCTGTGGTTGATCGAGGGTTTCCTCGCGGTCCACGGCTTGCCCGTCTGGCGTTTTCGAAGGCTGGGACGAATTTTTCTGCAGGTCAACCTGTTAACATTTCATCGGCCATAGACCCTAATTTCCACAGCACTGTGGTTGATTTTCCATCAGTGGTCTCTGCACAATTCATCCAGATTGAGATGCTCGAAGGCTGGCAGGCAGACCCAATTTCGATTGAATCAATTCAGTTTTTGGATACAAAGGACCGGGGCATACAGGGCCGGATTCGGTCCATTGCAATTCGACTTTCGCTCACCAACGCCTGCGGTCTGGATTCAACCCAACCTTATTGTGCTACCTTTTCTGTAGACGTAATGTTGGAGGCCGGAGTGAATCGACTTTCCGTAACTGCCAGGGAACTAACGTCTTCGGATCCAGCCTCGCTTAACACTATGGACAGAAAGGCGATTTCCCTATTTTACCTCCCAGAGTTAAAACCTGAAGCAGCGCAGGGTGGTGTATTCACCTTGAGCGATGGAGATCGAGCAACCATTACTGTTCCAGTGGATGCCTTTGATGAAAAGACCACGAAATTACATTTTTTTTCAGTGCCACCTGAAACGGTTAATCCGTTATCTTACCGAGCAAATAACCGCATTGTTAAAGGGACGGGTCCGGTGGTTATGTACCGCTTTGAAGCATTACGCCGAGGCGGGTTTGCTGCTGAAGCGACAAGTGCGTTACCCGATCAGCCCCCGACCTTCGCCGTGGACGGCATTTTGGAACCGCCGTCTACATGGGTTGCAGGCCTTGTGCCGCTGCCTGTGAGTCTAACAATCGACCTCGACAGTCGACGTACCGTGAGCCGTATGGTTGTGCACGCGAACGTAGAAGGAGATATCTCTTTTGGCCCACAGCGTGCGACACTCTTCACGTCGAATGATAACGAGAATTTCATAAGCACTCTCGAATTAATCGATTTCGACGATCAAACCACCGTCATTGAGCTACCAACCCGACCCTCCGCTCGCTACTTTCGCCTCGAAATCACAGAGAGCAAGCAAGCGAATAACCTCCAACTCAACGAGGTAGAATTTTTCGATGTCTCAGGCGCGAAGATCGTGTCCTTTGATACCTTTGAGCATCTGATCCTTGCGCGTCCAGTCCTGCTTGAATTAGCCTATCATCCCTCAGACCTGATGTTTGCAAATATCGGGCGAGAGGCAGATCTGAAAATCTTCGTATGGGACGCATCCGTTCAAGAATGGCAGTTGGTAGGCGGTGAAGTTGACTTGAATCGACAGGTCGTTCGTATGGAGTTGAACTTCATCTCACAGGTTGCCTTGTTTCAGACAGTTCCGTCGCAGATTCAGGTAGCGTGGAGTTTTAATCCTTTCTCACCAGACGGAAACGGGATTGCTGATCGAACGCGCCTAACAATCGTAAACCATAACACCTCACACATCGGTGATACGGAACCGGTCGTCGAGATCTTCGATCTACACAATAAACTCATCCGGACCTTAGTCAATCAAACTGTAATGAGTTCCAGCGCGATGAGTGTTGAATGGGACGGTAGGGATGAGGCGGGAGAGATTGTGAATATCGGTCCCTACATCTATCAGATTCAGCTAAAATCTGGCGATCAAGTCGAAGTACGCAATGGGGTTATTGTGGTGGGAAAGTAAGGTGCAATAACACTTCTTCGCCAATTTGATTTTGTATTCATGTGTGTGTTAGGGCTATTCAGTTTTCGGCTTTTTTACTATTTTGTTTGAAAAGGTGCAACCGGAAGATCACGCCTACAGTGAGATGTCGGGATTCGGAGATCCCTCCTACAGTAAAATTAAATAACCCTATGTGTGTTTTTTTGTGTTGATTTTTAACAAATGTTATGATACAATTAACCCAACGAAACGATTTTAACCCATAACAAGGAGGCTTATTAACATGGAGCTAAGTATAAACAAGCAGAAAGCGATAGACCTTGCGATCTCTCAAATCGAGCGGCAGCACGGCAAAGGTGCGATTATGCAGCTTGATAGTGATGAAGTGGTTCCCGTTACCGTCGTCCCGACAGGTTCGTTGGCGTTAGATATCGCACTGGGAGTTGGCGGTGTTCCCCGCGGACGAATTGTTGAGATCTTTGGTCATGAAGCTAGTGGTAAAACCACGCTTGCGCTTCACATGATTGCGGAGGCACAGAAGCAGGATGGGGTTGCAGCATTTGTTGATGTCGAACATGCGTTAGATCCGCTTTACGCCCAACAGATTGGTGTGAGCATGGAAAATCTCCTAATATCCCAACCGGACGCCGGGGAGCAAGCGTTGGATATTGTTGAGACCTTAGTTCGTAGTGGAGCTGTTGATATTGTTGTTGTTGACTCCGTCGCAGCGCTCACCCCTCATGCGGAGATTGAGGGTGATATGGGGGACAACCACGTTGGGTTGTTACCGCGTCTGATGTCCAAAGCTTTACGTAAACTGTCCGGTGTCACCAATAAATCCAAAACCTGTGTGATCTTTACCAACCAGATCCGCCAGAAAATTGGCGTCTTGTTTGGGAATCCGGAAACAACGCCCGGTGGACTAGCACTCAAATTTCACGCATCGGTTCGGTTGGAGATACGTCGGTCAGAAATCCTGAAGGAGGGAGAGAAGCAGATCGGCAACCGTGCGCGTGTCAAGGTTGCGAAAAATAAGGTCGCCGCTCCATTCCGTCAAGCTGAATTCGATGTTATTTACGGCGAAGGAATCTGTACAATCGGTGAGATCTTGGATGTGGGCATAGACGCGGGAATTATTAAGAAGAGTGGTGCTTGGTTTTCTTATAACGACGAAAGGCTTGGACAGGGCAGGAACAACGCTAAAGATTTCCTAATAGAGCACCCCGAAATTATCAATGAGGTCGAGGCTAAGGTTCGTGCCACCTTTGGCATTCATCCGCCATCTGGCACCGCCTCGCTGCCAGAAACCGATGCCGTGACTGACAACAACGAAGGAAACGAAACAGGGCTCCCATAACCTTTCCCTCAACACTTGACGGAGACCGCTTTAGATGTTATCATAACGCGTGTTGCTATCTAACTCTGGTTAGCAAGTTTCGATTCGTATCTTAATACCAAAGTCCATCTTGAGGGCTTGGCCTACCAGATAGAAAATTTCAAGGGCAAAAAAGCGTTATAGTTAGGAGGGGAGCGCTCTCTGTACGGAGACCTGCGATACTTTTATGGGAAAACTTGTTGGTGTGGATATTGGCGGCACTTTCACGGATATTGTTGTTTTAGATGAAAACCAAAAGGCTTTACAGATTGGAAAGGCTTCAACCACGCCACGTGAGCCATCCATCGGCTTAATTACCGGGTTGGATGCGCTTGAGGTTTCCTATCCTGATATTGAACTGGTCATTCATGGCACCACTGTGGCAACCAATGCCATTTTGGAGCGCAAAGGTGTACGCTGCGGTTTGATTGCAACGCGCGGTTTTCGCGATATTCTGGAACTGAGGCGTCGCGATCGGCCACACCTCTACGGTCTCAGCGGATCCTATGAGCCGTTAGTTCCACGGGATCGGCGCAAAGAGGTCACTGAGCGTATCTCAGCAGAAGGTGAAATACTTGCTCCATTGGCGGAGGAAGAGGTAATTGCAGCTGCTGAAGAGTTGGTTTCGGACGGTGTCGAAGCCATTGTCATCAGCTTCCTGAACGCCTACATCAATCCCACAAACGAACGCAGCGCCAAAGCCCTTCTGCAAACACGCTTCCCCGATCTTTATATCGTTGCTTCAGCGGACATCCTCCCACTCTTCCGTGAATTTGAACGGACTAGCACTGCTACCGTGAACGCTTACGTACAGCCGATCGTCAGTCGCTACTTGGCTCGGCTTGAACAACGCTTGGAGGAACGCGGCTACGGTGGAAATCTTCTCATTATGCAGTCGAACGGTGGGATGATGTCGGTCGAATCCGCTCGCGATTTCTCGGTCAACACCGTGTTATCGGGTCCCGCCGCTGGGGTCATTGCTGCCACCAAGATCGCTGCAGAAAACGGGTTCCAGAACCTAATTGGTTACGATATGGGAGGGACAAGTCTGGACGTGTCGTTGGTGACGGAGGGCAAACCGGTAGTCTCAAATGGGATAGAACCAGAGTTTGGCATTCCGATCATGGTGTCGATGATCGATATTCACACCGTCGGCGCGGGTGGTGGTAGTATCGCCCGGATTGACGAAGGCGGTTTGCTCCAAGTGGGACCCGAAAGTGCTGGTGCTGAGCCGGGACCGGTCTGCTACGGATTGGGTGGCACTGAGCCAACAGTCACGGATGCGAATGTGATTCTGGGCAGGATCAACCCAGACTATCCCATTGCTAGATCGATCGATTTTTCGTTTGACCTCGACACCGCCCGGTCAATTCTCAGCGAGAAGGTTGGCAAACCGCTCGGTCTCTCGTTGGAGGAAGCCGCGCTGGCAGTTCTCACCATTGCAAATAACCGGATCGCTGGTAGCATCCGTCGTATCTCTATTGATCGTGGCCATGATCCGCGAGATTTTGTGCTCTTTTCCTTCGGAGGTGGCGGACCGTTGATGGTCAGTTTCCTCCTGCGGGAGCTTGGGGTTTCGCAGGCACTTGTCCCCTACTATCCCGGCATTGCCTCTGCCTGGGGCTGTGTCATCGCTGACCTTCAGCACGATTTTGTAACTATGATAAACCGTCGGCTCTCCGAACTCGATCCAACCGAAGCCGAGACAATTTTTGCCGAACACCTCGCGCAGGGAGAACGACTTATCAAGAGCGAGCAGATTCCCCTGACACAGGTAAGCGTATTACGAGAAGCGGAGATTTCCTACGAGGGGCAAACCCACGTTATCCGGACACCGCTACCAGCGGGGTCTGTGTCTGCCCCCGTTATAGCGGAAAGTTTTAGTCGCGCATATCTCCGGCAATACGGGCAGGTCGACGAGACATTTGGCGGATTAGAAACGTTGCTGGAGAGCATCCCTATCCGTTTGCTAAACCTCCGCACTTCTGTGATTGGCGTGCGTCCGGATCTATCACTAAAAGACTTTATTCCCAGCCCCAAAACTACCCTGCAAGACGCACAAAAAGGCACCAGATCTGTCTATGTAGAAGATCGGTTTGTGGAATGCCCCATCTATGACCGGTCACTGCTCCCGTGGGGAAGCGATTTCGCCGGACCCGCCGTCATCGAGCAGCCGGACACGACCATCTGGATTGAGCCTTGGGTTCGTGTCCGCGTGGACGAAGGTGGGAATCTTTTCCTCAACACTTCGTAGGGAACGGAGATCTCCGTTCCTTGTGTTCTAACCCGCTAGGCTAACGTGTCCACCTTCCACTCTTCAGGCACCGTAGGTTGGGTTGAACGGGTACAAGCAAATCCCTATCAACGACAATAGCGATTCTGCTGTTCAACAATCCCGCTGTATGACAATCTTATGTGAAACCCAACATCCTTTACTCTCTAGTAGTACTTTTGCTCCTATCGGCATGTCCCACAATCGACTACACCGGCCACGCCTCACCCCTTCTACCCCACCGTTCTGGGAGCCGCCCCGCTTTTTCTGAAGTAAATCCAAGTGGGTTGCAATTAACTATGGTGAAATCTACAATTACTCATACACCTTCGATGCACAACAACCCCCTTAAATCCTCCTTCCGCAAGGCGGAATCCCGATAAATCGGGACTTGTTAGGGGGACTTTGGAAACTTCTCGAAGGTCGGAGTTATTGGTAAATGTCCACTTATTTCTATAATTCACTATATTTAAGACTTACCCGCTTCAGCGTGCCCCCTCGTAAGGAACGGATATCTCCAGTCCGTTTCCTCCTACGCATCACATATTATATGAGGTAGCCCATGAAAAAACTCGCTTTAATGATGTTCGCGCTTCTGATTCTTGGCTGCGGCACCGAAAAACCCGATGTCAAGGAGCCAGTGGTCGAAGAACTAATGGAAGATGAACCCATCCCCCAACCGGAAATGATTGCAGAGGGCACCGTAAAACACGGAGAGGTTAATGTTGATCCGAAATCGTTGAATCTCAGTGGATTTCGATTCGTATTTAAGGAACCTGTCTATTGGCATTCGGTTTTTTTCTACGATAAGAAGCGCGGTGAGCACCTCCGGAGCTGGAACTCTCCCCATGATCGCTGGTGTAAGGAAACAAAAGTCGTGCTTATAGAGCGCATACCTTCCCGCGATCTGTTGGAATACAATACCGACTACGAGATTACGATATACACTCGAAATTTCGACTGCGATGTCTCAGAGACAGTGATACAGTTTCGGACAGAGCCGCAGAGGTCCACGGTTGAGGAACCAGAACCCGTGATGCAGGAACGATCACCCGTTGTGCCATCAGGTGAACACTTTCGGCTTGATAGAAACCCGCCGCAATTAGTATGGGCAGATGTGCAAGACGGAGACGCTAACATCGACCCCGAACCGTTCAACGCAAACGGAATTCGCTTTGGATTTGATCAAGATATCAGAAAGTATCAGATTGACCTGCGGGACCGTGCGGGCGCGTCCCTTGGTTGGTTACCTCGCGGTCTAGTTGAGCATGAGAATATCGGAAACCAGATACAGATAATGCGTGCCGAAGGAGCCCCGTTGTTGGAATTCGAGACCGTATACGTCATTGATATTTTTGTTCAGGATAGCTGCTGCTGGACTTCAGATTTCCAGATAACTTTTCTGACAAAGCCAAATCCCTAATATGAAGCGTGCAACCGGATCTGTGGTCACTGGATGTCGGATTTGGCGCGGTTGTCGCTTCTATCAGCGTCTTCCACAATCGGCTGCACTCCGTTCCATCTGTTCTAAAGCACCGCGATAATTGTCGGTCTCTTGTGCGTGTGTAGGTCGAGATTCATATCTCTACACCTAATAGACTATGCCTGAATCCGTAGGGGTTGGGTTCCCCAACCCGTTCCGCAAGTTCTGATTCTCGGAATCCTCGCTAAGGGGGGCAAGAATCCTTAATCAAATTGGGATTGGGCGAGGAAACCTCGCCCCTACGATGGTGTACTCATTGATAAATAACGGATCCGCCTTGCATAACTGTCAGCACGTCCTAGCCAAATCCTGCCGTCAAGTCCTCGTGCTTTCCGTTCTGCCTCTTCTTGCCACCCTTCCTACCGTCCCGTCTATCAAAAAACTTGTAATTCACACAAAAATATGCTACGATTGCTAGTACGGAGTGCAGATGCTAGTTCTGCTTCCCCGAAGCGACGATATTACGGAACTAAGCAGCCATGATTCCGTAAGAACAACGCAACCACAACAGAAAGAATGAGTGGGGCATTATCCGTATCTCCCACTCAAACAGAAGAACACATTAATTTTCAAATTATGGTAGGAGGATTGTTATTATGGCAGACTATGCTCACCCGGAAGTGTTAGTAACCACAGATTGGGTTGCGCAGCACGGTAGCGACGCGGGCATCCGTTTAGTGGAGGTCGATGTAGATACGGCAGCTTACGATGAGGGACATATCAGTGGGGCTGTCGGGCTCAACTGGCAAACCCAGTTGTGTGATCAAGTGCGGCGCGATATCTTAACAAAAGAGCAGTTTGAAGAGTTGTGCCAAGATAATGGCATTAGTAATGATACTACAGTAATCTTCTACGGCGACAATAACAATTGGTTCGCTACCTATGCCCTGTGGCAATTCCGCTACTATGGGCATGATGAAAGCAAGCTGAAGGTGATGGACGGTGGACGTCAGAAGTGGATTGATGAGGGCCGCGAGTTAGTTACGGATGCGCCTTCGCCTGCTGCCAGCGATTACAAAGCAAAATTTCCCGATGACAATGTTCGAGCGACAAAAGATCACGTTTTACCAACACTGGAGCAGGGAGTCGTCAACCTTGTGGATGTACGCTCGCCGGCAGAGTTCAGCGGTGAGATCATCGCGCCCCCGGGTTTGCCCGAAACGGCACAACGGCCAGGACGCATTCCGGGCGCAGCGAATATCCCGTGGGCAACCGCGGTGGCGGACGACGGCACCTTTAAATCTTACGATGAGTTGAAGGAGATCTACGAAGGTGAGGGTGTGGATCCGGACAAGGAGACAGTCGCTTACTGCCGAATTGGTGAACGTTCTTCACACACATGGTTCGCACTCAAGTACCTCTTGGGTTACGAAAAGGTCCGTAACTATGATGGCAGTTGGACAGAGTGGGGTAATCTTGTCGGTGCACCGATTGCAAAGGGGTAATCGACAGTGATACTGAGCCAGTAGGGACTCAGATCTGCGTCCCTACTGCTCCAATTCACACAGAGGTAGAAGACTAATTGATTACCAGTGCAGAGCAGATCACACCGCAATGGCTGACTAACCGTTTTCAACAGAAGGGGCACCTTTCACACCACACGGTAACTGACGTGCAGATTGGAGAGACATTTGAATCAACCGCTGCCTTTTTCACACGGTTGAAAGCGACCTACTCCACTAAATCGGAGGATAGTCCCCATACCGATCTGGTATTCAAGGATTATCGGCAAGGTTGGTTTGGAGGTGGTATTGCGGAATCAGTGTTCTTCAACGAAATTGTGGCTCAAACCCCAGATCCACCGGTCTTTCGCTGCTACGACTTTGATTATGACCGTGACGCCCGTCAATGCTATCTTATCCTTGAAGATGCCTCAATAACACACGCCGAAACGCCGTCCAAGGCGGAAGGGTTTACCGCTGCTCTCTATAAACAGATCATTGATGAATTGTTGAAATTTCATGCTCAATGGTGGGAGCACCCGCGAATTTCACAAGCTGACTTTCTGCGGGGTAAAGGGGGACCGCTCCGAATGGTGGATGCGGCTACATCTGAGATTACAGCGAGCTACTGTCAACACTGGCGAGAAACGCTGCTTCCTCAATTTGCTGAGAAAGCTCAGGACGAATTCTCGCAAGAGATGTTTGATTTTGTATTGCACGCTATTAACGGCTGGAAACGATTATACTCCCAACGCATCAAAGATGGCAAGGCGTTAACGCTTCTCCACGGTGACCTGCATCAATGGAATATCTTTTACCCCAAAAACCGAGCAACAGACCGGCTTTATTTTTTCGACTGGGAGACCTATAAGCGGGGGATTGGACCATATGACCTCTGTTACTTGATCGGAGGCGGATCTTCACAGCAGCGGCGCGAAATCGAGAAGGATCTGCTTCGTTACTATCACGATGGTCTTGTGAATGGTGGGGTATTAGGCTACAGTTGGGAAGATTGCGTCTATGACTATCGACTCTCGGTGATTGCCACCCTGTTTCCTCCGATTGGTTGGCAAGACATGTACCGATTCAAACCTCGGCAAATTCAGTTCGAAGATTGGAATTGTCAAGAATTGCTGGAATAATCGGTTGCCTTGACCGTGCTTTGGAATTGGTGAATCTTTGGTAAACTCCTTTGTAGTCCTAATCTGTTTTATCCTTTGTTTCATATTGGAGTCAAATATGCCTAAATTTGTTTCTGCTCATATTATTGCCTGCATGACACGACAGGATGTCGAAAGACTCGCCAAACGATTTATCGATGATGAAAGCGACGGGGTCAAGAGCTTGAAGGTGCAGTGCGATACAGTCCTCGGTCGAATGGTGTGCGAATGGGAAGCGCCGGATCGAGATACCCTCGTGGATTGGTTGAAAATGCGGCATGTCCATATTCGCGGAGGCGGTGAGTGGGTGATGCGCGTGCAGCTCGAAACGGTGGACAATCAGGTTGCAAGGCTGTAAGAACAGTTAGTTCAGAAGAGCCGGTGTAATGTAAAGAATGGAGAGCGCATCTTGCTTCACGGATAAGGAAGCTCATTGTGCATTACCTTACGCGCCAAATTGCTTTTGAAGCCTCACACTGTTGTCGTATCCCTGAACTCAGTGATGCGGAAAACTACGCCCTGTTTGGGGTAGCTGCCAACCCCAATAGTCATGGACATAATTATGTATTGGATGCAACGGTCAAGGGCGAGCTTAACCCTGAACACGGGATGGTCATCAATATTGCCGATCTGGACCAGGTTCTGAGGGAAGAAGTTGTTGCCTATTACGATCACAAGCATATTAACCTACAACATCCCACCTTTGCGGATAACCGGCACCTTCAACCGACGATCAAGAATTTAGCAATCCAAATTTGGGATGCGATTGAGCCGCATCTCAAAGGGACAATCTTACACCGGATTCGGCTGCATGAGGATTCAGCCCTATTTGCTGATTATTATGGAGAGGGGCAGATGGTCTATCTCACAAAAGTTTATGAATTCAGTGCATCGCATCGATTACACAGTCCAGAACTCAGCGATGTGGAAAACCGCGAAATCTTCGGAAAGTGTAACAATTTCTACGGTCACGGGCACAACTATGTCCTTGAAGTAATGATAAGAGGTGAGGTGGACCCCAGAACTGGAATGATTGCCGATTTAGACTATCTTGATGAAACGATTCAGAAACAGGTCCACGGACGATTTGATCACAAGCATCTTAACTTGGATACGCCTGAGTTTGAGAAACTCAATCCAACTTCTGAGAATTTTGTGAAAGTGCTTTGGGAGATTATTGAACCGAATCTGAAGCCAATTCAACTACACCGGCTTCGATTGAGAGAAACCCCCAAGAATCACTTTGATTACTACGGAGACGAAATTCAGTTGTGAAAATCTACCACGCAGACTCAATTGACAACGGAACCACCGCCGCAGATCCGAAACTTGAGTACATCTATACGCAGATGTTGGAGAATATTGGTGAAGATCCAACAAGGGAAGGTGTCCTAAAAACACCGCAACGTGCAGCGAAAGCCTTTCAGTTTTTGACGCAGGGATACGACCAGAATGTCGAAGAAATTGTGAACGATGCTATCTTCAACGAAGAGTACGACGAAATGGTGATCGTTAAAGACATTGAGTGTTATAGCCTTTGCGAACACCATCTTTTACCATTTTTCGGCAAGTGTCACGTTGGGTATATTCCTCGCAAGAAAATCATTGGGCTGAGTAAAATTCCAAGGGTCGTGGATATGTTTGCTCGTCGCCTGCAAGTGCAGGAGAGACTGACGAAGCAGATTGCGGAAGCGTTACAGGACGTATTGAATCCCGCTGGGGTTGCTGTCGTCATTGAAGCACAGCATCTATGTATGATGGTTCGTGGCGTACAGAAGCAGCACTCGCAAACGATGACCAATGTTATGCTCGGCGAGTTTCGAGATAAGATTTCAACTCGGACGGAGTTCATGAGATGTATTTAGATGATACCCAGTCGTAACGACACAACACCTTGAAGGGGATGGAGATGCTGAAGGACAAAGTGGGCATTATAACAGGAGCATCACGGGGTATTGGTCGCGCAACCGCTGTGGCGTTTGCACACGCCGGTGCGACAGTTGTCCTTGCATCGCGTACGCAGCATGACCTCGAAACGGTCGCCGATCTCATACGCGCAGAGGGCGGGGAAGCTCTCGTTGTACCAGCGGATGTGACACAGGCGGAAGCGGTAGAAACCCTGGTCAATCGAACGCTACAGGCTTACGGTCAAATCGACATCCTCGTGAACAATGCGGGGACCGGTGTTTTCGAACCCATTGTGGATTCAGATCCTGAAGTGTGGACTCAAGTAGTCGCCTCCAACCTCCAGAGCACCTACCTCTGCTCGAAATATGTGTTACCTTCTATGCTGGAGCGTCAATCCGGCCAAATCATCAATGTGTTGTCGATCGCTGCAAAAGTTGCATTCAAAGCCTCAAGCGCGTATTGTGCAGCGAAGGCGGGGGCACTGGCATTTACGAAAGTCCTGGCAGATGAGGTTAGGGATCAAAAAATCCGTGTCACAGCGATCTCGCCTGGATCGGTTGACACACCGTTCTGGAACGAGATTGAGGGACACCCTGAGCTGAATTTGATGTTGAAGCCGGAACATGTTGCGGAAACCATTCTTTTTGCTGCGACGCAGCCGGATGGTATGGTGACCGACGAAATAGTTGTAACGCCACCGCTTGGCATTTTGTGAAAAAGAGATAGGCGAACCGAACAAACAATAGGAAAATGGGGTTTTATGGTGAATTCTACAATTACTTATACACTTTCGACGTGCAACTAACCCCCTAAATCCCCCTTGTCAGGGGGACTTGATACGTAACCCCCTAAATCCTCCTTCCGCAAGGCGGAATCCCGATAAATCGGGACTTGTCAGGGGGACTTTGGAAACTTCTCGAAGGGCGGAGCTATTGGTAAATGTCCACTTATTTCTATAATTCACTATAATTATCTTAGATGTTTTCTTACGATCTATCATGATTGAGGTAAATAATGACTAAATTGGAACAGATGCAGCGGGTCGAATCCTGCGGGGTTGTGGCCATCATTCGGGCTAATAGTTCAGCTGAATTAATTGAGGTTGCATCAGCAATTAAAGCGGGTGGTGTCGATCTGATTGAAGTGACGATGACAACCCCGAATGCTTTGAGCGTTATCAGTGATGTCGCTGCTCGATATGGAGACGAAGTGCTTGTAGGCGTTGGATCGGTTCTCGATGCCGAAACCGCCCGGGCAGCAATGCTGGCAGGTGCGGAGTTTGTTGTCAGCCCCGTGACGAAACCTGACGTTATTGAAATCTGTAATCGATACAGTAAAATCGTGATGCCGGGCGCATTTACGCCGACGGAGATTTTGGCTGCATGGGAAGCTGGCGCGGATTATGTGAAAGTTTTCCCATCAAGTGGGGTAGGACCGAGCTATATCAAAGATGTGAAAGCACCGTTGCCGCATATCCCGCTGATACCTACCGGGGGTGTGAGTGTTGATAATGCTGGCGAATTCATCAAAGCAGGCTCAGCCGCGCTTGGTGTTGGCAGCGCGCTTGTCAACAATCAGGTGATTGCTGATGGACGATTCGATCTCCTGACGGAGAAAGCGAAACTGTTGGTAGAAGCCGTGGGCGCCGCCAAAGCTGATTGATGACGTTGCAGGTTTAGATACACACCTATTTGCTCATTGACAGTTTGCTGAGTCTGTGTTAATCTTCAGACCACTAACTTCAACCAGTGATGAATTTCCCAAGTTCACGCATAATCATGGATAGGGTACGGGGTATAGGCTGTTGTGCGGATTGTCCTATCGCAGGCCCGCCGTGAACAAACTCAACATTATTGATGATTAGGAATTCACCGCATCGGTCGAAACTTAGTTGAAGGACGGTGCATATGCAGATAAACGGATTGGTCTTAGGAAAATATCGTATTGAAAAACTGATTAACCACGGTAGTTTTGCCTCCGTTTTTCGCGCGAAAGAGGAGTTCACCAACCGTACCGTTGCGATCAAAGTGTTGCCCAAGTCAGTCTATCCTACCGGACGTATGCGTTACCTGCTGACCGAGCTGAGTGCTATGGGGCGGAATTGGGGACATCCCAACATCGTTTCCATCCATACAGTTGAACCGGGCGATGATGAATACGTTGCCTACATCGTCATGGAGTATGTTGACGGACTCAGTTTGCGACAACTGATAACAGCGCAGCCTCCCGAAGCGAGTTTAGCGATGAATATTGCCCTTGATATTTGTCAAGGACTTATCGCCGCCCATGAACAGAACATTATCCACAGAGATATTAAGCCGCAGAATATTCTGCTGACGTCTGATAAGGTAGCGAAAATTTCTGACTTCGGTGTGGCACGCATCCTTGAAGCAAGCACCGATTATGCGGGAACGATTACGGGAACACGGAGGTATATGGCGCCGGAACAGTACGGAGGAAATTACGATTACCGAGCAGATCTTTACTCGACGGGCTTAATCCTCTACGAGATGTTCTTGGGGAAATTCCCGTTTCGAGGTAAAACGCAAGATGAGATTCAGGTCAGAAAACAGAGCGAAGAGGTCAACTTCGACCAGAAGCTGCCCGAAGATATGCGTAAGATCTTACAGAAAGCACTGCACCGAGATGTACGGGCGAGATATCAGACCGCATCAGAGTTATATAAGGACTTGGATGGTATCCGTAAACAGTGGTATGCGGACGCCGTACGACAAATCATGGCGAACCAATCAAATCCAGCGATACAGGGCGCAATGTTATCTGAACATAGAAAGGTTTTACGCCTTTCGGCTGAGGTAGCAGAGAAAATTGAACTGAGTGCATCTGAGGAACACAAAGCAAAAGCAGAAAAACAGAGTCAACTTCAACTTGAAACACAGATCAATCTACACTACGATAAAGCCATCCAACTGATCGGCGGCACACAATCGCAGCAGGCATTACAAGAAGTGCAACAGGCACACCGCCTTTACTTAAGCAGCGCAAAAGCAGCAAAAAAAGCAGATTGGATATTTCGGCACTTATCAGATTTGATGACGCCGCCCCAGTCGCCCGCAACAGCGGAAGAGATGATTGGGTTGATAGATCAGTTACCGCCTAGTGAAGCGTCAGCACTTCGGTCCTGGTTTAACAACCAATACTCTCCAGGTCCCCCCACCAAGACGTCTTCTGCCACGGAGTCAGGAACATTGCCCACGGACAACGGCACTGGTTCCGATTTAACGATGCTATCACTCACTCCCCAAGAGACTGCCCCAGAATTTGTGCTGCGAAAACTTCATGAATTGGTCCAGGCACCCCATGAGCGGATTGCTGCCCAGATACGCCAATTAGCTGAAGAATACGCACAAGCGGGAAAGAGCCGCCGAAGTCGGATAGAGTACAAGAAACTGGGAGATTTTTATCGAAAATCTGCGGACACGTTCATTGAATCCGAGTATTGGGAATCTGCGGCAGATTGTTGCGCACGCGCCCGGCTCGCCCACGCGGCCGCCCGTCGCTACAGTCGTGCTCGGCAGTGTGCACAGGAAGCAGGAACATACTATGCTATGCGGGCGGAGTACTTGGAGAGACAACAGAGTTGGCCTGAGGCTGGTAGACTATACGCGCTTTCAGCGGATAATTACGCTCACGCCAACCTGTGGGAGGAGGCGAATCAAAGCCTCTCACGTACCACAATCTGCTATTTTAATGTCGCAGAGAACGCTCGTGCTGGAGGCGATCTTGGCTTAGCATACGATTATTGTGATAGAATCTTAAGGATTTCAAAGAGGATCAAGAGAACTAGCAATGCTGAAGCGGGGGCGCGCAAGTTACTACAGGAGATAGAAAGCCTTTTTGCAGCACAGTAAAGAATGCCTGTACTGAATATTACATCAAATCATGTTTTGGGGCTCTGAGAGATTCCGTTTCCATCAGCGTGATTTTTAGTGACGAATGGTAAGAGAAAAAAATGAGATCGAAACAGATTAAATCAACTTTAAGAAACGGCGAAGTCATCGTTGGAACTTTTGTAATGGAATTTGCCGTGCCATCGATTGCGACCATCTTAGCGAGTGCCGGTGCGGACTTCATTATTGTAGACATGGAGCACACTACCTTCACAATGGAGACGGTTGGACGCATCGTCAGAGCGGCAAGGGGTTCAGATCTTCCGAGTATTGTGCGTGTGCCAGACATCGAGCGACATTTTATCTCCCGCGCCCTTGACGCCGGCGCTTCCGGCGTGATGATCCCGCGCGTGGAATCCCGTAAAGATATCGAAAATGTTGTAGAGTGGGCGAAATACGCGCCAGATGGAGACAGAGGGGTTGCATTTGGTATCGGTCACACCGATTACGGTGATTTTCGAAAATTAGACGGTGTGAAATATACCCTCCAAGCGAATGAGGAAATTTTCATCATTGGGCAGATCGAAACCGCGAAGTCGGTGGAGAACATTGATGAGATCCTATCAACCGACGGGCTCGATGCAATATTCCTTGGACCGTATGACCTCTCGACATCGCTCGGTATTTCGGGTCAACTCGATCACCCATTGATCGTCGAGAGTATTGAAAAGGTCATTGCCAAAGCAAAAGCACGTCAGGTTGTCCTCGGCAGCTACGTCAACGATTTTGAGAGTGGCAAACGGTGGGCGGATGCGGGTGTTCAGTTGATCGCTTGTGGCAACGACGCTTTCCTCATTACCTGCCGGTTTGCGGAGGAGAGCGGGAAGTTCAGAGATTATGTATCAGGGTGAGTCGATGAACAAACGAACTTATGATATTTTGGCAATCGGACGAAGTTCAATAGATCTCTATTCCAACGATATTGGCGCCCCTTTTCCCGAAATCGGGAGTTTTGGCGCGTTTGTTGGGGGCTGTCCAACGAATATCAGCGTTGGGACGCGGAGGCTTGGGCTCCAATCTGCTGTGCTCACTGCACTTGGTGAGGATCCGGTGGGCGATTTCATTCTCAAGTTCCTAAATGATGAAGATGTTGAAACAAAGTTTGTCGGTCACAAACCAGGGCATCGAACCAGCGCGGTCGTGCTTGGGATCGAACCTCCGGACCGATTCCCGCTTGTCTACTATCGTGACAACTGTGCCGACATTGAATTAACAATCGACGATGTCCTCACCGCCCCTATTGCTGACAGTCGGGCGTTACTCATCTCTGGCACTGGGCTCAGTAAAGAACCGAGTCGGAGCGCGAATCTCTTTGCGGCTGAATATGCCCAATCGGTTGGAACGACCGTATTTTTCGACCTCGATTTCCGCGCAGACCAGTGGCATGACCCTCGTGCATTTGGGGTAGTTGCCAGATCAGCATTGCGCGTGGTCGATATTGCACTCGGCACAGAAGAAGAGGTCAAAGCGGCATCACTCTCCGATACTTCACAACTCTCCATTACTCATTCCCAAATCTCCAATCCAGATATTGAGGGTGACGTGAACGCAGCAGTTGAGACAATTCTGAGCGGTGGACCGGAAGCATTAGTAATGAAACGTGGAGTTGAAGGCGCAGACGTCCATCTGTCAAGTGGGCAAGTTATCAACGCAGCTCCATTTCCCGTTGAGGTGTATAACACACTCGGCGCAGGGGATGCCTTCGCCAGCGGTTTTATTTATGGGCACCTGAAAGACTGGGGTTGGGAACGGTCTGCCCGCTTGGGCAACGCAACGGGCGCGATTGTCGTCACCCGGCACGGTTGCGCTAACTTTATGCCGACGATGGGTGAGGTTGAGGATTTTGTTGAGGAGCGAGGCGGCTGGTGATTGAGTTCAGCGAGCTTTTCCCAACATCCTCAAGAGATACTTTCCATCACCGAACGCCGTGCACAAATCTTACTGACGACCTACCGAAACTCGACCCTTGATAATCCGCGTATCAACTGGATCCTGATTCTCATTGTGTCCATGCACAGAACAGTGGTGTTCACAATGTGAACAGTTCAACCCGAATTACATTACAGATCCAATCCCTACCTTAACGCCCTTCACTACCCTCCAGACTCCGAGCAGATCGGTTAAATTTTCATTCCACCTGCATACACATCTCCAGCAACTCTTTCATACAGTTTTGCACATCTAAGGTCAGAAGCAGGTACTAATTTATACAGTGTTGGGCAACCTATCACCCGTCTGCCCTCTGACTTCTTACGTTACAGACTGACTTTAAGGTTGGGTTCTATGGTATGTAAACCCACAGCCATTCCTCCTAACTTCATAGGCCTTATACAGCTGGATCCGCCCGCCCCAATCTGAAACTGTACTTCGGTGGTTCAAATCCCCACAAGCCATTAAGACTCCATTTTTCGTTGTCAGCGAAAGTTTGGCACACAAATTGAACGACAATCACAGGAAGGTTGTCTATACTGGGTTTGTTTCCATGGCGGGGGTTGTGCTCGAATGAACCTGAAAGCCACGCCTCCCAAAGCTGACGATTGGAAAAGGAGGACGATTCTCATGAAAAAGGGAAGGTCTTTTGGCTTCAGGCTATTTTTAGTCTCCATCCTGTTTGTATCCAGCTCCTTTGCTCAAGATTCCCCGCAATGGCATCTACCCAAGGGAGCCAAAGTACGCCTCGGCAAAGGCAACATAAGTGCTATAGCATATTCTCCGGACGGGAACCTCTTGGCAGTGGGGAGTTCCATCGGGGTGTGGATATACGATGTACACACGGGGGCAGAAGTTACTCTGCTCACGGGACACACAACGCCGATCGAGAGTATAGCGTTCAGTCTGGACGGAAGCACCCTGGCAAGTGGTGGAAGATGGAGTGATAGGACGATACGACTGTGGAATGTCGCAACATGGGGGCTTCAAGCCACTCTCACTGGGCATACAAGCCGTATCTCAGATATGGCGTTTAGTTTAGATAGCAGCATGCTCGCAAGTGCGAGTGGCGATAAGACAGTGCGGCTGTGGAACGTGCACACGGGGAAACCCATAGCCACCCTCACGGGACATACAGGGGGCGTCTATGGTATAGCACTTAGCCCGGACGGCAACACACTCGCAACTGGAAGTAGTGACAAGACAGTACGGTTGTGGGATGCGACCACAGGAGAACTAAAAGCCACCCTTACGGGACATACGGAAAGCATCTATAGTGTTGCATTCAGTCCAGATGGCAACACACTCGGAACCGGAAGTAATGACGAGACAGTCCGACTGTGGAATATGCCAACAGGAGAGTCCATAGCTACCCTCACAGGACATGTAGGAGCTGTCGATAGTATAGCATTTAGCCCGGATGGCAGCACACTCGCAACTGGGGGCGGTTGGCGCGATGATACGATACGGTTGTGGCATACGACCACGCGAGAGTTGAAAGCCATCCTAACAGGACATACGGGCGGATCTGAAAGTATAGCGTTCAGTCCCGATAGCAACACACTCGCAGTCGGAAGTGGCGGGTTGGTAAGGTTGTGGGCCGTCCCCACCGGGCAATTCAAAGCTATCTTCGCAGAGCATGAGAATAGCAATTCAAATATAGTATTTAGTCCCGATGGCAGCACACTCGCAACTGGGAGTGGAACGGTGGTGAGGCTGTGGGATGTTGTCACATGGCAGCCCCAAGCCACCTTCATAGGGCATACAGACCAAGTTAGGACTATCGCGTTCAGTCCGGAAGGTAACACCTTGGCAAGCGGAAGTTCAGACTACACGGTGCGACTGTGGGATGTCGTTACAGGGCAGTTCAAAACGATCCTTATTGGACATACCTACGGTATCAATAGCGTAGCGTTCAGTCCGGATGGTAATACGCTTGCCAGTGGAAACGGACACTGGGACAGGACATTGCGCCTGTGGGATGTTCCTACCGGGCAACAGCGCGCCACCTTTGTATGGAGAATATCGACTATCACGAGCGTAGCGTTTAGCCCAGATGGCACCATCCTCGCAGCTGGTACTACAGACAATGCAATCCAACTGTGGGATCCGGCCACGGGGGAGCACAAAGCCAGCCTCACCGGATATAGACCCTTTATCATAGATATAGTGTTTAGTCCGGACGGTACCATGATAGCAGGTGGAGCTCAAGACAAAACAGTGGGACTGTGGGACGTTGCCACAGGACAACTTCAAACTACCCTCGCAGGACAAACATATGATCTCTCCAGTATCGCGTTCAGTCCGGATGGTCGGACACTTGCAAGTGGGGGTAGGGATAAGATGGTGCGACTGTGGGATGTCTCTACCGGACACCTTCAAGCCACCTTTATAGGGCATACGGTCAGTGTCCGTAGTGTCGCATTCAATCCCGCTGGCACCATGCTCGCAAGTGGGAGTGCGGACGGTACGGTCCTTCTATGGGAGTTCACCCCTAGAACAATACTCGGAGATGTCAACCACGATGGTGTGGTGAGCATTTTGGATCTGACGTTCGTTGGGTCAAACTTGGGACAGACAGGGCAGCATAATGCCGATATCAACGGAGATAGTATCGTTGATATTCTCGATCTCGTCAAGGTTGCTAGCGTGTTTAGCGAAACCATGATCCCCACCGCGCCGATCGCATTCCTATCGCCCGAAAATGGGGAGAAAAGCGGTTCGTCGAATCTCAACCGAGATACGATTCAGGGGTGGATCGATATGGGTCACGCAGCAGATGACGGGTCGCCCCTCTTTCGGCGAGGTATTCCTGTTCTTGAACAACTCTTAGCAGCATCACCACCACAAGAGACTGCCTCCGTTCCGAGAGTCTCCGACCTGTTACCCAACTATCCTAACCCATTCAATCCGGAGACGTGGATACCGTATCACCTTGCCAAGGATGCCGATGTGATCTTCACAATTTATGATACAAAAGGCGCACCAGTGCGTCAACTCGATTTGGGGTATCAACCTGCGGGATATTATACGAATCGAGCAACAGCGGCGTACTGGGATGGTTGCAACGAGAGCAGAGAACAGGTCGCAAGTGGAGTTTACTTCTATAGCCTGTCCGCAGGGAATTATTCAGCAACGCGGAAGATGCTCATTCTGAAGTAGGATCATCACCCGCAATCAATGCGGAGGAATCTAACCGATGAAAATAATTCGATTTTCCACGCTCATGTTCCTCTCTTTGGCAATACTCGCATTCTCGCCAAATATCCACGCCCAAGACTACACCACATGGAGCTTGCCCGAAGGTGCCAAAGCACGTTTGGGGAAAGGTCAGATAACCGGGGAAATTGCATATTCCCCCGATGGCAGTCGTTTGGCAGTTGTCGGAGATATTGGGATTTGGATGTACGATGCTGACACCGGTGCAGAACTTGATCTCCTTACAGTACCCACCTCAGTCTCAAGTGTAGCGTTCAGTCCGGATGGCACTACATTGGCAAGTGCGAGTTGGGACGACAACATGGTGCAACTGTGGGATGTACAAACAGGTCAGTCCACAGCAACCTTTACAGGACATACGTCTTGGGTCACTAGTGTTGCATTCAATCCGGATGGTACTATGCTCGCAAGTGGAAGCGAAGACCAAACAATACGTCTGTGGGAAGTTGCCACAAGGCAACTTAAAAATATCCTTATAGATGATCCGGGGGGAGCGAGTAGTATCGCTTTTAGTTCGGATGGTACTATACTCGCAAGTGCAAATTGGGACGAAACAGTACAACTGTGGGAGGTTGACACAGGACAGCTCATAGCCACCCTTGCAGGGCATAAAGACGCCATCAACAGTATAGCGTTCAGTCCGGATGGTACCGCACTCGCAAGCGGAAGTTTCGATAAGACGGTGAGGTTGTGGGATGCGCGAACAGGTCAGCCCATAGCGACTCCTACGGAGCATGCGACCCCCATTTATAGTGTCGCATTCAGCCCCGATAGCACCACACTCGCAAGTGGAAGTTATGACGGCACGGTGCGGTTGTGGGATGCAGAGACAGGTCAGCACAGAGCCATCCTTGTTGGGCATGGAGACATTGTCAGTAGTGTGGCGTTCAGTCCGGATGGTAGGACACTGGCAAGTGGGAGTTGGGACAACACCGTGTGGCTGCGGGATACCGTTACGTGGAAACCGGAAACTGTCCTCAGAGACTATACGGACCGCGTCACCAGTATAGCATTCAGTCCGGATGGCAACACATTGGCAACCGGGGGCGGTTGGCCCAACAACAAGGTACGATTGTGGGATGTCCCCACAGGGAAGCATAAAACCACCTTCGGTGGGCATTCGGATGGTGTTAGCAGCGTAGCGTTCAGTTCGGACAACCGTACGCTGGCAATTGTAGGTTACGACAGCACAGCTGGCGATTCCCGACGCAACAGGATACGACTGTGGGACACAGACACAGGACAACTCACAACTACCATAACGGGCCACACGAGTTCTATTTTAAGTGTTGTATTCAGTCCAGATGGTAACACACTTGTCACTGCTGGAGGTTGGGCAGGCAACTCTAGTAGCAGCGATGGGCAAGACATCGCAATACGACTGTGGGATGCGGATACAGGTCGTCTCAAAGCAACTCTCATGGGTGCCACACACGGGGTTAGAGCGGTTGCGTTCAGCCCGGATGGCACCATACTCGCAGCTGGGATTCGGGACCGTAATATACAACTGTGGGATGTTGCCGCAAGGCAACTCATTGCAACTCTCAGGGCGGATAAAAATCCTGTCAACAGTGTCGTGTTCAGTCCAGATGGTAACATACTTGCAAGCGCGAGTGGGCATGGGGATTGGGGGACAGATGGTGTAGTGCAGTTGTGGGATATTGCCGCAAGGCAACTCATTGCAACTCTTACGGGGGATCGAAGTTCTGCCAACAGTGTCGCGTTTAGTCCGGCCGGTAGGACACTCGCAAGTGGGCATGGGGATTGGGACACGGAGGGCATCGTGCAGCTATGGGATGCTCCCACCCGGGAGCTCATCGCCACCTTCAGGGGGCATACGGAAGAAGTCAGCAGTGTCGCGTTTAGTCCAGATGGTAGGACACTCGCAAGCGGGAGTGAAGATGGTACAGTGCTCCTATGGAATCTCACGCCTCTGACAGAGACACCGCCGCAGGTGTCCATCTATGACCTCAACCAAGATGGCATTGTAAACCTCCTTGACTTGACAATAGTTGGAGAAATGTTTGGGCAAAAGGGAGACGGGTTATCGGGAGACATCAATGGCGATGGCATGGTCAACATCCTTGATCTGGTTGCTGTCAGTGCACACTTTGATGACACAACAACCTCCGCAGCACCCTTGGTCCATAGAGGAAACCAATCGCTCCTTTTTACACAAAATGCGGTTGCCATCACCCCCGAAACCATTCGGAGGTGGATCGATACTGCACACACAGCAGATGACGGCTCGCTTATCTTTCGGCGCGGTATCACTAATCTCGAAGCGTTGTTAGCTATGCTCACTCCCGCTGAAACCGCCCTGCTCCCAAATTACCCCAATCCGTTTAATCCGGAGACATGGATACCGTATCGTCTTGCCCATGCCGCCGATGTGACACTCACCATTTACGATACAAAAGGTGCGCCGGTGCGCCGGTTGGATTTGGGATACCAGTCTGCGGGCCATTACACAGATCGGGCAAAGGCAGCCTATTGGGATGGTCGTAACAACAGCGGAGAATCGGTGGCGAGTGGAATTTATCTCTACAGCTTGTCCGCAGGGGATTATTCGGCAACACGGAAGATGCTCATTCTGAAGTAGGAACGACACTCGCAATCCATGCAGGAGGATCTAACTGATGAAAACAGCACAATTTTCCATGCTCATACTCCTTTTTCTGGGAACACTCCTATGCTTATCGAACCTCTACGCTCAAGATTCCCCGCAATGGCATCTGCCCAAGGGAGCCAAAGTACGCCTCGGTAAAGGTAACATAACTGATATAGCGTATTCTCCGAACGGAAATCTCTTGGCGGTTGGGACTGTCATCGGGATTTGGATATACGATGTGTACACCGGGGCAGAAGTTACGCTGCTCACGGGGCATACGTCGGCGGTCGAAAGTATAGCATTCAGTCCGGAGGGCACCACGTTGGCGAGTGGGGGAAGTTGGGGTGACGAAACGGTGCGGCTGTGGGATGTTGCGACATGGAAGCCCAAAGTAGCCCTCACCGGGCACAAGGGCAGTATTAATTGTGTAGTGTTTAGCCCGGACGGCACTATGCTCGCAAGTGGGGGTTCAGACAAAGTAGTGCAGCTGTGGGATGCGCGGACAGGACAGCCTATGGCAAGGCTCGTCGCGCATACACGTTGGATCAGTAGTATAGCGTTTAGTCCGGACAGCACCACGCTCGCAAGCGGAGGAGGTTGGGGCGACGACACAGTGCTGCTGTGGGATACAACCACGCTGGTGCAGGATACAATCACGGGAGACACGAAAGCCACCCTTAAAGGCCATACGAACGGTGTCGAAAGTGTTGTGTTCAGTCCGGATGGTACTATGATCGCAAGTGGGGGAAGTCGTAACGACGGGACGGTGCGGCTATGGGGTGCACACACAGGGAGGCCCATAACTACCCTCTCAGGATATACGAATTGGGGTTCAAATATAGCGTTCAGTCCGGAGGGCACCACGCTCGCGACCGGAGGAGGTGATAACGACGAGACAATACAGCTATGGCATATGACAGGAGAACTAAAAGCCACTCTTAGGCATACAGGCAGTATCGGAAATATAGCGTTCAGTCCCGATGGTACCACACTCGCCAGTGTGGCTGACAGTGAGGTGTATCTATGGGATGCACAAACAGGGCAATTCAAAACCACCTTCGCAGATCATAAAGGTGGAGGTTCAAGTGTCGCGTTTAGTCCGGATGGCACCACCCTTGCCACTAGCAGTGGAAGGATAGTGCAGGTATGGGATACTGCGACATGGCAGCCCGAAGGTATCCTCACGGGGCATACCGGCCCTGTTCGGACGATAGCATTCAGCCCGGATAGTAGGACATTAGCGAGTGGAAGTTCAGACTACACGGCCCGACTCTGGGACGTCCCCACCGGGCAGCTCAAAACCGTCCTTATTGGGCATACGTACGGTATCAACAGTGTGGCGTTCAGTCCGGATGGCGCCACGCTTGCTACTGGAAACGGACAATGGGACAGGACGTTGCGTCTCTGGAATGTTACCACTGGACAACAGTACGCCACCTTTATGCGCCGCCTAGCGAGTATTGATAGTGTAGCGTTCAGTCCGGATGGCACCACCCTCGCCAGTGGAAATTCGGACGGCACAATCCTCCTGTGGGATCCCGTTACAGGAAGACACAAAGCCACGATTGCAGCCCACACAGACTTTATCAGGGATATAGCGTTCAGTCCGGACGGCAGAACGCTGGCAATCGGAGGACAGGAACTGGCGACTAGTGATCGCACCAATAACAATACGGTACGGCTATTGGACGTTGCTACTGGACAACGGCAAGCCACCCTCGCCGCCCATAGGTGGGATGCCCTCGGCGTGACGTTCAGTCCCAATGGTAGGACACTCGCGAGTGGGGGTTCGGACAACATGGTGCGACTATGGGATGTTCCGACCAGGCAGCTCAAAGCTACCCTTGTCGGGCATACAAGCAGTGTCAACAGTGTAGCGTTCAGTCCGGACGGCACCACACTCGCAAGTGGGAGTCATGACGGCACGGTCCTTCTATGGGAGTTCACTCCAACAACGAAACCCGGCGATGTCAACCACGATGGTGTGGTGAGCATTTCGGATCTGACATTCGTTGGGTCAAACTTGGGACGAACGGGGAAGCATAATGCCGATGTCAACAGGGATGGCATTGTTGATATTCTCGATCTCGTCAAGGTTGCCAGTATATATAGCGAAACAATGATCCCCACCGCGCCGATCGCATCTCTGATCCCTGATAGAGAAAAGCGAGGGAATCTGTCAAATCCCCACCGAGATACGATTCAGGGGTGGATCAATATGGCTCACGCAGCAGATGACGGGTCGCTCATCTATCAGCGCGGCATTGCCGTTCTCAAACAACTCTTAGCAGCATTGCCACCGCAGGAGACTGCGTTGTTGCCCAATTACCCTAACCCATTCAACCCAGAGACATGGATACCGTATCGACTCGCTCACGCCGCCGATGTAACCCTCACCATTTATAACATAAAAGGCGCACCAGTGCGCCAACTCGATTTGGGGTTTCAACCCGCGGGGAACTATACCGATCGGATAAAGGCAGCCCATTGGGATGGTCGCAACAAGAGCGGAGAACCGGTGACGAGTGGGGTTTACTTTTATAGCTTGTCCGCAGGAAATTATTCGGCAACACGGAAGATGCTCATCTTGAAGTAGGATTGGCACCCGGAATCAATACGGAGGGACCCAACCAATGAAAACAGCACAATGCCTCATGATCATCCTGTTCTTTTTCGGGATGCTCGCGCTCTCACCAAGCATCTACAGCCAAGATTACACCAAATGGGGTTTGCCTGAAGATGCAAAAGCACGTTTGGGCAAGGGGTGGATAGCCGGGGAGATAGCGTATTCCCCCGATGGCAGTCGTCTAGCGGTTATAAGTTCTATCGGGATTTGGATGTACGATGCCAATACTGGCACAGAGCTTAACCTCCTTGCAGTACCAACCTCAGTCTCAAATGTGGCGTTCAGTCCGGATGGTAACACGCTTGCAACCGGGAGTTGGGACGACAGCATGGTGCGACTGTGGGATGTGCGGACAGGTCAGTCCACAGCAACCTTTACAGGACATACGTCTTGGGTCGCCAGTGTCGCGTTCAGTTCAGATGGTAACACGCTCGCAAGCGGGAGCGAGGATCAAACGATACGTTTGTGGGATGTTGCTACAAGGCAACTCAAAAAGACCCTTATAGATGATCCGGGGGATGTGAGTTGTGTTGCTTTTAGTCCGACTGGTACTACACTCGCAAGTGGGAATTGGGAAAAAACAGCACATCTGTGGGATGTCACGACTAGGCAACTCAAAGCCACCCTTGTAGGACATGAAGACGCCCTCCTCAGCGTAGCGTTCAGTCCAGATGGAACCACGTTGGCAACTGCAAGTTACGATCAGACGGTCAGCCTGTGGGATGCAGAGACGGGTCAGCACAAAACCACTCTCATGGGGCATCAGAGTCCGGTTTTCAGTGTAGCATTTAGTCCGGATAGCACCACACTCGCAAGTGGAAGTTATGACGGCACGGTGCGGTTGTGGGACGCAGATACAGGTCAGCACAGAGCCATCCTTGCTGGGCATGGAGACATTGTCAGCAGTGTGGCGTTCAGTCCGGATGGTAGGACACTGGCAAGTGGGAGTTGGGACAACACCGTGTGGCTGCGGGATACCTCCACGTGGAAACCGAAAACTATCCTCAGAGAGTATACAGACCGTGTCAACAGTGTGGCGTTCAGTTCTGATGGCAGGACGCTGGCAACCGGGGGAGGTTGGCCAAACAGCAGAGTACGGTTGTGGGACGCAGATACAGGTCGACATAAAGCCACCCTCGGAGGGCATTCAGAAGGCGTCAGTACGGTAGCGTTCAGTCCTGATAGGGCCACGCTAGCAACTGCGGGTTCCGACAACACAATACGATTGTGGGACACAAGTACGGGGCAATTCAAGACCGCCCTCGTGGGACACACGGATTCTATTATAAGTATAGCATTCAGCCCTGATGGTAGGGCACTGGCAAGCGGAGGAGGTAGGCAAGGTAACTCGCATGGAAGTGGGGGGCAAGATACCGCGGTGCGAGTGTGGGATGTTGAAACGGGCAGACTCAAAGCCACGCTTACCGGGGACGCGGACAGTGTTAGAGCGATAGCGTTTAGCCCGGACGGTAAGACACTCGCAAGCGGGAGTAGGTATAACGAGGTAGAGCTATGGGATGTTGCCACAGAACGACTTATAGTCACACTGAAGGGATATGCGGGTTACGTCAACTGCGTCGCATTCAGTCCGGACGGCACCACATTCGCCAGTGGAACTGGGAATTCACGTGTAGATGGCACGGTACAGGTGTGGGATATTGCCACATGGATGCTCAAAGCCAATTTCAGTGGAGTGACACGTAGTGTCAGAAGTATTGCATTCAGCCCGGATGGTAGTACGATAGCGGGTGGAGGTGGAGATGGCACGGTGCAACTGTGGAATATGGACACGAGACAACCCATAGCTACCTTCAACGGTCATACAGACGATGTCCTAAGTCTCGCGTTCAGTTCGGATGGGAGTACGCTCGCAAGTGGAAGTGAAGATGGCACAGTCCTCCTATGGGACCTTGCGCCTCCAACGGACACGGTGCCACAGATCCCCACCTATGACATGAATCAGGATGGCATTGTCAATCTCGTTGACTTGGCAGCTGTCGGAGAACTGTTTGGAAAAACAGGAGAAGGGCTGTTGGCAGATATCAATGGGGATGGCGTGGTCAACATTCTCGATCTGGTCACAGTCAGCGCACACCTCGATGAAACAGCAGTGCCTGCAGCACCTGTAGTCCGCAGCAGACAGCAGATTGGTGCCGTCACTCCTACAACGATTCAGGCGTGGATTTCCATGGCGCACACGGCAGATGATGGCTCACTCGCGTTTCGGCATGGTATTGCTAACCTTGAAGCACTGTTAGCTACACTCACCCCCGACGTAACGGTGCTGCTCGCAAACTACCCCAATCCGTTCAACCCAGAGACGTGGATACCGTATCGCCTCGCCAAACCCACTGATGTGACACTCACGATTTATGATATAAGAGGTGCGTTGGTGCGCCGGTTTGATTTGGGATATCAGCGTGCAGGGTATTACATGAGTCGGGCAAGAGCAGTGCATTGGGCTGGTCGTAACAACAGCGGAGAATCGGTGGCAAGTGGGATCTATTTCTATCAACTCCACACAGATGATTACACTTCGTTACGGCGGATGGTAATCCTCAAGTAACCCTCCCAACTTTTATGCTAACTGCTAACCTTCCCACCAAATATGCCTAAAGTAGTAGGCCACTCCGTCATGATTTACCTAACGCGCAAGTTGGGTTGAACAGAAACCGTGAAACCTAACTCTTGATAACCAACACGTTGACTACTAAGGCACGACTTCACTCCCTCTATCCTGACAACTTTTGAACCGTAAGAATCCACGGTTCTGAGAAATCAGCCCTTCAGCCTATCAGTACAAAATGCATTAATGAACCAGTTCAACTTACCTCCGGCGATCCATTATTGATTGGACAGCCCCCCTACGGTAATTGACGCGGGGAGATACCAATCGGCTTGAGCATACTTCCGTTCTCTTGCTGCGATGTGAGTAGGGCTATTCAGTTTTAGGATTTTTAGCCGTTTTGTTTGAAAAGTCGGAGCTGGGAAGTCGCTCATAGAGCGACGTGTCGGGATTGGGAAATCCCTCCCCGATAAATCGGGATGCAAGCACCTACAGAAAAACTACATGACCCTAAGTGATGTGAGTTTATCCTCTACCCAACAGACCAATTGTGTGATAAAATCTTTTAAGGTGGAGAATCAGTGGCAAGTGGAGCCTATTTCTATCAGTTCCGTGTGCGGGTTGATACAGCATTACGGCGAATGGTGATTCTAAAATAAAGGAGGCAACTATGAAGACTCGAAAATTGACAATGGGGCAAGCAGTCGTTGAATTTCTCAAAAATCAATATGTTGAGCGGGATGGCGTCGAACATCAATTTTTCGCGGGTATGTTCGGCATCTTTGGACACGGCAATGTTGCTGGGGTCGGTCAGGCGTTGCATCAATACGCGGACTCATTTCGGTTCTATCAGACCCGCAACGAGCAGGCAATGGTGCATACGGCTGCAGCGTTCGCAAAGATGAATAACCGTCTACGCACCTTTGCGTGCACGTCTTCGATTGGGCCCGGGGCAACCAATATGGTTACCGCGGCTGCTGGTGCGACAATCAATCGGATACCTGTGCTGCTACTACCCGGCGATATTTTCTCAACACGGCTTGTGGCACCCGTTCTACAGCAGCTTGAATCACCCAGTTCGCAGGATATATCGGTGAACGATTGCTTCAAACCGATTTCGCGTTATTGGGACAGAATCAACCGCCCGGAACAGATTATCACTGCATTGCCGGAGGCGATGCGTGTGCTGACATCGCCAGCGGAAACAGGCGTTGTTACGGTGGCGCTGCCGCAGGATGTGCAAGCTGAAGCGTATGACTATCCGTCGGCCCTGTTTGAGAAACGGGTTCAGGCGATTCCACGTCCACGCGCCGACATCAAGGCACTAAAACAAGCCGCTGAATGGATTCGCGCCAGCAAACGGCCACTTATCATCGCTGGCGGTGGCGTAAAATACAGCGAGGCAACCGATTCGCTCGCTCACTTCGCTGAACAGACTGGCATCCCTGTTGCCGAAACATTTGCGGGCAAAGGTTCGCTCCGCTACGATCACCCACAATGTTTGGGTGGGATGGGCGTCTCTGGAACCCTAAGTGCGAACACCATCGCGCGTGATTCGGACCTTATCATCGTGGTAGGTTCGCGCCTGAGCGATTTCATAACAGCTTCAAAGACAGCATTTCAAGATCCGGAGGTACGCTTTATTAGCATCAATGTGGCAGAGTTTGACACTGCCAAGCATGCGGCGTTACCGCTGACCGCAGATGCGCGTGTAACACTTGAAGAACTTAGTGATGCTGTTCGAGGATATCATGTTAATTCGGACTACGCCGCCCAAATTTCTAAATTACGCGAGGCGTGGGACGCTGAAGTGGACAGGATCTATCACCCAGATCACAGCGAGACTCTGAGTCAAGGGGAAGTGATTGGGGTAGTGAACGAGTTCTCGGATCCGAAGGATGTGCTCATCGGTGCAGCGGGCAGCCTACCGGGCGATGTCCAGAAGCTGTGGCGCACCCGGGATCCCAAGGGATATGATGTGGAATTCGGTTATTCGTGCATGGGCTACGAGGTCGCAGGCGGGTTAGGCATTAAGATGGCAGATCCGAGCCGCGAGGTTTATGTATTGGTCGGTGATGGTTCTTACCTACTGATGGGACAGGAGATTATGACAGCAGTTCAGGAAGGGTATAAGCTGACCATAGTGCTGGTGAATAATTACGGTCACAGCAGCATCGGTGGGCTTTCCGAGGCGACTGGAGCACAGGGCTTCGGAACAAAATTCCTGTACCGTAACGCCGCCACGGGCCAACTTGACGGTGAAGTGTTACCGGTAGACTTGGTTACGAACGCCACAAGCCTTGGCGCACACGTCATCGAAGTAGACTCAGCAACAAGTCTGAAAACGGCACTCGGAGAAGCGAAAGCATCAGATCGCACAACGGTAATCAAGGTTGACGTCGATTTTGGGAAGCGCGTCCCCGGTTACGAATCGTGGTGGGATGTGCCCATCGCCGAAGTCTCTGAGGTGGACACCGTGCAACAAGCGTACGAGGAATATGAAACTGCCAAGCAGAAAGAACGTTATTTTCTGTAAAGCAAGTTGAGATTCATATCTCAACTCTCAAGCGTCGATTTTGGAAAATCGACCTACGGACCAGTGTAGGGGCAGGTCTTGCACCGGTTCAAAACGCACATAACCTCCAGACCATAGAGTAACCACAGCAAGGATAGCACTCGGAACAGTGCTACAGGATAAACCACCTTTATGGGGCATTACCTGTATTACCGCCATAGTGATTATTACTATCGTCGATTGGAAACAGTTGACAGATAGAGTTGTTACTCTGTTCCGAACCACAGGGGGGAAATGCCCCCCGTCATAACACAATTTTTGAGTTAGGATAAGGTTTAAACCTGTCCCGGCTCTATACCATAGGGAGATTTTACCCATGAAAGTTAAATTTATCTACCCGTTCGTCTGTATAATAATATTGTTGAGTGGGTGCGCTGCAGATGAGGGCACGAAGCCAGAAGAAGAGACTGGGCTTACCGCTGCAGAATTGACACCGCTCCTGAACACCCAAGCAGGCATTGATTTTGTCGCATCCCCGCGAGATGTGAATCAAGATGGGGAGATAAACCTGTTCGATTTGGTGATAGTAGCAGGTAGTTTGGGAGACGATGTGCAGGTTTCGGTTGAACCAGAAGAGCGTACCATAGAGGTCATCAATAGAGAGAAAACAGAAAAAACGGTTCGAGTGAGCGGGACCGGTATAGTCGCAGGGGACCCCGATTTGGTTGTGCTAAGTATCGGAGTTTCGGTGGAAAGGGACTCTGTGAAGCAGGCACGGACAGAAGCCGCTGAAGCGATGGCGGGAGTGATCGAATCACTAAAAAGCAACGGTCTCCTTGATGAAGATATTCAGACACAGCATTTCAGCATTCACCAACAATATGACTACAGCAAAGGTCGGCGAGAGTTTCGGGGATATAACGTGACAAATACCGTCTCTGCGAAGATCCGTGATTTGGATACTGTTGGGAATGTGATTGACGATGCGGCGGAAGCCGGCGGGGATTTGGTGGAGATCAACTCGATTCAGTTCACAATCGACGATCCGACCAGCTTAAAGATGCAGGCTCGCGTGGCGGCGATGGGGGACGCACAGACAAAAGCACAGACGTTAGCAACCGAAGGCGGGGTCACGCTTGGGAAGCCGATCTCTATCTCCGAGTCAGGGGATTATTATCCCCCGGTCCCTGTCAATCTCGAATTCGCATTTGCTGCTGACGCAGCAGCGGTAGAAACTCCCATCCAATCTGGTCAACTTCAGATTACGGTAACGGTGAATGTCGTCTACGAGATTGAATGATTTATACGTTACCAAATGTTGTCGCAGTCTGCTCTGATTCAGGAGCAGACTTAGCTTCGACAGCTTTTTCTAGCTCCTCAATCATGCGATGAATCGATTGTTGGAACCGTTTCTGATCTTCGCACATCTGCGCCGCAATTTGTAACGCGACCATGATTGCGATATCGAACTTCTCGCGGGAGGTTTTTCGACTCATCTCATGCAGCCGCGCATCCACGTAAGCAGCCAACTCACGTATCTCTTCAGCTTGCAAATGTTCAGTTGGCTGTATAAGATATTGAGAATGAAAAATGTCCACCTTAATTGGTGCTGAGGACGTGGTTGTTGGAGAAAAAGAATTTTCGATACTCATAATTAACCTCTCACTTCTGATCAAAGGCACCCTGGAGTGCTTGCCGCATGACCTCAACAGGCGGATTGATGCCGGTCCATTTCTCAAAGGCAATTGCCCCTTGATGAACGAGCATACCTAAACCACCGACTGTGTGACAGTCCTTCTCCGCTGCAGCTTGCAAAAGACGTGTTTCCGGAGGCGTGTAGACAATATCGTAAACGATGGATTGTGGTTCTAACCATTCAGGATCAATCAACAACGGGTGTGAAACATCCATACTGGTGGAAGCTGTATTGACGATTAACTGACTCGTTCCTACAGCGTGTGGCAGCTTAGGATCATCAAGCCCTATTCCGTAGATTGATACGCCTGTTTTATCTGAAAGATCCGTGGCAAGTGCAACAGCTCGGGAAACCGTCCGATTTGTGATACAAATCGTTTGCACCCCGGCGAGGGCAAGCGCAACAACAATTGCCCGCGCTGACCCACCTGCTCCAATAACGACAGCCGAACCCCCTTGCGGAACATCGAGTCCATCTTCCTGCATCGCGTGTAAGAAGCCGGGGGCGTCGGTATTCTCGCCGATGATTGCTCCATCTTTGAAAATCAACGTATTAACAGCACCGATGAGAGTGGCTTCCCTCGATATCTCATCAAGGTACGACATCACGTTTTGCTTGTGCGGAATCGTAACGTTAATGCCGACTACATTGGTTGCCTTAAATCCCTCGATTGCCCCACCTAAACCGTCAGGCTGAACGTGAAACGGCACATAGATGTAGTCCAACCCCAGTGCGGCAATTGCTGCGTTATGTATCTGCGGAGAGCGGCTATGCTTGATTGGGTCACCGATAATGCCGACGATTTTCGTTTGACCTGTGATTTGCATGGTGAGTAAAGTGGAACGTGAAAACTTTAAGCGTTACCCAATAGTTCTTTGACCTTTTTTCTGGCGCTTTCCATCTTTGGATAACGCACTTCTCGATATCCACGCACCTCTTCAGGGACTTCTATCGCACTGACATGGCTTTCATAGCTCTCTCTATCGTGTGGCACAAAGGTATCAATCACTTCAGTGATATACCAATCACGGAATACTTTTTCGAGTTTGTGCCATTGCGATAGCAAACGTCTGAGAAACCTCATCCGTTTCATTAAATTTAGTTGCCAGTTTTTGGTATTCATGTCCCATTGAACATCCCGCCCCATAATAGTGAAACGGGGACGGTTGAGGTGGACGTATTTAATTTTATCCCCATTCGATTCATCAACGCTGTACAGTTCTTTATCACGCCTTAATTTAGTCTTGCGAGTCAGCAGGTGAGCTACATATACCTCGTCCTTGATGAGCATCACCTTATACAGATATTTGACAGCAGCTTTCGTCGCACGGTAGTCCATTGCGGACAAGTCTTTGGAATAGATTTGTTTAACCTTTTCAACGTACAGGCGTGCATACTTTACATTCTCGAATTGGATGAGGTCGTACACATGTAAGGCAAACATCCGATTGGTTTCGTCATCCAGTTCCAGCTTTTCCACCGTCTGCTGAACAAGCACTTCATATTGATGGGCAAGCCTCACCCCCCGCGACTTGCTCGCTAAACTGTCGCATTTCTCTCGGAGTAGAGTTTTGTATGTCTGCCACTGTGGTGCGGTCGCAAAAGCATCTGGATCTACTGCGAGGCGCCTACCTATATTAAAAGCACGTTGGTTCGTTTCTAAGTCAGCGGGTCGGACAGCTAATTTTAACGCCGATTGAATAGCTTCGAGTTCGAGTGGCAGATGTCCGCGCTGAAAGGCAACACCAAGCAGCATCATATTGGCGTAGAGTTTGTTTCCGAGATGTCGTTCGGAAATCTCGAATAGATCCGCTCCAAAATAAGCACCTGCATCGGTGTAGCGCTGCAACCATTTTTCCAAATCTGTAATTTTGAAATCGTCCTGACCGATAAGGGTGGTGACCGTATCCGTCTTAGCCGTATTAACGACGGCAACCGTCCGATCGATTGACGCAACCCGGAATCCGGCTTTGGAATCGAGACCGCGCACCGCTTCTAACATATCCATGCCGATCAGTAAGTCTGCTTTTCCGTACGGAATAATCGGAGAAAGTTCTACCGCTGTTTTCGAGTAGATAAGGTTTGTGTAGACCCCTCCGTTGCGGATTGCCAATCCCTTCTTGTCGAAAAACTTGACATGGTACCCTTGCGTCTGTCCTGCAAGCACCAAAACTTTGGAGATGGTGCCAATCCCCATGCCACCGACGCCTGCGGCATGGACACTCCATATCCCGTCGAATGCACGTGGTGGTGGCGGTAGGAGTTCCGCGGGATCACCCGACATAACTCCCAGATCCACTTGTTGACGCGGCGGACGCTTGCGGGTGATTGTGACCTCCTCAAAGGAAGGGCACGCCCACTTGATTCGGGCACAAGCACCATCAGATACACAGTTTGATTGATCTATACCAATCTTCGGTCCGTAGTCTGTTTCGACTATTTTCAATCCGGGACATCCCGTTGCATTGGTGCACTCAAGGCAGAATTCACAGACTTCTGGGGTGATATTGATATGTTTTTCGACGGATAAAAAGCCACGTTCTTTAACTGTTTGTTGACCCTCACGTCGCAGCCGACGGTGGTAAGTAATTCCGCACTCCTTGTCGGCGATGATAATTTTGACACCCGGTTTGAGAACCGTCTCTTCGACCAACCTCTTGTACTCAAGACGATTCTCTGGATTGGTTCGGATGATAAAGAGCTCCGAATCGCCCGCGAGTCCCTCGACAACCTTCTCTATATCCTGTGCAAAGGTTGGATTGCCGAGGATATCATCTTCCGTAGAGGGTGTGGGTTGATGCCCTGTCATCCCGGTTGTTTGATTGTCCAAAATGACGTAGGTGAGATCCTGACCATTTTTGATTGAATCGGAAATCGCGGACATCCCGCCGTGGAAGAACGTGGAATCGCCCATAAAAACGATCTGTTTATTCCTGATGAATGGATCGATGCCGGCACCAGCCCCGCCGCCGAGCGCCATTCCAGAAAGATTGTGCATTAGGCGGGGAAACGGTTCGTATTTGAGCATTGAGTAACATCCGATATCTCCATGAAAGACGAGATCTACCGGAGATTGTGCGTGCTGCCTCTCCATATATTTCGCATCGGTAAACTGATCGGCGATCTCTTTGAAAACGCTCGCAGAATCGCGATGTGGGCATCCGGGACAGAAAGTAGGCGTTCGGGCGGGAATGTCAACTTGATAGGCGTTGACCTGTTCGAGGCACTGTTCCTCGCGCGTAAGTGCCTCCGGATTAACTGCTGTAGATTTGTCTTTCCCCCCAAGCTTATGCCGAAGTAGCGGAATCAGTCGTTCTATCAGTATTGATGGGTTGAGCCCGAGCGAATCAGGGATTCCCTCCAAACCGTCTGGAAATTCCTTGCCCCACACCTGCACAAGCCGATCCATTTCGCCATTTTGATAAAACCGGCTGACAATCGCTTTGATATCCTTTTCGAGTAGTGGACGCTTCTCCTCAACAACGTACATTTCGCGTACATGCGATGCAAATTCGCGCACAATATCTTCATCCACCGGGTGTGTTAATCCAAGTTTGAGGATCGGAATCTGTCCTTGGAGTTCCAACTCATAAAGCGCATGTTCGAGATAAGCACTCCCTAAGCCGGAGGCTACAAATCCGATATCGTGTTGCGATTCATTTAGGTAACAAATCCGATTCAGGTTATGTTCTCGCGCACTCTTAATCGCATTCGGGAAGCGTTCCGTCAAGGTTTCAATTTCAATCCGAGGTGTATCCGGCGGCAGGATGATCCGGTTTGAACCGTTAATCAACGCTGTATCAATTATCGTCTGATTTTTCGTAGAGATATCGGGATAATGGTTCGGATGCACTTCCACGCTTCCGCCACCTTCCGCCTGATTGAGGGTTACGATGTAGGTGACATACAGATTAGATCTGGCAGAGATTTCGAAGGCAGCGTTTAACCAATCTTTGATTTCCTGAAACGTGCTCGGTTCAATAACTGGCGTGTAGAGGTGGCGTGCCAAAAAGCGCGAGTCGGCGGGCACTTGCGTACTCGATCCCCATGTATCATCTCCGACAACGACAACAGCACCGCCTGTTGTCCCTGCCATATTGCTAATTGCTAACGCATCGGCTGCCACATGCATCCCGACGTTCTTCATGAAAGCTGCAGCGCGCAGATTCGCCATTTGTGACCCGTTGAGCCTTGCTACGCCGAGCGCTTCATTGTTTGCAATTTGTGCGAGGATGCCGTATTCCTTGAGGAGTTCCGCGTTACTTTTCATGACGTCGAACACTTCTGCTAATGGCGAACCGGGATATCCAGTAAGCAGATTGGCTTGACCTTCGAGGGCACCTTTGACTAGCAGTTCACAGCCGGTATAAACGTTCGTACCGCTCTCTTGTATAAATCTATTATCCATACGCTATTCTCCCTCCAGCAACTCCCTCGCATGTGCAATTGTTGTTACTGTCGCTTCGCCGCCATGCATCCGAGCCATCTCCTCCACACGTTCTTCCGGGGTCAGGAGCTTTGCCGTTATCATTGTGCGATCTTCTTCTACCGCCTTTTCGACCCGGAAATGCTGGTCCGCAAAACGGGCGATCTGTGGCAGATGGGTGATACAGAAGACCTGTCGAAAACGCGACAATTCCTTTAGTTTCTGTCCGACGATATCGGCGGTGCGTCCGCCAATACCCGCGTCGATCTCGTCAAAGATCATTGTCGGGATCAGGTCAATTTGGGCAAGCACAGTTTTCAATGCCAACATCACCCGAGAGATTTCCCCGCCTGAGGCGATTTTAGCCAACGGCTTTGGCTCGGATCCGACATTCGGAGAAATGAAGAATTCGATTTCGTCCATTCCATCCGCTCGCAAGTCATAACGCTTTCCATCAATTTCTAAGGGACCCTCCGCTGACTCAATGGGGGACACAAGGATTTGGAAAACGGCTTTGTCCATCCCCAGCGTCTGGAGCTCGCCCTCAATTAACGATTCAAGTTGGGTCGCAGTCTCCCTGCGTTTTTTGGATAGTTCAAGCGCAAGTTTTTGTGCCTGTTGTGTCAAAAGGTGAATCTGATCTTTCAATTCGTCAATGCGCTCCGAACCGAATTGAAGCTCCTCAAGTTTTTGCGCTGCTTGTGCCTGGTAGGCTAAGATTTCGGAAGTCGAGTCGCCGTACTTCCGTTTGAGTCGATGAATGAGATCCAGACGTTCCTCAACCTCTGTAAGGCGATGTGGGTTAAACTCAACCTTATCACGGTAGTCGCGAACCTGATAGGCAATGTCCTCTAATTCATACAGAACAGACTCGAAACGTGTGTTTAATTCTGATAGGCTGCCATCCAGTTCGGAAAGTTTAGAAATGGTACGGCTCTCCGTTTTGAGTCCGTCCAGGGTGGAAGACTCCGAGAGGTCGCCCCCATAGAGTTGCTCATAGAGTTGATTCGCCGACTCAAAGAGCGTTTCAGAATTGCTGAGAAGATGACGTTCATTCATGAGTGTCTCTTCTTCATCTTCTTGCAGCTGAGCTTCCTCTAATTCGTCCAGTTGGAATTGTAATAGATCCTTCTCCTGCATCGCTTCACGAAGCGTACGGGAATAATCAGCGAGTTGTGCTTGGGTGGCATGGAGCTCGTCGTATTTTTCACCGACTTCCGCCTTCAGCGCTTCATGCCTACCGAACGTATCAAGGAGATCAAGATGGGTGTCCGATCGAAAAAGCGATTGGTGTGCATGCTGCCCGTGGATATCGACGAGCAGATCACCGATGGCACTCAAGAACGTCAAACTCACCAATTGGCCATTGGTGTGGCAGCGGCTACGACCGCTTGCGTTAATCTGTCGGGATAAAACCAACGTTTCCTCTGCATCCAAAGCATCAGCAAACTCTGAATCGTTAAAACCGGCCCACACAGGATGGTCGGTCGGCAATGCAACGGCAATCTGGATTTTGGCGTTATTCGCTCCATCCCTGACAACCCCAGCGTTGCTGCGTTCACCGAGCGCAAGCCCCACAGCGTTTAAGATGACAGATTTGCCTGCACCTGTTTCCCCAGTAAGGATATTGAGACCGGAGGAACACTCCAATCGAAGCTCATCAATAAGGGCAACATTGCTTATGTAAAGTTCTTCAATCATGGCAATACCGTTAGTTCATTGGTACATTGGTTCATTAATGATTCTAAGTTTCGGCTTCCAGTTTTCCGTTAATTGTGTATTTTGGGCAGGCACAAGACCCGCCCCTACATTGAGACAATTCTCGTAGAGCCCCCCCGATAAATCGGGATGCAAGTACCTACGATTTCAATTCGCGTTTTGCACTTTCTGTTTATATGAGCCAGTATCTTTATCTATCGCTCGATTTACTCTCTAAACCAACACCAAAGGTTATTATTCAGGACTTATGCACTTTCAGATTACGAGGCGCATGGAAAGCGACATAGTCGTGACGCGTTGTGCGTATGTAGGGAACGCAGATCTGCGTTCCCTACCTCATACCGATTTATGCCAGTTGGCTCGGTTATTTTTATCCAATTCCCAGTTCAGCGGGTTGTTTTGGATATAGGCACGGACACGATGCAGATCCTTATCGTTCCTTATGACGTGGTCATAAAATGATTTCTGCCAACCAAAACCGTGATTGTTCCACTGTTTTCTTGCCATTCGGGTGACCGATGATTTGTATTGTGAGATGATTTTTGGTAATAATTGCATGTTGCGGGGGTTTCGATTACCTTGAACGATACAGGTGTATATCAAAAATCTGTGTCAATAGTGAGCTAATGAACCAATCACGTTCTTCGTTTTGTACTCTCTCCCAACATTAGTTTCGTTTGCAGGACTTCGTAATTGCTATGGTGTAGAGAACGGATCAGCTGGATGCTCTTATCTGATTTACGCACACGAATTAGGGAATTGGGAGCAACGGGGTGCGTCTCACGAGGACCGTCGACAAGCAAATTGACGCTGCTATAATCGGATTGCATGACGACGGTAATCTCTGAATCTCCGTGCGCGATAAAAGGGCGCATTGTCAATGAATGCGGGGAAATCGGTGTCAGGAGAATCGCGTTGAGATGCGGTTCAACGATTGGTCCCCCACACGCTAAGGAATAGGCGGTAGAACCGCTTGGTGTGGCGATAATTAGGCCGTCACCGTTATAAGTGACAAACGGTTCGCCGTCAATATAGGTGTCCAATTCGATCAGTTGCGTATAGTGCCGAATTACAACGTCGTTGAGTGCAAACGAGTTGGAAAACTCTTGTTCATGGTTCTCGACGCTGACCTCAAACATCATACGCCGATCAATTTTGTAGTCACCGTTAAAGACATTTTCCAAAGCAGCGTACAACTGGTCACGAGGCACCTCGGTGAGGAAACCGAGGCTGCCGAGATTCACAGCGAGGATTGGGACGTTCTCGATTTCGGGTATGTGTGCAGCGTCAAGTAGTGTACCGTCACCGCCGAGGACCAATAACAGGTCGGATTGGGATGCCAATTCACGCCGATTACAGCCTGCACCCGCCAGACCGAGTAGCGCAGCTTCCGCGTCAGGAATCAGCGGTGTTGCCCCACGCTTTTGGAGCCAATCGCAAGCCTCCGTAGCAACCTGCAGCGCGTGGGGTTTGGCAGTATTAACGAAGAAACCCACTGTTTTCATAAAGAATAATTTGTCCCGGAAAAATCCTTTCAATCAGTTTTCATGTGGAACGACATAGGGCAGCAGCGTCACGTTGAACTGATCTTCCACCTCGACCGAGAGTTTCACTACGCGCTTTCCCGTGGCGGGATTTCGTGCTGAAGCATCGTTCAACTTTAGAACCTGTTTTAAAAAGCAAGACACTGCCTTAAAGTGCTGTGGATTTGTCAATCCACAGCGAGCGGCATTGGGGATCTCCCAAACCGTTGGTGGAATCAAGCCCTTACCATTGCACGGATTGCTGAATCCAGTGATAATATGTCGTCGAATAGTATATGCCCTTCTGAATTGCCGAAGAAACCGAGTTTTGAAGAAAAAACTCGGTTTCAGGGTAAATCATTTTACCCAAAAGGACTTTTCAAACAGGCTCTTAACCATTGCTGCCAAGTTAGCATTAACTTCTTTTACTTTCCAGACAATAAAACAGGAGAACCACGCCGCAACCAATCAAGAATGCTATAACCGTGATGACCAAATTTATGTTGGCTTGGGGAAGAATATGCGCGATGTCAATCCGTTCCTGACCAACCATTGCATGACTGCGGAAGGGCCAGAGCCCGTATAGCGAAGCAACCATCAATCCGATTAAGAAGGATACTGTCAAATCATGATAGCGCTTGAACACATAATTTAACAAGCGAGTGAACGCCAGCAGTCCGAGAACCCCTCCCAAAGTCACAACCCCTATCACAATCCAGTCCCGATTATTCACTGACGCCAGCACGTCGAAGTAGACGCCCAACAGGAGAAAGATGAAAGAACCGCTGATGCCGGGAAGGATCATCGCGGAAACCGCAATAGCACTACACACGAACAGATAGAGCAGCTTTCCAATCGCGCGGTTGGTTCCTTTTGGGATCTGTCCTAGTGCCTCCGTCGAAGTCCCCGCTTCTGAGACTATATTTCCGTCGACGTAGCTCTGCTTGAGTTCATGTTTCCGCTGCTCACTCTCCAACCTTTTTTCTCCACTCATGCTGAGTGTCAACCCCACCGTCAAGATAGCAGCAAGGAGCAGGGAAACACATTCTTTAACAGTAAAACGTGTCAGCATTCTGAATGGAATGATAACGGAGGTCAGCACCAATCCACAAAAGAAGCCGTAAGTCGGATCGTGCTGTTCATTCAGCAGGTAAATGATTAGCTTGGCAGACGCTACAACAGCGAACAGTGCACCGAGGGTAATAGTTATCAGGAACCCAAAATCGATACGATGCAACTCTGCCCGCGCTTCAGATACTGCCCCCTTTTTTAGGGTGAGGATTGCCGAGAGTTTTCTAACCGTTGAAAACCCGATGTGATGCAGCGCGCGAATCAATCGTTCATAGATACCAAGCAGGACCGCCATCGTACCGCCACTCACACCGGGAATAATATTCGCCACCCCGATACAACAACCCTTGAGAACAAGAATTAGATAGGGCAAGTCTCCGCCTCGTTTTCAGGTTAGAGTTGCATGTTCTCATCAGCCAACCAAGCTTTCAGTGGTGTGATGAGGGTGTGATCCGTAAAGTCAAGCTGCACGGGCGTAACTGAAACGCGTCGATTGTGGATTGCATGGAGGTCCGTATCTCCACCAAAGTCGACTTGAGCCCGATCCCCACCAATCCAGTAGTAAGGTCGTCCTCCCCGATCGAGTCGTGTGATTGCGTTAGCGCTGTAGGTGCCCATATCTTGTCGTGTTATCTTGATACCTTTAACCTCAGAGAGTTGGCAATTCGGCACATTGACGTTAAGCAGAATCTGTTTTGGCAGTCCCTTCTCAACCACCTGCTTGGCGATGCGACATGCAATCGTCGCTGCTGTTTTATAGTGGAAGTCGGGTCGTTTGGCTGCCCCCTCCAGAGCAAGGGAAACGGCGATTGATGGAATCTCTAAGAGCGTCCCTTTTTTCGCCGCCCCAACTGTGCCCGAAAAGTGAATATCAACGCCGAGATTCTGTCCCCGATTGATGCCAGAAACCAATAATTTGGGGGGTTCAGGAAGCAGTGTACCCAGCGCAAGGTCCACACAATCCACAGGCGTTCCATCAACGGCATAGGCTCGCGGTCGAACCTTTTTGGCTCTGAGCGGCTGATGCAGGGTAATCGCCATCCCGACGGCGCTCCGCTCCCGATCTGGTGCCACGACATAGACCTCGTCGAGGGTTTCGAGTACCTCCGCGAGGGCTTTCAGGCCCGGCGCGTCAATCCCATCGTCATTGGTTACAAAAATCATATTTTAACACCCAACAGAAAATAATATCAGACGAGTAGTTTTGCGAACCGCCGCTTGCCAACCTGTAGGATGACCTCACCCTGCAAAGAGACTTCGAGCGCTGGATCTGTGATTCTGTCGCCGTCGATGCGTACCCCTCCTTGCTGTACCAATCGCCTCGCATCACTGGAACTCTGGGCAAAACCGGCTTGCTGCATCAGATGGGCGATCCAGATCTTACCATCAGTGAGGGAGGAAGCAGGAATAACAACCTCCGGTAAATCGTCGGGAAGTTGTCGGTCACGGTGGACCCGGTCAAACTCCGCTTCCGCTGCTTGCGCGGCATCTGCGTCGTGATAGATTGTCACTATCTCGCGGGCAAGTCGCTGTTTGACTGTCTTGGGGTGCACACTTCCACTCGCCAACTGGACTTCAAACGCCCGAATCTCGTCGAGCGGCACGTCTGTTGCTAGTTCGAAATAGGTAGACATCAACTCATCGGGGATGGACATCAACTTGGCATACATCTCAGGTGCCGGTTCATAGATTCCAACATAGTTCCCGAGTGATTTGCTCATTTTCTCAGCGCCATCAAGCCCCACGAGTAGCGGCATTAACAGTGTCACTTGGGGCTCCTGATCATAAGCACGCTGGAGGTCGCGTCCCATCAGGATATTGAATTTCTGATCCGTTCCGCCCATCTCTACATCTGCTTCCAAAACGACGGAATCGTAACCTTGACAGATTGGGTAGAGGAGTTCATGCATCCCAATCGAAGCACCGTCTTGAAGTCGATTTGTAAAGTCGTCCCGTTCCAAGATACGCGCTACTGTCGTTTGAGCACTGAGCCGAATGACATCGGCGAAAGACATTTCATCAAGCCATTCGCTGTTGAACACAACGCGGGTTTTGTCTTCGTCCAAAATCATGCAGTACTGGTCTGCATAGGTTTTGGCGTTATGCTTCACCTCTTCCGCCGTCAACTGTGGTCGTGTTTTTGATTTGCCGCTTGGATCTCCGATTGTCGCCGTAAAATCACCAATGATTAGGATAACCTCATGTCCGAGGTCTTGAAACTGGCGCAGCTTGCGTAGCACAACTGCGATGCCGAGATGGATATCCGGTGCTGTAGGATCTAATCCAAGTTTAATACGAAGGGGCCGTTTTTCTGTTTTGGCGGTCTCCAATTTTTGAGCGAGTTCTGTTTCAGAGATAATCTCTGCGGTCCCCCTACGTATGAGCCCCACCTGTTCTTCGATACTCAATTCTGCCTGCACGTTGTCTTCCTCGATACCTCCCCCGATAAAACACCGGGACTGGGAAATCTATTGTTTAGAAGTAGTATCAATCAAATAATGCGTCGGCTAATTATACTACAGGTTGGAAGATTGAGTCAACAGATAAACAGGGGCAACTCCCCAACCCGCGCCCTGGAGAATTGCCATTTCCAAATAGAGATTTGCGTGATATAATGTGCTTTGAGTGTTGCTTCTGTGGACTTTTTGAGACCTTTCCCTAACTTCGGAGATCTTTAAGTTGTGATTCACGTCCAAGAGCTGTGTAAATCTTTTGAGCAGAAACCAATCCTTACTGATCTGACTTTTCGCTTGGAAGCAGGGGATCGTCTGGCACTGTTGGGACCAAACGGTTCGGGCAAAACACTCCTCATCAGGATCATCGCAACGCTGATTAAGCCGACCTCCGGTTCTATAGAGGTTGCTGGATATGATGCGATTAAGGATGTGAGTGCCGTCCGCCCACTCATCGGCTATGTTCCCCAAACCTTTGAAGGGTATCCCACCCTCTCTATCCAGGAGTATCTTGAGTTTTTCGCTGCGGCATACAGACTGGAAAAGGGGCAGCGTGCGATGAGTATCCAAGATGTTTTGGATTTAATGGATTTGGCGCCGCTGCAGGATCAAAAGGTCGAGCACTTATCACTGGGACAGAAGCAGCGACTGTGTTTAGCCAAAACTTTCTTACATGATCCGTTGATCTGGTTGCTTGACGCACCAATATCCCTTTTAGATCCGCAGGGGCAGGCCGAAATGGAGGCACTGATCCAAGAACTGGGGATAATGGGCAAGACGGTGATTCTGGCGACGAACTGTCTAACCGATGTAACAGTTCCGTGCAACCGCGTTGGTATTCTGAATGAGGGTCGTCTTGCGTTTTACGGAGAGATGCGGGATATTTCCGAGCGTTATGGCAATTGGCATCGACTGGAAATTGAGGTCACTTCCGGCATGGAGGCGGTTGAGGCGATTTTGGACGAAAGATCGGATATAGTTTCCCTACAAATTACGAACGCGCTCATCCAGATCGAATCACACATGACGGAGGCAGAAACTACTGACCTATTGAAGGAAATGATTCGTGGAGATGTCACGGTTTCACGTTTTCAGAGAATTGAATATGGGTTAGCGGACCTATTCTTGGAGGTTACGAGCCCCACGGCTTCTGACGGAAAAACTGCACAGGGATAACGGCATGAGGGAATATTAACTAGCATGAACGGCGCATATGTTGGCATCAATACAGCCAAGGGATTATACGTTTTGCTGTCCTATACACGACGGGGACATTTTCTGAACATGAGCCTCTTAAGGAGAAAAGATGGCACACACAAAGATTTTAATTGTTGCAGACAATAAGTCCGTTGCCGAAAACATTGAAGGACGACTCAAAGAGCTAGGATATACTGTTTGTGCCGTGGTTCCAACCGGAGCACAGGCGGTCGAAAAAGCGGCAGAAATGTACCCCGATATAGTCCTTATTGATATAGAACTTGAAGGCGAAATAAATGGTATAGAGGCTGCCGAACGTATACGTAACTCCCTAGACATTCCCACCATATATCTGGCTGCTTATCGAATCGAGGTTTTCTCGAAAAGAGAAGATTTATTAAAACGAGCAGAGATAACTAATCCGTTTGAGTATATCCCTCTACCCTTTGGAAAAAGACGATTATACTTGAGTATTGAAAGTGCTGTATATCAGCATAAGATGGAAGCAAACAGACGGCACCTCACTAAGATTCTCAACGGTATCAGCGACGCCGCGATTGCCACAGACCACAAGGGATTTCTAACATTTATGAATCCGGTTGCTGAAACCTTGACGGGTTGGGAAATGGAAGAAGTGTCTGGAAAGCACGTAACGGACATTTTCACTATTTATGTTAGAAACGGCGGGAAGCTTACAAAAAACAGGTCTCTGATAGAGGCCTTCCAAAAAGGATCTGTTACCAACGGGGAATTGTCTTCTGATTCCGAGGTAAACTATAATACCTACCTCATTGCGAAATCTGGTCGAGAGATCCCTATTGACTATAACATTACATCCATCGAAGACGCGAAAGACAAATCCGCCGGCATGGTTATAACTTTCCGCGATATCACCAAGTATAAAACGATAGAGGACCAGTCAAACCAAATCATCAGCGAACTACGCCATCAAACCCAGCTGATGAAAACCGTTTTTGATAGTATGTATGATGGTGTCGTCGTCCTCAGTTTAACAGGTGATATATTGTTCGTCAATCCGAGTATACAAAAAATGTTTGGCCCGGAACCCCCGGGCGCATCCCCCAGCACATGGTCTGAAGCGCACGGTGTTTTTTATCCTGACAAAGAAACACGCGTTCCAATCCATAAATTTCTGACCACACATATCTCCCAGGGTAAGGCAGTAAGAGATCAAGAACTTTTTGTACGCAATAAGGAACAGACGGAGGGAATTCACGTAAAGGCTAGTGCTATCCCCTTATTTGATGAGAATCAGGAGGTGGTAGCCTGCTTGTGCGTTGTTCGCAACCTGTTAACCGCTGAACTTGAAATGCCCCACTCCTTTGGTGACATTGTAGCCAAAAGCCAAAACATGCAGCAGATGTTCGCGTTGGGGCAACGAGCGGCTGAAAGTGATATCACCGTACTTATTTCAGGAGAAAGCGGTACTGGTAAAGAATTGGTCGCACGCGCGATCCACTTTAATAGCCCTCGAAAAGGGGGTCCCTTTGTTACAGTCAATTGCGCTGCCATTCCTGAAACACTCATTGAAAGCGAGTTGTTTGGACATGAACAAGGGGCTTTCACCGGTGCTACAACCAAACGACTCGGTAAATTTGAACATGCGAATCAGGGGACTATCTTTTTCGATGAGATTGGTGATATGAAATGGGATCTGCAAGCGAAATTGTTGCGTGTCCTCCAAGAGCGGCAAATCCAGCGCGTCGGCGGTACAGCCAATATCCCAATTGACATCCGAGTGCTAACAGCGACAAATCAGAATTTAGAAGCTGCGGTGGAAGCGGGTACTTTCCGGATGGATCTGTTCTATCGGATCGCCGCATTCCCAATCCTGGTTCCCCCACTTAGAGACCGGCGCGAAGATATTCCACTCTTGGCGAACCATTTTCTCAAAAAAATCGCCCAAAGTACGATGAAATCCATTGAAGCGATTTCCGCCGATGCGTTACGATTATTGATGCAGTATGACTTTCCCGGCAACGTACGTGAACTGGAAAATATCATTGAACGCGCTGTTTTGCTTGAGACTACAGAACTATTACAACCGAGTAACCTGCCTCCACAGATTTCGTCAATGAACTCTTCCCAACCTATCTTCTTCCACCCTGATTCACCAGTAATCCCGCCGTTTGCAGAGGTGGAACGTCAAACACTAGCTCATGCACTCAGGGTGATGGACAATAATGTCACGAAAACCGCCCAAGCCTTGAAGATGTCCCGATCAACCCTTTATCGGAAAATGAAGTTGTATCAACTCCCCACCTTCGATTAAGATCACAAAAGGTTAGTTCGAAGCCGATTGGTCATTCCGTGAAACGTAAAGATCGGAACATGGAATCATCTCGTCTTCTCATCACAGTGTAATCAAGTCATGTACCAGTGAACCCTTTTCAATTGTTTCAAAATGAGACAGTGTATTGTTCTGAAACAAACTCGCCCGCATACCGCGTAATTACAGGCTTTCTGCCAATATAGTCCCCACTTAACCCATTTCAACTGTCCTATTTTGGAACACTTTCAACCTATCCACTATCACGTTGTCTGCCCGCCCGCATCCTTTCCCATATCGTTCAAAGATAAGCCTATCAAAGGATTGCTCTGTCTCTATAGAGCTGACACCCTCTCTCGACCGAACATTGGCACAGTTTATGCACCTAATTCGGCGTATCTTCTCTCTTTGCGCCGGGGGTCAGAGATTGACATGTTCTATAATCCTTCCCGCGGCGGGAGGCGACTACACTGCTAAGTGATGCCTGCCGCTCCCCATCGCCGGGGAATGGAAAGAGGGAGGGAAATTCCCCGTATTTATCACAATAGATCTTATGGCAGTTGGCTCAGTTTCGAGGTGACGATAGATATTACTGCCCGTTCTCCTATCTATCGTTTGAGCTAACTGTCGCCAACTTATGGCAGTTAAGCCCGGCAGAGCGAAAGGCTGGCGTCTGCCATGCGAGTTTATATCCTTCCTTGGGCCTAAGTGCCATCATTAATAAGGGATTAGGATGCCCGTGTTGTTTGCTGGTGTATGGTGTCCCAGTAGCGGGTTATCCTAATATCGGGGGGCATACGCCCCATCAGGTGCCCCCCTTTTTATACCTTATGGCAGTTAGCCAAAAGATTAACTGGTTAATTAAAATTACAGGCAAAAAAGTACTGACTATAAATAAATCTCCTCTTAGCCTGACCGCGATATAGTTTGTAACAACGTAGAGAAGCAGCCCTAGATGGGGAAGGTAGCACACCAATTAAAATTATAAATGTCTCACCTGAATTCCAAAGGAGATAAACTGATGACGAAACGACGTTTCTGTTTTACGTTTTTCCTGCTGATATGCTTTTCACTTCCATTAACGGTAACCGCACAAACAGTAGATATCCCCGACCCCAACCTCCGCGCTAAAATCGAGGAAGCACTTGGCAAAGCGGCAGGTGCTACCATCACCAAGGCGGATATAGCGAATTTGACCGAACTAGACGCGAGCAACTCGAACATCAACGATTTGACCGGACTGGAAGATGCAATCAACCTGACAGAGTTGTCTCTTGGTCCTGTGTTCGCAGGTGGGGATTTGACTAACAGCAACTCAATCTCAGACATTTCGGCGTTGTCGGATTTAATCAACCTGACAATACTGGACCTCGGGTTTAACAACATTTCAGACATTTCGTCATTGTCAGAGTTAACCAATCTGACAAGGCTGTGGCTTATCGGAAACTCTATCTCGGACATTTCATCGCTGGCAGGCTTAACTAATCTGACATTGCTGTGGCTTGCGGGTAACCTAATCTCAGACATCTCGCCGGTGGAAGATTTGACCAACCTGACATGGCTGTGGCTTGGGTTTAACAACATTTCAGACATTTCGTCATTGTCAGGGTTAACCAATCTGACAAGGCTGTGGCTTCAGTCAAACTCTATTTCAGACCTCTCACCGCTTGCCAGCAATACAGGATTAGGGAGTGGAGATGAGGTTGATGTGACGGGAAATCCGTTAAGTGCCGTATCCATTAATACGCACATCCCCACCCTCCAACGCAGAGGAGTAGACGTACAGTTTGACGCGGTCGTAACAGAAGGGGTGAATATCCCCGATCTTAACCTCCGCGCAGTGATTGAGAGGACTCTGGGCAAAGCACCGGGATCTACCATCACTGAGTCAGATATGGCGAATTTGACTGAACTTAGCGCAGGCAACGCCAACATTCGAGATTTGACCGGGCTTGAAGCTGCAACCAACCTAACAGAACTGTTTCTTGGTGCTACGTATGTGTTCAGTGCAGAGCGTTTCCTCAATAGCAATTCAATCTCAGATATCTCCCCTCTGGCTGGATTAACCAAATTGGTAGTCCTAGGACTTGGAAGCAATTCAATATCGGACATCTCACATCTGGCGGGATTAAATAACTTGGAAATACTGGGACTTGAAAAAAACTCCATCACCAACATATCACCTCTGGCGGGATTGACTAACCTAACAAAACTATATCTTTCGGATAACTCCATATCCAATATCTCCCCGCTGGCGAACTTAACCAACCTGACAGATCTCGAGCTTTGGGGCAACTCCATCTCTAGCATCTCTTCTCTCGCTGGATTGAACAACCTAGAATGGCTGTGGCTTGAACACAACAACATATCGGACATTTCACCTCTGGATGGATTAAACAACCTAGAACGGCTGGATCTTGACAGCAACTCCATATCTGACATTTCGTCCCTGGCTGGATTAAACAACCTAGAATGGCTGGCTCTTAATTTTAATTCCATCTCGGATATCTCGCCCATAGCGGTACTAACTAACCTGAGAGCGCTGTTTCTTTGGGGCAACTCTATATCCGATGTCTCACATCTGGCAGGATTAACAAACCTAGTACGGCTGGATCTTGAAGATAACTCCATCGCCGATATATCGCCTCTAGTTGCAAATACAGGACTGGGGAGTGGAGACGAGGTTTGGCTGCGGGGAAATCCGCTGAACTCCGCCGCCATCAACAACCACATTCCCGCCCTCCAACGCAGAGGGGTAGACGTACGGTTTGACGCGGTCGTAGCGGAACCGGTGGATATCCCCGATCCCAACCTCCGCGCTAAAATCGAGGAAACACTTGGCAAAGCATCAGGTGCCACCATCACCACGACAGATATGGCGAAATTGACCCGTCTTGTAGCACTAAATGACAACATCAGCGATTTAACTGGGCTGGAACATGCGACCAATCTGACACAACTGGGGCTTGGTCCTGAACGTGTGCAGGGGGTTTGGACTAATAGTAACTCCATCACAGACATTTCGGTGTTGCAGGGATTGACGAAACTGGAGGTGCTGGATCTTGATGGCAATGCCATCTCGAACATCTCGGCGTTACAGGGATTAACAAACCTGACAGTGCTGGATCTTGATGACAATACCATCTCGAACATCTCGGCGTTACAGGGATTAACAAACCTGACACGGCTCGGGCTTAGGGATAACTCCATCACAAACATCTTGGTGCTGTCGAGGTTAACAAAACTAACACAGTTGGATCTTTCACGCAACGCTGTCTCGGACATATCGGCATTGTCGGGGTTAACCAACCTAGAATTGCTGGTTCTTTCGGGCAACTCCATATCGGACATCTCAGCGGTATCAGGCTTAACGAACCTGACACGGCTAGATCTTGATAGCAACTCCATCACAGATATCTCGGCGGTGGGGCAGTTAACGGACCTGACATTCCTGGATCTTGATGGTAACGCCATCACAAACATCGCAACGGTGTCGAGGTTAACTAACCTGACAGTGTTGGGACTTAGGGATAACTCCATCTCGGACGTCTCAGCGGTGTCGGGGTTAACCAACCTAGAATGGCTGGTTCTTGGAGCTAACAACATCTCGGACCTCTCGCCTCTAGTTGCAAATACAGGACTGGGGGGTGGAGACCGAGTTTGGTTGGAGAGAAACCCACTCAGCGCCCTATCCATCAACACCCACATCCCCACCCTACAAGACAGAGGGGTTACTGTTGAATTTGACGAGGTCGTAGCGGAACCGGTGGATATCCCCGACCCCAACCTCCGCGCTAAAATCGAGGAAGCACTTGGCAAAACATCAGGTGCCACCATCACCACTGCGGATATGGCGAATTTGACTATGCTACTCGATGCAGAAAATGCCAACATTACTGATTTAACCGGGCTTGAAGCCGCAACCAACCTAGCAGTCCTGAATCTTGGCAGGAACTCCATATCCGACATCTCACTCCTCGCGGAACTAACCAATCTGACAGAACTGTATCTTCATAGCAACTCTATATCCGACGCCTCAGCGGTGGAGGGACTGACACAACTGACCCGACTGGGGCTTGGATTCAACGCTATCTCCGACATTTCAGCGGTAGCAGAGTTAACCAACCTGACATTCCTGTCTTTGAGGCACAACGCTATCTCCGACATTTCAGCAGTAGCAGGATTAACCAACCTGACAGGACTGGCTCTTGATATCAACTCTATATCTGACATATCGCCTCTGGCAGGATTAACCAACCTGATGAAGCTGTTTCTTCAAGACAATTCCATATCCGATATCTCAGCGGTAGCAGGATTAACTCAACTGACAGAACTGGCTCTTAGTAACAACTCTATCTCCGACATTTCAGCAGCAGCAGGATTAACTCAACTGACAGAACTGTGGCTTGGGAGCAATTCCATATCAGACCTCTCACCTCTGGCGACCTTAACCAACCTGACACTCCTGTTTTTGGGGAGCAACATAATATCCGACATCTCGCCGCTGTCAGGTTTAACTAACCTGACAGAACTGTCTCTCTGGGAGAACATAATATCCGACATCTCGCCTCTGGCAAACTTAACCAACCTGACACAACTGTGGCTTGGGAGCAATTCCATATCAGACCTCTCACCTCTGGCGAACTTAACCAACCTGACAGAACTGTCTCTCTGGGAGAACATAATATCCGACATCTCGCCTTTAGTCGAAAATACAGGATTAGGGAGCGGAGACAGCGTGAATGTAAGCCAGAATCCCCTCAACTCCGCTTCCATCAACACCCATATCCCCGCCCTACAACGCAGAGGGGTTGAGGTGCGTGCTGAGAACCTAAAGCCGACGATGTCAGAATTCACCTTGTCCATACCAGCAGGCATCAGCTTGATTCACATCCCCTTGAGGGTGCCAGAGGTCAACGGGGCAGCACAGACCATCGGACTGATTAGCGATCTCTACGACGCACTCGGTGGCGCATCAAAAGTCAACTTCCTTATCACCTATGACACCATAAGCCAAGACTGGTACAGCTATTTCGCCCCTTCGGACAAAGGGGGTCCCGCCGACAGCGGCTTGGGTGATGACACCGGGATT
>JAJECO010000086.1 GCA_022822005.1 Candidatus Poribacteria bacterium
AGAAAAGGTGCTTGAAGCACCAGCCTCGGTTGCTGTTGTTAGTGCTTCGCAAATCAAAGACCGTGTCGCACCAAGTGTTACCGAACACTTAAAGTCGGTGCGTGGGGTGGATGTTGTGAATACTGGGATAGGTACATCACAGGTTGTCGTCCGTGGGTTCAACAACGTGTTTTCGGGTTCGTTGCTGTCGCTCGTTGACAACCGCATAGCGCGTGTTCCCTCGCTGCGGCTCAATGCCTACACCCTCATCCCAACCTCAAGCGAGGATATTGAACAGATTGAAGTGGTATCAGGTCCCGGTTCGGCGCTGTACGGTCCAAACAGTGCCAACGGCGTCATGCACATCCTCACCCGTTCACCGTTTACCTCTCAAGGAACGACGATCAGCATCGGCGGCGGTGAGCGGAGCATACTCATGGGTTCGCTTCGTCATGCCGGCGTTGTCAATGAAATGCTCGGCTATAAGCTTTCAGTCAACGGTTTCAGAGGAGATGATTGGGAAGACGGGCGGTCAAAAGAAGACCTCGAAGGCCCAGGTGAACCGATCTTTGATACGTACAGAATGGGCGGCGAAGCTCGTGTGGATTATAAGCCCAACGATGATCTGACGACGATTCTTGCCAGCGGTTTCACACAAACCACCGGTACGGAGCTGACTGGGCTCGGTGCGGGTCAAGCCAAAGACTGGACCTACGGTTACGTCCAAGGGCGGCTCATCTATAAAGACCTCTTTGCACAAGCCTTCTGGAATCGTAGCGATGCGGGAGATACCTATACCCTGCGGGACGGCTTGCCGGTCATAGATAAGTCCGACCTATATGTCGGGCAGATTCAACACGGTTACAGCCTCGGAGAGCGTCAACGCTTCACCTACGGTCTCGATATGTTGCTGACCCGCCCCGACACTGAGGGCACAATCAATGGGCGTAATGAGGATAGCGATAACATCACCGAAATCGGTGGGTACTTGCAGTCGGAAACCAAACTGACTTCGCAGTTAAAGCTCATCCTTGCCGGACGGGCTGACAACCACAACCATCTCAACGATGTAGTCCTTTCACCGCGGGCCTCGCTCGCCTTCCAACCAAACGACGACCATAACGTGAGACTCACCTATAACCGTGCCTTCAGTACCCCCGGAACTTCCAACCTTTTCCTTGACCGGCTGGCAGTTCCGGACGCGTACGGGTTAGGCAGCAATTTTGAACCAATATTAGGGTACAGTCCTAATATTGATATACGGGCACAGGGTCCCGGCAGTGACACAGGATTGACCTTCAAAAGGGATGCAGCCGGGCGTCCACTGTTTCGGTCGCCCTTCTCACCGGTGGCAAAGCTCGCACCAGATGCATACCTTCCCCTTGATGACCCTGTTGCTACCAACCTCATGTGGGGCATCGGACGAGGGGCGGTCATGGCTGGTGTGCAGCCAGTTTTTGAAGCCGCAGTGAAGCAAACCATACAGCAAACCTTCACCCCGCAGGCGTTGCCTCAGGTTATCGCGGGGCTGCCCCCAGAGACACTTCAGGGAGTGGCAACACAAGCGATTGCAACGCTTCCACCGCAAGCGCTGCAAGGATTGCCACCAGAATTCGCTCCATTGCTGCAACCGGGTGCGCTTGCGGCAATTCCACCCGAACAGCTTCAGCAGATAGTGCCACAAGTGCTTCAAGCGCTGCCACCGCAGGTGGTACAAGGTCTGGCAGCCTCACTTGCAGCATCCACAGAGGAAGAAATTCTTGCTGGGTTTGCTAACCTCGTTCCTGAGCAAATTGATGGGGTGAAAAATGTCTTACGGACCATTAATCCAGAGACAGGCGAGTTTGCCGATATTGAAGATGTCAGTAACGTTGACCCGCTTAAGCCGACGATAACACAGACGTATGAATTCGGCTACAAAGGGATTCTCATGAACAAGTTGGCTTTTTCCGCCGATGTCTATCACACAAGAATTAACGATTTCATCGGTCCCTTGGTCGTTGAGACTCCGAATGTGTTCCTGGCTGCGGAGACATTAAGCGCATTCCTCGGACAACACTTTACAGCGGTGTTAAGTGATCCCCAAAATGCCACGCTCAATCAGGCGTTGCTTGCGTTTGATGATCCTGCTCAGGGCGGTAACGGAAACGGTTCGGCTGTCGATGAGTTGACAAAGTTGTTCGTGGCTGGTACCGAGAACAACGGTCCTGCTTTCATTCCCTTTGGTACGGTGACACCCGAGCAGGCAGCGGATCCAAATGCGGTCTTGTTGACCTATCGCAACTACGGTGACATCTCGCTCAACGGGTTGGATTGCAGCTTGACCTATTACCTCAATCCGAGTTTAAGCATCGGCGGGAATTACTCGTTTGTCAGCAAGGACTTATTCGAGAACGAGCTCAACGATATCGCCCTGAACGCGCCTAAGAATAAATTCGGGGTGAACGTTCAATATATCAACGCCAATCTAGGGATGGGTGCGGGGGTCCGGATGAATTATGTGGCTGGCTTCCCTGTGAATTCGGGGGTATACATCGGTGAGGTCGAATCGTATTCTACGATTGACATAAATGTGGGGTACGATATACCCTTCGGTCCAAGCCCGCGCCTGTCGCTGACAGTCCAAAATGTGCTGAATACCATGTATCAGCCGTTTATCGGTGCCCCGGAGATTGGACGTTTGTCTCTGGTACGCCTGACGCAAACATTCTAATAATGTAGGTCGAGATTCATATCTCGACGAAATACTTTAAGAAAACGCCTTGATATCGTAATCCCTCCGATCTTGGAGCAATCCGGGTCGTGATGGTTGAATTAAGGCGTTTTTTTATGCTACGTTTAGAGCGTCCGGTCGAGTTGCAGTGCGAGCCAGTAGGGATAGGTCTCATCCCTGTACACCAGCTCAAGATTCACCTTCCGAACTTCGCTCGGTTGAGGCACGACTCCCGGTGGTTTCTGGCCGCCAGGCTTGAGTGAGAAAGTCAGTGTATTGCGTCCTTTTTTCAACTGTTCCGGTGGGATCGCTGCCTCTATATGACAACTGGGCTTGTCCTCCGGATGGTCTGTGATCGTAAGGGGCGTTGTGATCGATTGTTCAGGTGCCACGGCGACCTCCTCACCATTAACTCGAAACTCAATATCACCCGGCGTCATTAGTTCTGTGATATTGAGGAGCAATCTGGCGCGCACCGGCTGACCCCCAGCAAGCGTAGCCGCAAGGTCGTCGGGAACATCAATCTCCATTTCAGCCTTGCCTGCTTTATTTTGATATTCCAACACTAACGGTAGGGCTAGCTGGTAAACATAGACCTTATTGGCATAACAGAGGCGTTCTGGATCTCCTAATTCCCGGTAGACCTCCCACTGCAATTCAAAAAAGCGGATCACGTAGTCATAGAAGAAAATACCATCCGCTCCCTGTTCATAAAACCGGTGAGCAATTCCGCGGTGCTCAAGATACTGTGTCAGATGCGCAGGATAACCATTTATCAGGCCACCCCGACGGAACTTGAAAAACCCGGGCTTACCCGCTCCTGCCACGAGACGGCAATCTGTTCCCTCGACTGCCCGACGCCATGCCGAGATATCCATCTCATAGAGACTAGTTGTGCGACAATGTGCGATCAGTATGTCCAGCAATCCCTCTTGGATCCAGCTGCCTATATCCAACCCCTCGGCAAAATGGCAATGAATATCGTCTTCCGGACTTTCGTGTACATCCTCTCTTCCTGCCTCAGGAGTCAGTTCCAGTCCTTTTGCCTTCCAGACCGAGTCCCGTGAGTATAATTGCGCCGACAGACCAAGATGTTTCCCCTTCTTTTCGCCTACCTCATCCAGCATTGTCCGAACATCCCGTACATGTTGATTCATGATCTCGCGCCCTTGATCCACTTCTTCTATATTGAAATACGGAGCGATGCGAGTGTAGTCGAGATCAATACCGTCAATATCGTAATTCTCCGCAACCTCACGCAAGAATGCCAAATTCTGTGCAGCAATCTCCGGCTTATTCCAATCGTACGTCGGCGACACTTGGGCATCGCGCTTCGATTTTAGTCGTAGTTGTGGATTCTCTCTGTAGAATTGGGTCTGATATCTGTCGAACTCGAGTATCCGGTACGTATGATGACCGTCGTTCATCCGGCGGCTACCCCAAGCCTGAATTCCGCAACGGTGACACTCGTCAACAAAGACAGCCATAGGGTCCATCCCAGCTTCAACCCAAGCTTGCTGCGTTTCCCACATTTCGAGGACATCGGACTTCTGGAAAGCCCTTGCCACGCCGAGACACCGCTGCAGGATTCCTACATGCGAACCCTCAAAGCACTGAACGAGAGACCGAATTTGCCTTTCAGCTTGGTCAGGGCTGCAGGGCGTCTCCCCCGCATCATAACTCATGATAAGCCGCTGACGCTCCCGCAAGGGAGTCGTCTCTGAAGCAAATAACCCTTGGTGTTGCATGGCTGCCTCCTCTACACATTCAGGCACTGTGAAACCCGGCCAGCCTGTCCCGACTTGTCCGGGGGTCACATCTCACATCATTTCGATGAACTGATGAACTATGGTGAACAATACAAATAAATATACATATTAACCTTTGGTGCTATTTAGTGAGAGGGTTTTCCCCACATTGTTGAAACGTTCATTGATTCATTAGGGTAACTCATTGGGTCTACCCTTTGGCTGCACATGTCGCCCCTCCGGGGCTTTGGGGTATTTGTTTATGCGTGTGCTATAAACATGTCGCCCCGCTGGGGCTAAAGGTACCGACGATCCAATAGTTTTCATGTTTCACAGCCTGTCCCGCCTGCCTGCTCTCGGCTTGTCGGAGTCCCGATGTATCGGGGATTTATCGGGGCATCACGTTTGACGTTATCAACAGCTGCAAACTAACACCAGTGGTTATTATTCAAATGTATCAGTAATTATAATTTTTACCATAATATACCAATGAACTATCCGACAGCCGGAAACCCGCTGCCCACAAGCGGCTCACCGCTATTAACCTTGATGGTCGGGACGAGGCAATGGGCGGATGCCTGTGCATCACTGTAGCACACGCCTTGCGCGTAGTAGATTATCACAAAGGCGCGGCGTTGCTTATTCGTCGTGTTCTGTGGTGTTGCGTGGAAATTCAGACAATGGTGAAACATACATTCGCCCGTCGAAAGTTCCACAGGCACACCGAAGCTGGCAGGACGCTCCTCCATTTTTGCTCGTTCAGTCTTAAAGGTCGGATCTTTTGCTGCCGCGTCCTCCTCTCTCTTTTTCGCTTTGGGGAAGAAGCGCGAATCTCTGTGGCTGCCGGGAATCACGTGCATACAACCATTCTCCACAGTTGCGTTGTCGAGCGCAAGCCAACAGCTCAGAATGCGCGGTTCGGAAAGAGGCCAGCCGTAGAAATCCTGATGGAACCTAAAATGACCATTATCCTGTGGCGGTTTGGAGATGATGTGATCATGCCACAAACGGACCTCCGGCGTCTTCAAGAGCTTTTTAGCAATGCCCGTTATCAAGGGGTGCCGGACAGTTTTCTCGTATTCTGCATCCCGCTTCCACATGTTGACATACTGGGTGAGGACGCGCGGCTCATCCTCGGTTTCTTTGATTTTACGGCGGTGCCCTACGCTGAACTCGGGCGATGAATCATCTCCTCCCGCTAATTCAAAATCAACAATCCGATCTAACCCGTTGATAAGTGATTCGACCTCACTTCGTTCTAAAACCTTTCCGTATCTAAGATAGCCGTTCTCATCGAAAAATCTCGCTTGTTCCTCGGTAATCATGTTTCCCTCCGCCGTCTGTTTTCCAATGCTGCCAAGGCATTGATAAGATGAGCATCGCTGCTGCAGTTCGCCGATTGTATCACACTTCTCACAAGCTGTAAATATCGAACGCGGTAGCGGGCAAATCGTCTGTCGGTCGATTATCGTTAATCGACATTTCCAAACAGATTCAGCTAAGCGATCCATACGTGCGTAACTGAAATTTTGCAAAAAGTGTTAGATTTTGTTAGATTTTGTCAGAAAATTGTGGATAACTTACCAATTGGCCTATCTCTCATGTGAATTATATGGCTATCAAGCTTGATTACGATTTTCTTTTCTTTAGACAGAAATAGGGCGGTTCGTGTCCTCCTCCAGATACGCCCTTAGCCGGAATTTGACAATCCGCTGTAGGTGATATATAATTGAACAGACGAAATCAGTCACCTACGATGTACCCTGTAGGTCGGGCATATCGTCCGAAAGGTAACACGCATACGCTGTACGCGGTAACCAACACACATTTTTCTTACGTGTTACGTTTTACTCGTTACGTTTCACATCCTTTCAATGAATTAATGCACTAATACACCAATGAACTCGCTAAGACGGAGGGGAAAACCGTGGCACAGAAAAAAGTACTCGTCACCGGGATGAGTGGATTAATTGGCGGGCTCGTGCGAGAGCGCATAGAGGGCAAGCATATCTTGAGTGCGCTGAATCGCCGCCCAATAGAGGGAATTGAAAGTCATCAAGCCGATATCGCAGATCTCGACGCCATCCGACCCGCTTTTGAGGGGGTTGATGTCGTTGTGCATCTGGCTGCGATGGCACAACCGGAGGGCATGACATGGGAAGAATTGTTAAATGCGAATATCGTGGGATGCTACAACGTATTTGAGTCGTCTCGGCAGGCGGGTGTGAAACGGATTGTCTTCGCCAGCAGTGGGGCGACCGTTAGGAATTGGGATCGGGTGTTTCCCTACAACGCAATCGTTGCAGGACGTTACGATGAAGTCCCTGAAACTTGGAAGAAAGTGGACCACAACACGCCGGTATGGCCCGGCGGGCTTTACGGGTGTACCAAAGTTTTTGGCGAAGCGTTGGCGCGGCATTTTACGGACACCTGCGACATCTCGATAATCAGTCTGCGCATCGGCGCGGTCACTCGCGAAAACCGTCCAACAGAGCCGCGTGGGTTCTCTGTCTGGTGCAGCCAACGGGATGTCGCACAGATGATCGAAAAATGTATTGAAGCACCTGACAGCGTGAAGTTCGAGATTTTCGAAGTCGTATCCGATAACAAATGGGCTTACCGCGATATTTCACACGCCCGTGAGGTGGTTGGATACGAGCCAGAGGACGCAGCGGAGGATTATCGCTAATAATGAGATGCCAAAACTAAACGAGGAGAGCAGGAGGGGACTGAATTAATTACATTAGAGAACAGGGTAGCAAGGAGACAAAGAAGCGAGGGTAGGAGGAAGGGATCTCAATGAACCAATGTACTAATGAACCGCTTTTATTTAGGCAACACCTTTCCCCACGCTGCACCATTAAAGCTGGTCATGTACTGCTCTATTGAGATGAATGCAAAGGCTTGCCCACCTGTTATCGCCACATCACCCGAATCCCCCGCTCGTCCGACCAGATATAATTGCCCTTCCGACGCAACTAACACCGCGCAGACCTTAGGATACAATGTGAAGAAATCACTGATTTTCCGCAAAAAAATAGGAGGCTGCCGCGGTAGGCCGACGAAGGTCAAGCCAAGTTCTAAGGAGAAGTCTGTCGGTAATGGTGAACCGACTAGATTCACAGTTAAGGGCGCGTCCATGTAGACAGCGACCCCTTGGTTGGCTCCAAGTGCTTGTTCTGAATCCCCCAACACTTCTATCCAGCAGCTGCCGTCATGGATATACATGTGTGCCGGCATCAAGATTTGAAATAGATCGCTCACCGTCGCAATACTCATAGATTCTCCATCCACTTGCGTAACCTTAAGGGGGACGTGAACAAAGTTCCACCCGGCGTAAAGATTTAGCTGAAACGCATAGAGACGGTCTTCGTCAGACCTAGGACCGCCTCTTTGCAATATGTCCGCCTGCTGATTATTCCCGCCGCCGTTATTCCCTTCACCATTACTGTTCTTTCCGTTATTTCCACCGCCGTTGTTGCCGGCGTTGTTTTCTCTATTGTTGCTCCCGCCATTATTTTCACCGTTATTCCTACCACCATTATTCCTATTGCCATTACCACCATTCCCACCGTTGCCGCCGTTACTATCACCGCTGGTGACTGTCGCAGTGCCGGTTACAGATTGACCATTACTGGTTGCCGTGATTATGTACGCGCCGGTGGCATCGTTCCCAAGTATAATCGTGGTCTCTGCCCGCCCATCGCTGCCAGTTGTTTCGCTTGTACTGCCGAGTGTTGCATTTCCATCCCCCGCAGTGATACTAAAGTCCACTGTTTCCCCTGATGTAGCGGTGCCGTCCTCCCGCACCTCGACAACAAATGTCAACGTATCCCCGGGCGCGCCGGAGCCAGGTCCACTTATCACGACTATGGAGAATTGTGGATCCGGCGGCGAGGTTTGGACTGTTGCAATGCCAGTCACAGATTTGCCATTACTGGTCGCTGTGATTGTGTACGAGCCGGTGGCGTTGTTCCCAAGTGTTATAGTCGTCTGTGTTCGCCCATCACTACCAGTTGTGTCGCTTGTGGGGTTGAGCGTTGCATTCCCATCGCCTGAAGTGATACTAAAGTCCACTGTTTCTCCTGATGTAGTGGTTCCGCCCTTCCGCACCTCTACAACAAAGGTCAATGTATCACCGGGTGCACCCGATCCAGGACCACTTATCGGAACTATGGAGTATTGTGGTGGTAGTGAGCTTGTAACCGTTGCAGTGCCAGTCACAGATTGACCATTACTGGTTGCCGTGATTATGTACGCGCCGGTGGCATCGCTCTCCAGTGTAATCGTGGTCTGTGCCTGTCCATTGCTACCAGTTGTTTGACTTGAAGGACTCAACGTTGCATTTCCATCCCCCGCAGTGATACTAAAGTCCACTGTTTCCCCTGACGTGGCGGTTCCATCCTCCCGTACCTCCACGATAAACGTCAGTTGGGCACCGGGCGCGCCGGAGCCAGGTCCACTGATCACAACTATGGAGAATTGTGGATCGGGCGGCGAAGTTTGGACTGTTGCAGTGCCGTTCACAGAATTGCCATTATTGGTTGCTGTGATTGTGTACGAGCCGGTGGCGCTGGCGCCAAGTTCTAATGTTGTCTGTGCTTGTCCATTGCTGCCGGTTGTTGCGCTGGTAGTCCCAAGGGTCACATTTCCATCGTTTGGACTAACACTAAAAGTCACACCTTGACTTGGTTCGGCAGCACTGTCTTTTCGCACCTCCACAACAAACGTTAGCGTATCCCCGGGCGCGCCGGATCCAGGTCCACTTATCGGAACTATGGTGTATTGTGGCGGTGGTGGTGAGGTCGTAACTGTCGCAGTACCAGACACACTCACAGTACTGTCACTATTGAGTGTTGCCGTGATTGTGTACGAGCCGGTGGCGCTGGCGCCAAGTTCTAATGTTGTCTGTGCTCGTCCATTGCTGTCGGCTGTTGCACTTGTAGTCCCAAGGGTCACATTTCCATCGTTTGGACTGACACTGAAAGTCACTCCTTGATCTTGATTTGTGTCGGCGACTCCGTCTTTTCGCACTTCCACAACAAATGTCAACGTATCCCCGGGCGCGCCAGACCCTGGACCACTTATCACAACTATGGAAAATTCTGGCGTGTTACCCCCACCATTTCCATCGCTATTGGTGACTGTCGCAGTGCCAGTGGTAGATACGCCATTGCTGGTTGCAGTAATCGTGTATGAGCCGGAGGCATCACTCTCCAGTGTAATCGTGGTTTGTGCCTGTCCGTTGGCGCCAGTAGTAGCAGGATTTGGAGTTCCGAGCGTTGCATTTCCATCACCGGAGGTGATGCGAAACGTCACTGATTGTCCTGACGCAGCGGTTTCGTTCTCCCGAACTTCGACAACAAATGTTAGTTGAGCACCGGGCGCGCCGGATCCGGGACCACTGATCACATGCATGGAGAATGTTGACGGTGGTGGCGGAGGAGGTGGTGGCGGTGAAGGTGGAGGCGGTGGAGGCGGTGGTGTGGTGATGTCGTCACAGTCTTCTGTACTAGTTCCAGTAGCTGCTGCATACCCACAGGCATCCCAGTATCCCCAACTACTTGCCTCTCCAGTTGATGTTCCATCATGTGTCTCATCAACATGTCCGTGTCCACCCCGATATCCATCATCGATACAATCTTGCTTGTCCTGCTCGTTGTGCACGGAGGGATCATTGTCCGTGCAGGGGACAAAATGTCTTACAGGGCTCGAGTGCGCTAATACATCTGCACACCATAACGTTGATAATACAATTAAGGATAGTACGATTATTTTTGTTTTCATTCCTCAGTAGACTGCCTTTCATCCGCTAGCGCATCCGTCACGGTAACGCTGGCGTTGACACTGACGGATTGAATCAAGATGGGCTGTAGTTCATCTTTTCGGAGCGCGTTTCTATAACACTTTAATCTATATGCTAAAAGTGAGGTAACACTCGGCTGAGAGGATCAATAGAGTGGAGATGAAAAGACGGCAACGCTCGGGTAACCGCATCCATATTCTCTCCTTTGCAATGGAAACTAAATTCGGCGAATTATCCTTGTGATAGACTGTCAAATCCACTGTATACGGAGGAAGGAGGTTTTGCCGCGATACCAAGGCTGTATAAAGAAGCCCCGGTGGATCGGGTTCAAGAGGTCTGAATTTTACGAAACCGTAAATCCACGATTTCGCTGCTATTCACGATTTCAATAGTATCCGAACAGTATTACGAAATCAGCAAATAAAAGAAAGACCGAAGATGCCCGATGGTTCGCGCTATTATGTCTTGAGCCGATACTATGACGCGCTGTCTGGTATCTTCGGATACTAGTGCAACTTGAAAAGTTTGTATTGCCTCCGCACATCATCCCTGCTGTCTATTAAGAGTCCAACCTACCATTAAAATATGCGAAAAAATATAGGTGCTGTGCAATTCAAAATTCGGTAGTTTAGGCCTAATAGTTTCAAACTGTCGAAAGTGCCTTAATTGAAGCGGCTTGGACTGAAGTGCCTACACATTCTAGAAGTTTGGCTAATACAACTTCCCATAAACAATACGCTAAGTATCGGGAATAGATACAAAAAAAAGCGCAAATTACGAGTAGCCAGTAATTTGCGCTCAAATAGTTTTGTACATTGGGTCGAACGGCGCTGCACAAATGCCTATTAAGGTGGATAGACGTTACGCTTTTCAACCACGCTGCCTTATAGAAAGTGAAACCCAACAATACACCTACACATTACTCGTTACGTTTCACGCTTCACGCCCTTCCTGATATACACCACAATCCCTATTCGTATCGTTCCAAATCGGTGGTTTCAACTACCTCTTCACTTAGAGAAACCCCCAATTTCTCACCCCACTCCAAAATTTCTTGGTAGGTAGTATCTGGCACGTCGACGCCATTCGCCAAACGCTGAAGGCGAGAACGGCGCTCATAATCACCGGGCACCAATACCTCATCAAAACCGGGCGCAGCCGGTATCGACTTAATGCCATTGAGAAATGCACGTCCCCCGTCTTGATACGCTCCAAGTGGTGTAAATGCACTGACATTTAAGACAAGCATAAACTGCCCGCCCATTGCGCCGCGTTCGAGATCGAAATTTCCGCTCAATCCACCCAACAAACACATCAGCAGCGAGAAAGCATAGCCCTTATGTTTGCCAAACGGTAGCAGAAATCCACCGTCATAGAAATCCGCTGTCTTGACGCTGGGATTGCCGTGCTTGTCTACAATACAGTCTTCGGGCAGGTCCATGCCTCGGCTCTGGGCAAACAGAATCTTACCGCCAGCGATCATGCTCGTGGCAAAGTCGATGATAAATGGCGAATCATCGCCGGTAGGAACCCCGACGGAAATCGGGTTGGTCCCGAGTGCCCCACTGGCGCCGCCAAAGGGGACGATGTTTCCGCCATCTTTCACCCCGTTGCCGTTGGTGGTAATGCCTATACACCCTGACCGCGCAGCTGCCTCCGCGTATTCGCCAAGCCGCCCAATATGCCCGGTACGGACGAGGGTCACACCGCACATGTCAGCCTCTTTCGCCTTCTCAATCGCTCGTTCCATCGCCTTTCGTGCGGTATAATGACCGAAACCGTTTCCTCCGTCAACGCGCAGGGTATTAGCTGTTTCGTCAATGAAGATCGGTTCGGCAGCAGGTTGCGTTCTATTATCTGCAATGCTTTGTAGGTAACTGGGTATACGAATCACCCCGTGTGAGTCGTGTCCGGCGAGATTGGCATTCACCAAAATCTCCGCTACATTTTCGGCGATGTGATGCGGTGTGGCTGCCGCTACAAGCAGTTCTCGCGTCATTGCGTGTAGATAGCTTGCCTGAAAAGAATGCGTCGTTCCCACGGTTCTACCTCCTTCTCCATTTTCTGTAGGCGCGAGGTTTTGTGTCTACCCTATTATAACCTAAATTGCGAGGCGGTAAATTCAAGTGTCAGAAACCGAGCCCCTTACAGAACAGGCACACAATTTAGGACAAAATCCAACCCGTTTTCCCAGAATTAGAGGATATGAGCGCGAAAAACTCGGTTTTTCTACGCGACTAACAACTTGCGTCATTATAGGTCATCTGTATCTGACGTAATCGACATGAATTTCGCAAAAAGTGTTAAATTTTGTTAAGTAATTGTGGATAACTGGCGGCTGAAACGACCTGCGGTACACTCAAGCGGAGTGCTTTATGCCCTCTTGTCTCACGCTTTACGTATTACTCGTTGCGCTTCCTACATCACGTTTCACATTCTACTAAACCCGGTAAAATCGCAACGCGTTGTCACGGAACAATCTTTTTAGTTCATCTTCTGAACAACCACTGACCGCCCACTCCAAGGCCGCGACCCATCTCGGATATTCGGTCGCCTGCGCCGCAACCGGCCAGTCACTGCCGTAGATCACACGGTCAAAACCGAAACACTCGATCACATGATCTATGTAAGGCCTCAAATCATCCCGTGTCCAGTTCTCAAAATCCGCTTCCGTCACTAGTCCGGATACCTTACAAGACACGTTCGGAAACTCTGACAATTCCTTAATCTCGCGTTTCCACGGCTCGAAGACCTGATCCTTGATGTTCGGTTTGCCAATATGGTCTAAAATAAACTGGATGTTCGGGCACTGTTTCACAAACTGAATAGTATTGGCAAGGTGTCGGTGATAAATACAGATATCGAAACTCAACCCGAACTCCTCAAGCGATTGCACGCCCCTGATGAAATCGGGTTGTACACAGAACTCAAGTTCTTCTGACTGAATCAAACGCCGTATCCCCTTGACCAACGGAATTTCAGACAGCTGCTCAAGCAGCGGTCTCGCACCGTCCCCTTTCTCAAGTGGTGCGCCTGCCACGATTCCCCGGATCCTCGGATCTTCTTTTGATAACGATGTTATCCACTCCGCCTCTTTCAGGTTATCGTCCGGTTGGGGATCGCATTGCACAAAAATCATCGTTCCTACATCCACCGCCCCGCAAGCATTTCGATAATCCTCTAATAGATAGGGCTTATTCAGAGATGGGATCTCGTCAAGCCACGGATATCTCAGAACGCTTGGATCCCAGAGATGAATGTGTGTATCGACAATTGGAAAGTCTGCCATAATGTCGCTCCTCGCTTATAATCTGCTGTGTGTAAAATTTTATCTTCGTATACGGGCTGAATCTCCCTGCCCGTCGAGGATTTCGCCTTTCGCTCCAGTTTTGAATCCCGATTTATCGGGCGGAGTGCCATGTGTAAGATTCAACAATTCAGTGAACGGCACCAGATGGTCGGACAGCCTGCCCGATTATAGCTCTGTTGGCTCTGTTTGCCTCTCCCTATTTTTTGTGTGATCTGTTGAATACTGAACCCGCGATTCAAATAATAGTCGCGCGCCTTCCACAGCGTAAGAAATTGTAGCACACACCAGCAAAAAGGTAACACAAATTTTCCGTTGACAGACCGCACCTCCGGTGCTATGATGTCACAGGAACTATCTTGGTCTTGTGGGCATCGATCATGTGCTGTAGAGAGGGAAAAAATATGGCAGAGAACTTAACCGATTCGCCTCAGGGAGCATTGCACAAGCGAGTCCCATTTATGGCAAAAGTGCTTGCGGTCATTCTCGTTATCATGGTGGTTCTCTTTTTTTTACAGTGGTATCTGATAACGGAACTATTTAGTTTTGCAGCAGGTCTCATGAAGAGCCAACTGATACAACAAGCACCTGACGGCGTAGATACGGCAGCAATCATAGCCACGTTTAATCGGGTGGAACAAGCGATGCTCGCGATGCCGTTAAGCTATCTGCGGGGTCAGGTACGCCTGCGGAAAGTCAAGATTGCGATAGATTATGCGTCGAAAGCGAACGAGGATGGATTATGGAGTGCCGAAGAGATTAATACGCTCCTGAAAATGACGGATGCCGCTGTGGGATTCAAAGGGGAGAAGCGATAGCAGATGAATGAATTGACAGATCCTTACGAGAAATTTGCATATCCCTACGACCGCATGATGGCGAATGTCAACTACACCCGATGGGCGAGTTATATTCAAGACCTATTCAGGTACTATAAGGCTGAACCACGAAAGATCTTAGAGATCGCCTGCGGTACAGGCGCGTTGACGGTGATCATGGAAGAACGCGGCTACGAAATGTGCGGCTTGGACCGGGCTGAAGGGATGCTTACCGTTGCCCGTCAAAAGGCGGAGGAGCGTCAGCTAAACATCCCGTTTTTTCGTGGCGACATGCGCGACTTCGATCTCCAAGAGCAATTTGATGCTGTCCTCTGTATCTACGATAGCATCAACTATGCTGTCGACGAAGCCGAGCTTGAAGCGGTTTTCCGAGCGGTCTCAAAGCATTTGGTTCCGTCCGGATTATTTATCTTTGATATTACCACCGAGCGGAATATCGTTCAGCATTTCCATGGTCAGACATTTGCTGAGAACCATCCCGACTACTCTTATTCGTGGAAAAATCTATACACCTATCACGATAAGATCTGTAGGACCGCACTCACTTTTTTTATTCGTGAGGGGGAGTTGTTCCGCCGCTATGAAGAGGTACACATCCAGAAAATATTCGATGTCAATACGGTCAAAAGATTGTTGAAGCAGACCGGATACAAAATGCTCAGCGCGTATGATATGTACACTTTCAACCGTTGGAATCGGCACTCAGATCGGATTAATTTTACTGCGCGCAAGGAGGAGGAATGAGGATGGTCGGTGAGAAGCCCGCTATGAGTGTCGCCTCGGCGTTATTGCATCTGCAAATCAACGGCTGGTGCGTGGTTGAAGATATCATTCCCGTAGATAAAGTGGATGCGATACGCGAAAGCGTCGAAAAAACGGTGGAGGTGCACGGCACTTATACCGGTACCGAAGGCGTAGGAACCCGGAAGGGTCTGCTCGCTTTCAATCAGTCATTCGCCCCTTATCTCGCCGATAAGCGTGTGTTGGGAATTGCGGAAGCGCTCTTCGGACCGCATGTACGTATCTCTTTTACGACGGCACATATCAACTATCCAGGCAATGTGCGTGGCGCGTTACATGCTGATTGGCCCTTCAATCAACAGAACGCAGGACATATACCCGCCCCTTATCCTGATGCGGTCATGCACCTAACCACCTTGTGGATGCTCTCGCCATTTACCCATGAGACCGGCGGCACACTCGTTGTGCCGGGAAGCCACCGATCCCCAAACAATCCTTCGGGAGAAAACGGCGTTCACCCACATGAGCCTTATCCTACGGAAATGCAGGCAACCGGCGATGCAGGCAGTGTGCTGATACTTGATAGCCGAACATGGCACGCAACCGCGCCTAACATCACTGATAAGCCACGGGTCGGTATGGCCGTGCGCTATGCACCGTGGTGGCTTAATCTCGATGTATTGATGCCGGGGTCGGAGGAGCGTACTCGCATAGTAGACGAAACGGGTGGGAAAGAAAATGAGGTCGCGGCGGTATCTTCATCGATTTACGAAGAACTACCAGCGGATGTTAAGCCACTCTATCGACATTGGGTGAGGTAGCAACCTTGAGGTGTTTTCAATCCGCATTAAGGGCTTCTATCGCCTGATCTTCATTTTCAAACGGTTCAAATTGTTCGACCAGTTTGCTGCGAATCATGAGGTTCTCGATGTTCGTGCCAACATTCACGAGTGCGACCAACCCGCCCCTCTGATCGACGGTCACGTACGCTCCCGTTAAAGCACCAAGTCCCGAGCTTCCCATAATTGTAACATCGGCAAAATCTACTAGGAATTTCGGTGCGCCAGTGCTGCTGGCTATCTCTTCCTCAAACACTCTTTTGAATTCAAGAGCTGCGGGTCCAAAAATCTTACCGCTCAGTTCTAAAATTACAACGCCTTCTCGATGGCGGACGTTAACTGCCATAAATCTCTCCTGATATAGCACGAGTCGTATGAGTTGAAAGTAGGCTGGGGTGAACGAAATCGACAAACATACCAAACATTACGTTTCACTCTATCCTTGTAAGGCTTCTGCGCCCGGCAACCCGGACGCAGAAGATATAACGCCGAGGTCCTAAAGATATGTTACAAATACTGTAGCTACTCGCTAGCACTGGAGCGCAACAGGTGAGCCCCCAGCGCACCGCTCAATAACGGGTTTATGGCGTCAAAGATAATCCATACCAGCGATCGGACATCGGCACTGACAGCGGTAAAATCTTGCCCGATGCTGCTGATGCCGAACCAGTTCCAGAAGAAGAGTATACCAGCAAACAGGAATCCGTAAAATAGCGCGTTGGCAGCTATAAACTCTGGTCCACTGGAACTTTCGCCCGCACCGCTCATGCGAATGTAGCCGAATATCAATCCCAGTATGATTGAGATAGCCGAGAGCCAATTAATCCAATCCCAAGCACTGCTGTAGGGTTGGGCATCGCTGGATGTGTGGTAAACCGGCTCGATGACTGTGTGGATGGCAACTATTGCCGCAATCAGAATCAGAACAATACCTATAACTCGCTTTAAGGCTCCCATGAAAATTCTCCTTTTCCCTTATCGGGTCGGTTAAATTCTGTTCCAAGAAACGAAATTGGGAATCTGCTCTCATCTGTGCTTACGATTGCCGCCGATGATAGCGGCGTTTTTAGCCGCTCTTTCAGGAGGTTTGGAGCAGCATATCTTTACTGGATGACCGATCGGGGAGTTGCTTCAAGGCGTGTAACTTGGATCTGCGAACGATCCATCATGTCAGGGATTTTGGGCGCGATCTCGTTCTTCCACGTATCGCTTTCGTACACAGCTTCATACAACTGCTCGCGCTGCGCCTCACTTTCAAATCGGCGAATCCAAACGTACAGATCCTTCTCCTCTTCGCCGACAAAACCGCCCAAAATTACCATCCCTTTCGAGATCTGAAAAGGAATAATCACCTCCTCCATATACTTAACCCAGTTTTCCTCTTGGCCGGGTCTCATCCGATACTGCCGAAGTTCAAAGAACATAACTATCTCCTTGCGCGTTATGGGTCACGGGTGTGCCCACATGTGGTGTTGTTGGTAGATTATCCTTGCCTATCTATTGTGACCTTTTTGGACTAACGGGCGTTAGTTCCTACTAAATATTATACCAATTCTTTGGGCCGATGTGTAATAAAAATCTCCTGAACTGAATACGGGCTCCGATTTTTTTGGATTAAACACAAAACGGGCACAAAAAAAGCCCGAGCATATCACTCGGGCTGTGGTGGATATCGGTTAGGACTATTCAGGATAAGCAGTCGCGAGTGCCATCAATGCATACGAAGTAACGAGCACCGGATCTCGTTCCATCCAACGACTGTTCTCATTGACCCAGAAACCTTCAGGGGTTTGTTCGCTAATCAGCTTTTCCGCTAACGCTCTGTACCAATCGTGAGTAACCCCTTTGGAGTCAACAATGGTGGGTTGACCATAGGCTTTTAATGCTTTTGCCATTGTATGGTAGTTGTAAAAGAGCCCCTGTTGCTCCATACCGTAATTTTCTTCGACTGTGAAGTGCTTCGTGATCCAGTCTACTGCACTCTGCACACGTGGATCGTCTCGGTCAACCTTGGCGTAGATGAAACTCAACAGTCCTGCGTAGGTCATGCTCGCATAAGAGCGGTGCTCACCCGCTTTGCTCTCGCCGTCCGGTGCATAGATAAAGCCACCGTCGTCTCCCGCCCAATCCTGATCGTTGGTTTCGCTGCGGTTCTGACATCTTTCGAGGAACTTGATCGCTTTGTCCCACACCTCCGGGTCATCGGATCCGCTCTCCTTAAGCGCTTGTATGGCGATATTCATATTGGATAGATCGTGAACGCTTTCCCTACTCCCATAACCGATGCCCCCGAAGTAGACCTCGCTCTCATCCGTCACCTGAAGGCTTTTGATGAATCCTTGGGCTTTAGCGATTGCCATCTCATAGTTCGGATTGTTTGTGGAGGAGAGTGCCATGAGCGAAACAGAGGTATTGTAATTCGGCAAGGCGGGCTGCATCTCAACGTTATAGATTCCACCGTCAGGCTGCTGCATCGACAGTAACACTCTGATGGATTTCTGGATGAATGGGTTATCTGCTTCCGTGTATTGGTTGTGCGGATGGCGCAGGAAAGCTGTTATTGCCAAGCCTGTTATACCGGGGTGATGCCTAAACAGTCCACTATCTTCCTGCTGCATTTTCAGCCATTCCATTCCTCGATTCATTGCTTCCAGCACCCTCGGATTCAGGTCTGAGTAATCAGAGCCTCCGTGGTTATCCGCGTAGAGAGGCTGACTCAAAAGGATAAGCGTGAATAAAACGATTGTGTATTTGTGTCTATTTGTTAATTTCATGTTCTATGATCTCCGTTATGTTTGAGTGGCGAGTGACCGAACCTTGTATCGGTGTACCTGAATTTGAGCAAATCCTGTGCCAATTGCCGAATGTCGTATCCATTGGATTTTGCAGCAATATGATCTGCTTTAGTGTTCAGTAGATGGACAGCGGTGTTCATAAAATGGTCAAGCGTATTCAAAACTGTACTGCTTCCCCCGTTTCTGAGGAGCGCATCGCGGCGTCGTAAACCTGCATGACTCGTCGGATCTCCTCCGGCTTGACAATCAGCTCCGCTCCCATGTTCAGGACATCGGAGATGTTCTGATAGTACGACTTCCACGATCCCCTGACGCTCTCAATCACCAATTCGCGCTCCTCACCGCCCGCTTCTGTCCAAACCGTTGCGTACGTTTCGGGATCTTCTTCCGCAGCGTCGATGTTTCCTGCCACCATCGGTCTCTCCTGCGGGTCTAATCCGTGCTTAATGAACCCTCCCACATCGCCGAGAACATACCAGCGCGGCTTTGGAACCTTTGCCAAGTTGCCTATCTCAATCTGATAGCGGACGTCGTTCTCAAATCTAATCAGTAAATTCGCGTAGTTGCCGATGTCAATATCCCACCGCGACCCGTAATGCACGTCGCAGAAAACAGTTTTGACCGGTGCGGAGACCAATTGTAGGGCTTGATCGACGAAGTGTGCGGGCCAATCGAAGAGGATGCCGCCACTCTGCTTTTTGTCACCTCGCCAACCGCGCGGTCCCCCGTATCTCATGATGCCGACCTGAAACAGGTACGGTGTTCCGAGGAGGCCGTCTTCAATCACTTTTCTTACCGTTAGGTAGTCCCAATCCCAGCGGCGATTGTGAAAGACGCTCAACATGACACTGTTGCGCTGACTCGCCTCGATCATCACATCGGCTTCGACGGCGTTCATACACATAATTTTGTCGGTGACGAGGTGCTTGCCCGCATCCATCGCTCGGACCGCAAGGTCCGTGTGCGTGTCGTGCGGTGTCGCGAGTACAACCAGATCGACGTTGTCATCCGCGAGCACCTGATCGATGGTTTCATAAAGTTTCACGTCTGGATATGCTTGCGCGGCAGCCTGTCGTCTGTCCGGATTCCGCGTTGCAATTGCATACAAATTAAGTCCCTCTGCCAGACCGACGAGATAGGCGTGGAACGATTGACCGGCGTAGCCGTATCCGATAACTGCTGCGTTAATCATCGGGCCTCCTTCTGCATGGATGCTTTGTCAAACTACTATTTCCAAGTGGTGACTAATCCTCCCAATTCAATACAACCCCCAATAGGTTCTGATCCCAATCCATCAGCATTTCATACGCCTCCGCAGCCTGAATCCCCGGCATCCGATGGGTAATCAGCGGATCGACGACCACACGACCGTGGGCGATAAGCTGCAGCGACAGTTCCCAATCATCGCGAAGTGTCCAGAAATTTGGTGAGGAATCATGGGCTGGACGGGCAGAATTATGGGCGCCCAACACCGTCAAACCTTTTCGGTGGACGTCACGGTAAAAATTCACATGCTCCGTTTCGCCTCGTGTGCTGGCGAGCAGGACAACCCGCCCACCCCAGTCCGCCAACTGAAAAGCCGTATTGACCACCGCTGGGTGTCCCGTAGCTTCAATAACAACAGCCAAACCCTTGCCATCAGTAATTCTGTCCAGTTGATTATCCAAATCTTCAGCTTCTGGATTTAAGGCGTGATCTGCGCCAACCTGTCTGGCGAGTTGTAAGCGGTTATCGGATAAGTCTGCTGTAATCACAGGCAGCCCACCACTGAGTCTCGCAAGTTGCATCGCGAACAGTCCAATCAAACCACCGCCTAACACAAGCGTCGGTTCCCCAAGTTCAATTTTGGCTTTTCGAACTCCCTGCATCGCAATCGTACACAGGTTGAAAAAGACCCCTCGTTCTGAGGATAACGCCCGCTCGGTTACCTTGAGCAGGTTATCCGGCGTTGCAACGAAATGGCTTGTGTGCCCTCTGGAAGAAGCGACCCTATCACCGATCTTGAAACCTTCTACATCTCTACCTATATCAACGACCACGCCGATATTGCTGTAGCCGGGGTATGATGGATAGTTGCCCTGTGCGTTGGGCAGCCCAAGCAGGAAAGCGCGTTCCGTACCCGGACTGATGAGTGTGCATTCGGTTGCCACCAGAATCTCATTATCACCCAGGAGTGGGAACTCAAACTCCTCGATTTCAACCGTCGCCCGACCCGGCCAAACAACTCTTCGTCCTTTCATCTGTTCCTTCCTTGGTATAAGAAATATAGTGTACCTTAGAATTAATGAGACACTCCAAACCGGTGCGGTTAGAAACCGCACCTACCGGTCCCGATAAATCCCCGATACATCCCCGATGAATCGGGACAGGCGGGACTCCGACAAGCCGAGAGCAGGTCCCGATTCTCGGGATTCACGGAGCGGAACAGGCGGGATCGAAACCGAGGGGCGAAAGTGTCTATTTATTTTTAGAATTCACCATAGTACAAAGAAACTGTAGCGGAAGGCTCTCCCCGCCTGACAGAGACTATCTTTCCTTCAGCGGAAATTCCCATTCTGTTTTTTCTTACGTATTACTCGTTACGTTTCACGTGCTTTGATGTGAACAAAAAGGGCTATGCGTTGCTCAGTATACATTATGCCTACATGAAAATCTATCATAAAATAATAGGGATATACCCACACATGGAGTTGCGAATTATTTCGCAGAGCTGCACGATTTAGATTGAATGGATTGGCAAGAAACAATATAATAGTATAAGCTACTACTGCTCTGTCATATAAATCATGATAAGTCTCTCACGGCTCGGCTTGGATAGCCATATCCAAGCCTGATTTGCGGCGGTGTTGTGGATTTGTCAATCCACAACGAGCAGGGGCATTAACAATTATCTGACAATGTACTACTTATCTTGGAAAGATCATGTTTTACATTCTTATTGCTTACGAAGGAACTCGGAGGGATGGATGGTCAAATTCTTATTGGCGTTACTTGTTGTGGGCCTCCTCACATTGTCCACACACGCATCCCACGCGGCAGGCGATCCGATACTCAGGAAGATCGCAGCTGTCGAAACGGATTCGCCGCCAAAAATTGATGGAAAACTGGATGATCCATGCTGGCAGAACGCAGCACAGACCGGCGAATTTATTCAATTTGAGCCGAACTCAGGCGAGCCCGCCAGCCATAAGACGAAGGTCTACCTACTCTATGATGAGAATCGCCTGTATGTCGGTTTTGAGTGCTTCAAGAGCGACATGAACGTGCTCGCCGCAAATTCTGTTCAGCGAGACTCTTTCTTCTTCTCTGATGATCACGTCGAAATCCTGATTGATACCTACCTTGATCAGCGTAACTGCTACGCTTTTGCGCTAAATCCGCTCAGTACGCAGACCGACCGGCGAATAACCAACGAAGGCGGAAATGTAAGACGAAATAGCTCTAATGTTGGTTCCGCTATTTCGTGGGACTGCGATTGGTCCGGGTACACTGCGACATACGATGACCGATGGACAGCGGAGTTCTCCATCCCGTTTGCTGAACTTCGGTTTCCGAAGCAGAATCCCGATGCGGTTTGGGGAATCAATTTTTGGCGGAATGATGAATCGCGGCAAGAGGAGCTCTCATGGGTAGAACTTGGGGGACGACAGTACGCCGTTTCAAATTTTGGACATCTAACCGACTTGCCATTGGATCGACTGGTCACGAAGCGTCCGCTGGAGGTTAAACCGTACGGCACCCTAAAACCGGAGAAAATCGGCGATCAGGACCCCGAATTGAATACCGCTGCAGGTCTTGATGTCCGGTACCCCTTCTCAAGCGTGACGGTTGACTTCACCCTCAATCCCGATTTTGCGCAGATTGAGGCAGATCCAGACCTTGTCAACCTGTCAGACATCCCGCTGCGGTTCCCAGAGAAGCGTCCATTCTTTCTGGAAGGAAACGAGCTTTTCCAAACACCTGTCGAACTGTTTTACAGTCGTCGTGTCGAAGATCTGATGTACGGAGGGAAGGTGATCGGCAAGGTGAGAGACTACAATTTTGCCTTCCTAAACGCCCAGGCAGGACCGGAAAATGCGGCGTTCAAGACAAAGTCGCGGTTCAGTAGTGATCTTGATCGAGAAATACTTTCACGGGATTTGCGCCAGACATTTGATACGAATGACATCTCGCTTTCTGAAATGGCATCCGTTGCTGTCAAAGATAAAGAGGGTAAGTGGTTCATAACAGATGCAACTGAAGAGAAGCGATACACTATCCTCGAGCAGGGCGATCGGTTAAACGTGTACGATGTTGACGTGGATCAGCTGCCCGCTGATGAATACAACTATTCCGTTTTCCGCGTACAGCGGGAACTTGGCAGGAACTCGTCGATCGGACTGTTGGGTGTGAACAAACAAGGGCAGAGTTTGTACGACCGCGCTTCGGGAATTGATGCCCGCTTTAGACTGCCCGCCGACGTCAACCTTAACCTTGAATATGCTAGGGAATGGAAATCGGGTATAGAGGAGGATGACCCCATCAGTGATGATGTTATCTTCGCCGAGTTTTCTCGCCGAGCGAATGTGTTTTCTTTTGAAGCAAGGTATATCGACATCGGAGAAAATTTTGATGTCGAAACCGGGTTTATTCCCAGAACTGATCGGCGGGGTCTCGAGTTCACCACCCGGTACAACAAGCAGTATGCGGGGTTGGTACAACGCCTGCGCGGTGAAGGTGTAGTTGACCGCCTGTATAACCATGCGGGGGAACTGACGAACGAACGCTATCAGATTCGGGGACTGATTGGGGTTAAGAACATCTTCCTTTTCACCGGACCAGAATGGTATTACCACGTTGATGACGATGGTGTGGCTTACACGGACAAGGTGCTGAATTTTTTCACTGGCTGGTTCCCACCCAAATGGGCGAGGATTCGGAATTTTGGAACGATCGGTATCCGCGATGATAAAGATACGTTCTTCATTCGTCCGGAGATAACGATCCGACCGACTGCTAAACTGGACTTGGAACTGACCCTGCAACGATTGGTGGAAGATGGTGTGCTGGAACAGTGGACGCGCCGTTTTGCGATCAACTATCAATTCGCACAGCGGATGTTCTTCCGTTCGAGCGCGGAGTTCACAATCGATGAGGAGCGACGGATCTTTGCACTGTTCGCGTATGAATATCTGCCCGAAAGCACGTTCTTTCTCGTCTACAATAACAACCGCGAGAAGGATGGCGACACCGAACAAATTGTCTTTGTCAAGCTGTCACACCTACTCAAGGTTGGACTATTTCGATTCGCGCCGCTGGATAACCGGTAGGTCGAGATTCATATCTCGACAAAATGCGGAAGTAATTTTAACGTACTAATCATAATTTTTGAGGAGGCAATAAGCCTATGATGGATGCAAAGTTAAAGAAGATTCAGATTACCCCCGTAAAATTTAACAAAGAAGGTGACGTACAGAAGGAAGAGTTTGCAACGCTTACCTTCGAGGTGCCGCTTGATAGTCTCACACAACGGCAGGAGGTGATGGCTCTGTTTGAAACCCTTAGTCGTGAGTGGGTAAGAATTGAAGTTGAGGGTGAGTCGATCCCAACAGGCGAAGACTCCCAGCTCGGAGCTGCGGTATGACCATAACGAATTACACTTGCTTCAAATCATCATATGGTTGGGTGGGCGTCGCAAGATCGGACCAAGGTCTCACACGCGTTACATTTGGCGCGCCGACCGAACCAGCAATAAAAAATCGCTTGCGCAACGGTTCACACGGGAAACGGGGTTTATATCCACTCACTCGGAACTCGCTTGATCCAGAACTACTGAACGCAGTCGAGTTGCTCACAAAATACTTCAATGGGGTCCCAGTTGAGTTCGACCTCAGACTCGATCTAAGTACTGGAACACGGTTTCAGCGCAGCGTTTGGGAAACCGCCCTTCGGATTCCTTACGGGACGGTCCAAAGCTACGGTTGGATCGCACAGCAAATCGACAAACCGAACGCGATGCGTGCTGTCGGCGGAGCGATGGGTGCGAATCCGTTAGCCGTTATCGTACCGTGTCATCGTGTCGTCCGCAGCGATGGAGGGCTTGGCGGTTATGCGGGTGGGTTGGATTGGAAGCGGAAGCTGCTTTCCATGGAGCGAAAAACTGAAGCGGTGTGAACACTCCGGAAAATTGAGAACCGAAAAGCCGAAACAAGCGTTTTAGTCACCCTACCACCGTTGCGCGTGTAACAACAGACCGATCGTTCAAAGATGTATCTATCAAAAATAGTTTATGGATTCAAATCATCGGTTACCCGGATCGTAAGAAAACGATAGCATAAGCACATTTTTGGTTGGCAGAAATCATTTTATGATCACATCATAAGAAGCGCTGAAGACCTATATCGTATCCTGCCCTATATCCAAAACAACCCACTGAACCGGAAAATGGATCGATCGAATTTAGCCGAACGTTGAGACGGACGAACAACCTGCGATTAACTACTTGGAAAGGGAAACCAAAGAACTAAATTGTTAGTTCCCTAAGGAGAAATTAAGTTAGTGAGACATTATGCAAAAATATTAATTTGGGAGAACAGAAGACGGCTAAATCAACTCAAGGAGTTTCGGTCTCTCATGATTCGGTATTTCAATAACAGCCGGGTAGGTTTTGGAGGTGGCAGAGTCGAAGAAAGTACTGCAAAGGAGGCTAGGTATGACCTTAACCGATTGAGGGAGGAAATACATTCCATAATTCTTAATTCAGAAGTGGACCCATCATTTTCTTGGACCCGCCCCGCAGCAGCTGGAGGAGATGACATGGAAATTGATCTGATTGAAGACCTTTTTAATATCGATCAATTTGACATAGGTCCTAGCAATGTATTGGGCATCATAGATAAAACCATTGGACAATATAACTCCAACCGTAAATCAGCATTCATCAGAACGCTCAATCCTTTCTTCTACATAGGGGTGGCGCTTGATACAATTTCGGATCTACCGTTTATTGTTATTGGGCTGTTTGGGTTTAATCGAGAAAAGATACGTACGTCAGCGATAGGAAGACCAATTAAGGCGATTCTTTATCTGACCACAATCATAGCCGCGCTCCTTGCGATATTGCATTTTTCGGGTTTCTTGGAGCCGGGTAGCCGGTATATAAGTAAACTGCTGGGGCTGATCAGGGAGATCAACTTGGTGTTTGATCCCGACTCTGTCAAATGACATAGGCTCAAATCCAGCAGCCAGTCGTTAAATGCTTCGGATTACCGAAGCAATCCAAGCACTTGCGGGAACGTGTCAAGCCAAGGATAGAAATAGCCAGTGAGGCGGATAGATGCCCCACGGTTGACTCTGTGAAAAATTAGACAAGAAATATAACGCCAATATCCTCACCAGAACATTTAGGGAGGCTTGTATCATGCAAACAAACAGCGAGTCGATTCAACCACAGATCATTCAACAATTCACAAAATATCTTGAAAACAATGCACTGCGACTTACGACCGAGCGGCGCGACATCCTTGAGCAGGTCTTTGCCTATGACGATCATTTCCGCGCGGACGACCTGTTGATGCGTATGCGCCAAAACGGATATACCGCCTCACGTGCGACAATCTATCGGACATTGCCGCTCCTTGTCAAAAGTGGGCTACTGACGGAAGTGATTGATGCACAAAAACAGTCCCACTACGAACACATCCATTCACGCCAAGAACATGCTCACTTAATCTGCCTGCGGTGCAGTAGTATCATCGAGTTTGAAAACCCGGAGATCGACGCGCTCCAAGAGGCAGTTTGTAAAAGGCTTCAATTCAAACCGGTGAAGTATAGAAATGAGATCTTAGGATACTGTGCCGAGTGCCAAAAAGACGGAATCTAACCGATTTGCAAAGATCGCTGTTATGGAGGAGATATTTCAATGTCAGACATCAATCGTAAATTCACGCTGGCTGCAAGGCCCGTTGGCTATCCCAAGCTATCCGATTTTGAACTGGTGACGGAACCTATTCCTACCCCGGACGATGGAGAGGTGCTTGTGCGTACCAATTATCTGTCCGTGGACCCATATATGCGCGGCCGGATGAATGATAGAGCCTCCTATGCGCCAAACGTACAGATCGGTGAGACGATGGTCGGCAGCGTTGTCGGCGAGGTCGTGGCATCCAAAAACTCAGGTTTTCAGGTCGGAGATATTGCTACCGGCGGACTCGGCTGGCAAGAGTATGGGGTGTCCGATGGAGGCAACCTCCGAAAAGTAGATCGAACCCTTGCGCCTATATCGACCGCTTTGGGGATTCTCGGTATGCCCGGCTTGACAGCATATTTTGGCTTGTTAGAGATCTGCGACCCGCAACCGGGAGAAACAGTTTTCGCGTCCGCAGCCGGCGGTGCTGTCGGTTCTCTGGTAGGGCAGATCGCCAAGATAAAAGGTTGCCGCGCCGTTGGCAGCACTGGCAGTGACGAGAAAGTGGATTACGTCGTTAACGAGCTCGGTTTTGACGCCGCGTTCAACTACAAGACAACCGAGGACTACGGTGCAAAGCTGTCCGAACAGTGTCCGGACGGAATAGATGTCTATTTTGATAACGTTGGGGGCGCGATTACCGATGCTGTCTTCCCCCTGATTAACGTGAAAGCGCGGGTATCAATCTGCGGTCAGATCTCCCAATATAATCTCGAAAGCCCGGAACAGGGTCCCCGTTTCTTATGGCATCTCATCGTCAAACGGGCAAAGATAGAGGGATTCCTCGTCTTCGAATTTGCTGACAAACACGACGACGGGCTGCGGCAGATGGCTGAGTGGATCCAGGCTGGTAAATTGAAATACCGAGAAGAGGTAACCGAAGGTTTCGAGAACGCTCCAGCCGCATTCATCGGGATGCTAAAGGGCAGTAACATCGGCAAACAACTCGTCAAAGTTACCTGAGATCTGTTGATGTTTCGTCTCAACAGAATAATTAGGGATGGTGCCCAAACGCATGGTCCTCCGTCGGAAGTAGGGTGCCGAATCCTGTTGCTGCTAAATGAGCTAATGACTGAGTAGCAAACTTTTTAAGCATTACGTATTACGCTTCACGATTCAGTTAGATGTTGAAGACAACAAACCGCAATTCGTGTTAGTTCAGGGAGAAATCAACAATATGTCAGACAAATATCGTGTTGGAATTATCGGTTGTGGCGGCATTGCGAGGCTACATGCACACGGCTATCAAGGCGTCGAGGAGGTCGAAATCGTCGCTATCGCCGATCCCGTTGAGGACGCGTTAAACGATTTTGGGGAAAGCTACAATATCCAGACACGCTACCTCGACCCCCGTGAGATGCTCGACAAAGAGAATCTCGACATCGTCAGCGTTGCAACATGGCACAGGCTCCATGCGCCTATGACAATCGCCGCCTGCGCACGGAAGCCGAAAGCGGTGCTCTGCGAGAAACCCATGGGGACCAACCTTGGTGAGTGCGACGAGATGTTGATAGCAGCGCAGCGAAACAACGTCAAGGTCGCCATCGCACATCAGCGCCGGTTCAATCCGGTCTGGACAGATGCCCGTCAACTGATCGCCAACGGCGCAATCGGTGAGCCGCGCCAAATCGTCTGCAAAGGCGGTCAAGGGCTCCTTAACGACTGTTCGCATCTGTTTGACATGATGCGCTATGTCCTCGGTGATCCGGACGCCGAGTGGGTCATCGGCAATGTCGAACGCAAGACGGAACGTTACGAACGCGATATACCGATTGAGGATCGGAGTGCGGGAATCATTGGCTTCCAAGGCGGTTGTATCGGACTACTGCTGCAAGAAATCGCAGGTCCCAACTATCAAGGTGGGATTATCTACGGGTCCGACGGTATTATAGACCTGACTGAACAGCGTGCCCTCCTACTTAACAGTAAGCGAGCAGAATGGGAAGACCGTCGAGCGGAGGGAGAAGATCCTTCCGTGGCGCAGGTGCAGGAACTAATCTCATGGATCGAAGGGCGAAGTGGGCATCGCGGCGAAGCAATAAACGGCCGTGCCGCTGTCGAGATTATCATGGCGATCTACGATTCCGCACGGCTGCATGAAGTGGTCCAGATGCCGGTCCGTACCCACGCTTCACCGCTTGAAGCGATGATTGAGAGCGGTGACCTGCCGGTTGAACGTCCGGGCAGATATGACATCCGCGCAATGTTACTTCGTGGAGAGTCAATGCAGCCATAAGGCGGTGTGATCGACATGAGAAACGGATTATCAACCTCGAAACCGATGCTTTCGCACAAATCGACCCTGTTTACTGAGTCGGTCATCCGTGGGATGACGCAGCTTTGCAACCGCTATGATGCGATCAATCTGTCGCAAGGGACACCCGGATTTGAACCGCCCGACGAGGTCAAGGAAGCTGCGATTGACGCCATCCGTGAGGGATACAACCAATACAGCATCACGTGGGGAACGCCGAAATTCCGTGAGGCGATCGCTCAGAAGGTCACAGTGTTTAACGGCATCCCAACAGATCCAGACCAGAATGTCACTGTCACCTGCGGTTCAACCGAGGGTATGATGTCGTCGTTGCTGGCGATTATCAACCCCGGTGATGAGATCATAATCTTCGAACCGTTCTATGAAAATTACGGGCCCGACACAATCATCTCCGGTGCAACACCCATCTATGTTCCGCTGCGGGAGACGCGTTGTCCGGAGAGAGGGGATATTTTCACCTACGATCCCGATGAGCTGCGGAATGCTTTCAGCAAGAACACGAAGGCAATTGTTCTGAATACCCCCAGCAATCCGATCGGAAAAGTCTTCATCCACGAGGAGTTGGAGGAGATCGCTGCGCTCTGCTGCGAATTTGACGCCCTTGCTGTAACGGACGAGATCTATGAGCATATGATCTACGATGACCGTCCGCATGTCAGCATCGGTTCGTTGCCAGAGATGCGTGATCGAACCATCACCGTTTCTGGACTGAGCAAAACCTACTCGATGACCGGCTGGCGACTCGGCTACGTGATCGCGCCCGAATATCTGGCAAACGGGATCCGCAAAATGCACGACTTCTTGACGGTCGGAGCACCGCACCCGTTGCAGCAGGCAGGCGTGGTTGCGCTCCAATTGGGCGAAGAGTACTATCGGGAACTGGTCAGAAAGTATGATGACAATCGCAAACTGTTTTCCGCCCTGTTGCGGAAGGCGGGCTTTCAGTGCTATATCCCCGAAGGCGCGTACTACATCATGACCGACATCAGCAATTTCGGCTTTTCCGATGATACCGAATTTGCGCACTGGCTTGTGAAGGAGATTGGGGTCGGTGGTGTGCCGGGATCAAGTTTTTATAGCCGTCCAGAACTTGGCAAAACGAAGCTGCGATTTATGTTCAGCAAGGATGAAGTGACATTACATGAAGCAGCCGATCGACTGATGCGAATTGGAGAAAAGATTTAGCCTCCTAACGGGAAGGATTAAATGAACACACCTATCGCCGGTTACGATTTTGCTCGATTACTTGCGCTGTTCGGACTACTGATTGCAGCTTTTATCCCAGTTCCTAATGTTTTCCCAGACTTTGAAGCAGGTGACTTCGAGCTGCACCACATTATCCTGGGACAACTACACTCTTTTATCCGTGGAGGGGCTCTCGAAACCTTCCTACTGCTGGGTGGTGTGGGTATATCCCTCCGGACACAACAGTCCCGAACAACAGACGATGCACACAGAATCACAGATAGTCGAAAACGATTGATAAGACGTGCTGCGCTGTTGATGGTGGTTGGCATCGGTTGTAATCTAATTTTTCCCATAAACCTCCTACTATCCTCCTACGGCGGTTATATTCTTATCGGTGCGCTGCTGCTGAGGGTTTCCAATCGTTGGTTATGGTTGCTCGCCTCTGCGTGTGTTATCATCAGTTTTGCATTAGTTTTTTTAATGCTGCATGACATTTTTTCTCGTGAGATGCTCGAAGAAAATTGGGGCACACCTTATGTTTTCGGTTTTTCGGTCGGGGGCATGATCTATAATTTGCTCTCCTTTGAACTTTACTCACTGTTTTACTGGTCCGTTTTTCTGCTAATTGGTATGTGGTTAGGACGACAGAGAGTGCCCTTCCCCAGAGAGCAAAGGAATCTGCTCCTCCGCGCAATGGTCATTGCCTTGGTTACAAGTTGTGTGTTATTGGTGCTACTTAGCAGTACTGTGTGGTCGCGCTATAGTTTTGATTCGATAGTGACGTGGTGGGATATGGGAGCTGGTTTGATAATCGGCTTCTTGGGCGGCGTGGGCATCTCCCTCGCGATCATTCTGGGAAGTCTCAGCCTAATCGAGAAGTATCCGGACGCAAAATGGACAAAACCGTTCATTGCAACGGGGCGACTTGCCCGGTTGTTCTAAGTTGCCTATCTGGTTAGCAGTAGATCGTCGGAGGTTCTTCATCAGGTTAGAGAAAAGCAAAAACTCTTGTGTGCCAGATCACGGGATAGCTTGAGAAGAATGTTCCAGAAGTTAAAGAGCTGCCACCTTTAAAAATCCATCGGTCTTCTCGCATGAGCAGGCACCCGCGTCCATTAAGGTGCTTTATCGTTCACTCCGGAGGAGCGATATGTATATAACCGACCTGAGTAAGTGATCAACGATGGATTTGTGTTGACTCTCTACCAAAGTTGTCACGGAATTTGCAAGAGACACACTCAATTATATAAAATTGAGGAGGAAAGAGACTTTGAGACAGTACATTCAGATACTCATCGCTTTCGTCTGCCTTATCAGTTATTTGGGGTGTAGTGGCGATAAAACACCGACAGGATGGGGACAGATCCAGTCTGGAACGGAGGCGCACCTGTACGGTGTCCACTTTATCGATGCCAAACGTGGTTGGGCAGTCGGTACGGACGGTTTGGTGCTGTCAACAGAAGACGGCGGGGTGACGTGGCTGGTGCGCTCGCCAGAAAAAGCGGTTACTCCGAACGCACTCAATAAGGTGCATTTCGCCACTCCCAACAACGGTTGGGCGGTCAGTATCAGGGGGCAGATCCACTATACGGGAAGCAGCGGCAAATCTTGGACACCCCAAAAAAGCCCTACCGACGCTGGACTACTCGACATCTATTTTCTGGACGAGACAGAAGGTTGGGCGGTTGGTGGTGGTGGTGTCATCCTGCATACAAATAACGGTGGCGGTACATGGAGCCGTCAAAACTCACCACCGACCCCACATCTGTGGGCTGTGCACTTTGCTGACGCGAAGCACGGCTGGGCTGTTGGGAAGGAAGGGAAGATTCTCCACACAAATAACGGTGGCGAAGCTTGGGGGGAACAGCGAAGTTGGACCGAAGAATCGCTACTCGGCGTTTATTTCGTCAACCCGCAGACCGGTTGGGTCGTTGGAACAGGCGGGTTAATTCTGCATACGACCGATGGCGGTGCGAACTGGCAGCCTCAGAAAAGTAAGACACCCAAAACTCTACGCGGCGTCGCATTTCGAGACTCCAAACAGGGCTGGGCAATCGGTGAAGATGGATTAATTTTGCATACGACCGATGCTGGGTTCACATGGTCACCTCAAGCGAGCGGATCGCCGTGGCACCTGCTGGACATCTGCTTGTATAAAGCGCATGCTTGGATCGTTGGATCAAAGGGCACTATTTTACGGCTCAGTTGAATCTTTGCCCGATCTGGTGCAATTTCCCTATCCCAAATACGACCAAATCGTGCTGCAATCTATTCTAACAACACCGCTGAAGGTGCAGAAAACAACACAGATTGACTAAAAATCTGTTCCCTTGAATTTTCGGAGGCGTGCATGTACACGAAACTGTTTTGCCTGTTTGGTTTAATATTCTGTATGCTACCAGTTTTGGGGTGTTCAGACGCTACAGACGATGACTCTGACAAAATAACAGACACCGTTGATCCTTCATTTCAACTTGCCCCTAACTTCACACTGTTAAACACAGAACTCGAAGAGGTCAGTCTCACAGATTATCAGGACAAAGTTGTCATCGTCGATTTCTGGGCGACATGGTGTAAACCTTGCAAAGAAGAGATTCCGCGCTTCATCGAACTGTACGATGAATATCAAGCACAGGGATTTGAGGTGGTTGGCATATCAACGGATGACGTAGACGGGCGTCTAAAAAATATAGAAACCTTTTTTCAGGAACTGAGTGGAGAAGGTCACGATATTAACTATCCGATCCTTCTGGCAGATTCCGACACTATTCAGAGATATCAAGTTCCCGTCTTACCATCTGCATATCTCGTCAATCGTAACGGAGAAATTGTAAAGATATTTGAAGGTGCACAGGAAAGTAAAGAAATCTACGAAAGAGAGTTGAAAAAATGGTTATGAGAGATGGACTAAATAAAATTCAATCATTGATAGCTTTAGCAGCTATCCTGATGTTGTGCCTTGGTTGTGGAACCGATGACGAATCTATTGTGGAACCGGACACAACCGTGGGACCGGACACGACCAAGGAGCCGGAGGCAACTGTACAGCCGGAAACAACTGTAGAACCGGTTGTGCCGCCTGTGGAGGCAGACCCTGTTATTCCAGCCGAACCGCCGGCAGACCAAGCTGAGGAAGTTGAAGAGGTATTACCGATCATTCGTGGGCTCGTGCTGGATCAGATAACAAAAGATCCTCTCATCGGCGTAAGCGTTAAACTGACCGATGAAGCCGGGGTTGTTTTAGAGACTCCAACAGCTAATTCAGGTGTCTTCGAGTTTGAAGGGATTGCCGCGGATCAGAAACTTACCGTTACCATCGATATCGATGAATACGAGAAACAGGAGTTCATTGTTGATCCGATTCCAGTTGGCGAAACGGTAAAATTGGAGGTCGAACTTATTCCGCTCAATCCGGAGCAACTTCCAGAGGGAGATGGCCTTGCCATTGGCTTGAAAGCACCGGACTTCAACCTGCCTGATAGTGATGGGGAAATGATAGCCCTTGCAGATTACGCAGGCAAGCAGAAGGTTGTGTTGGTCTTTGATCGGGGTGAGTTCTGACCTTCCTGCATTGAGCAACTCGGCGAGTTGCAACAAGATTATGCAGCGATTCAGGCGGCGGGTGCTGAGCTTCTTGCAATCAGTACAGATAATGCAGCAAAAGCGAAGAATGCGATTGAGAAGGTCAAACGGCGGGGTAACGTTGAAATTGGGTTCCCTCTACTTGGAGACCCGGAGCTAAAAACAATTGATGCCTACAACGCAAGAGATCCGCTAAATCCTCGGATCGCGCGCCCTATGACCTATATCATTGATGAAAACGGGATTATCCGCTGGAAATTCCTTGATGTGCGCGTTGGTAATCGGCTCAAGGGCGAAAGGATTGTCGCAGAACTGAAAGGTTTGTAGGCGGTCAAACTATGGCAAGCAGAACATCACCCAAATCAGATTCGATAGTTGCTCAGATTCGATCGGATTGTGACCAAATTTCGCGGACGAAGAACGTAGGACCCCAATCGGTGAGTCGACGAAGATTTTTACGTCAGGCATCAAAAGGTGCTGTTGGGATGGGACTCGCTCTGGGGAGCATAACTTCAGCGGCCAAAGATACCTTTGCGCAACTCGATCGTCAACGCGGAGGTCCACCGGGAGAGATGATTGAAGAAGAGCTCATGCCGCTGGTCGAAGCGACTAGCGAAAAGGTGTGGAATGGTGATGCGCTTGACGAGGCGGTTGTGGGTGAGATGATTGACCGGGCAATGATGGAACTAACCGGACTGGACTCAGCGAAGGAGGCATGGAAGGATTTTGTTCTACCGACAGACATCGTTGGAATTAAAATTAATCCACTTGCCGGAAAGCAACTGAGCACCCATCGGGTCATCGTTGATAAAATCATCGACGGGTTATACGGGGCGGGTATCCTCAGCAACCAGATTGTTATCTGGGATCGCTTTGAGTCAGATCTGATTGATGTAGGCTACGAGATCAACCAAAGTAATCGAGGGGTTCGCTGCTTCGCGTCAGACAGTAAAGGCGTAGGCTACGACGACGAGGTTTTCTATGAAACCGATAAAGATGTCGAGGAACGCCGCGAAAATGGAAGTGTCCTTTCCCGATATACAAATCTCCTGACCAAAGAGCTGACGGTGGTGATTAACGTTCCGGTGATGAAGCATCACGGGATCGCGGGCGTGAGCGGTTGTCTCAAGAACCTTGCCTTCGGCAGCGTCGATAACACCAGTCGATTTCACTCTAATCCTATAAATTGTAACCCCGCCATCGCTGATATCTTCGCGCATACGGTCCTCAAAGATAAGGTTGTTTTGAATATTGTTGACGGGCTGCTTGCCGCGTTTGATGGGGGACCCGAGTATGACCCGAACGGAGTGTGGCAGTACGGCGGAATCCTCGTGAGCCAAGATCCAGTTGCGTTGGATCAGATTGTCTACCAAACAGTGGAAGAGAAACGGACGGAACTCAATCTGCCGTCTATCTCTCGATTGTCGAAATATATCCGCTCAGCATCGAGGATGGATCTGGGCACCAACGACCTTGATGAAGTGGATTATAAAGAGATAAAGGTCTAATAGGTCGAGCGAAGCGAAAGAACTGTGTCGCATTCGAGATAAGAGAGGAGCAGCGTCATGAAAAGATTGTGGTTGGGTTGTGCGATCTCAGTAATACTTTTGGGATCAATCGGTTTCTCCGGTTGCGTCACGACCTTTACGCCAAGTGGGCAATTGCAGATTGGGTTGTCCGCGTCGGCGAACGAAACAGTTGACATCCTTGCGGATTTTGAAGCGAGTGAGGCGAGTACAGTTGCGGGTGATGTCACGAAAAAAGCAGGCAGCATCTGTGCGGGTGGAGCCTGCATCATCTACTGAGAATTACTCGATTCTTATAATAGGGGTACGATATCCCACAAAATCATCTTGGGAACCGTGCCCCTATTTTTTCGGAGGAAAGAAAAATTGCAACAACGGCATCCTCAATTTCCATTCAAGCTAACCTACTATATCTGCGTAATCGCGCTGTTGCTAACTGAGGCTACGCTCTCATTTGCACAACTCCAACGGGAATACGGTCAGGAACTATTCCAACAGGATACAGAAGCGTCGGCAGCCTTTGAGTCTGACCTCACGGTTGATTATCAGGTGAGCAACATCTATAACAACCACGTCGAGTTCGGACTGAGTATTGACCCGAATACAAGCAGTCTCGCTAGACGTGAAGACCCACAGCTCAAGGGCGTAATTAACACCGCTGGCGTCAATCTTCAAGGGACGTTGCCACTGGGGAAGCGTTTTGGGCTGACGCTGCAATACTATCCACAGTTGGAAAACTATATTGGTGAGGGCGGAAAGCTCAACGATTTCGACGCCTTCACGGATATCTTCTTGACGGAACTCAGTTTCCGCCCCACAGAGCGATTCCCGACCTTAAGCCTGTCGCACCAGTTACGGCGATTAGATCGAAGCGACGACGCCTTTGACAATCTTCAACGGCAGATCGGCTTTCGTTTTGGAAAACTGTTAGAATATAATCTCTATATCAACCGTTTTGATGATGACCAGACCCGGCGTGCAGATTTCTTGCTTGTTGGCTCGACAATGCATCAAGTACGCGCGCGAATGCAAGTGGGCATTCTCAAGGGACTATTAGCAAAATTAGAGTACTCAGTTGAACAGGAAAACTATAAGGACAACCTAAATAACCTGTTGTTGGGTATCACCGGGATTGGGCAGGGCGAATCTCGAACCGATCTGCGGAACTTGATGTCGGGAAAATTAATCCAGATTCCAGTGGATCGAATCCTTCTACAGCAGGAGTTAAATCTACTTCTAAGCAACTCGAATGTAGATTTCTACGACTTTTCTACAATTGAGGCGGCGGTTGGAGCGTTTTACAAAATTAGCGGCGAAAGTTGGGCGCGCCTACGTTTATCGCGATTGGGTATTAATTTCGGTGACCGTCGTGTAAGGGGCGCCGAGGGCACTGGCAGTACGGTTGGGGAGAAGCGGCAAGATAATCAGTATGGTCTGAATTTCCAGATCAACTGGCAGGTCAGCAGTTCGCTTGCGCTCCTTGTGGATTATCAACTCACACGCAATGATACGAATGAGGGCAGCGAGATCTTCGACTTTCTGAACTATACCCACAATGTTGCATCACTGGCACTTCAGGGAACCTACTAATGGCTGAGTTGGTGTGGTCGGAGTTCCGCGATACGGCTTGGGTCATCTAACTTTTTAAGACACAGTGAAGATTTAATGTAACCTTAGATGTGAAAAAGCGTTAAGGTTGATGAAGTAACTTTAACCACTTGGTTGGTAGAGTTACTTTAACCACTCCTTGTTTGGTATCACATAGTTGATGCGACCCTCGAAATTTGATGAAACTGTATTCTTACAGGTTCGCTAAATCCAGAGTACGTAGTTTCAACTACTCCTTGTTTAGTACTATAAAGTTGATGAGAATCACCCAGTGCCAAGCCGCATCGAATTATTGATGCGGCTTGGCTTTTTTTATTTCTGCCCTGCTGTCCATAGGAAAATCCATATCAGCCTATAAAATGGGGATATCACGATCAACCCGTTGGGTTGCGTCTTACGACGGGTGCATCCGGTGTTGACCGATGAAGTCCTCGTTCAGCGTAAGCCCCAACCCGGGCCGATCCGTCATGTTTATGTACCCATCAACCACTCGGAAAGGCGGGTCATACAACTTCGACCAAATCTCACTCGGTTCGCAGTCAGGATAGGCGGACACAATTGAACCGTTCGGCACCGCCGCAGCGAGATGGCAGTTGATGTCTGGAAACTGTGCGCCATGAGGAGAAACGGGTAGGTGATACGCGTGGCACAACGCTGCAATACGCATTAACCCAGTGAAACCGCCCCCTATCAAGATATCGGTCTGTATCAGTTGGAGAGCACCTTCTGTGATGAACGGCCTGATGCCGTAAAGAGTGCCTACACTCTCCCCACCTGCGACAATAGCACTCGTCGCTTCCTGTACCATGCGCAAATAGACCGCCTCATCGTCGCCGCGCACCGGCTCCTCTATCCAGTAGAGGTTGTAGGGTTCAAGTTGCTGAGCGATCTCTACAGCTGTTTTTCCGTCCCAGCCACGGTGCAGATCTACCATCAACTTCTTCTCCATACCAATCAACTCTCGCGTACAACGCACCCGTTCCACAATCTCGTCTGGGCTTTTGGCTTCGTACATGTGTATCTTCATCGCATCGTAACCGAGGTCAGCGTGTTTCTTGACCAGAGCCGCGATCGCTTCGGGGGATTGGTCTGCTTCCGCAACGTATCCGGAACCATCGGCATAAGCGGGGACTCTATCCCGATATCCACCCAAGAGTCGCCATACCGGTTGACCACAAGCCTTTCCGTAAATATCCCACAGGGCAACGTCGAGTGCCCCGATAGACACCATTGCGGCATTGCCGGGACCGCCAGAACGCCAGGCTGTTTCGTACAGCCGTTCCCAAAGCAGCGCTGTTCGCCGTGGATCCTGCCCGAGGAGCACAGGCGCCAATTCTTGCGAGATGATCTCAACGCTTCCACCACGCCCGATACCAGTTAAACCTACATCGGTATGTACGAGGACCATAATCCAATCGCCCGTTGCGGGTCCATCTCGTCCTTCAATTGGCACTCTCACAATAAAGGGGTCTACGCTGGTGATACGCATTGCAGTTCCTCCTTATATCAGGGTTTTAACGTGAAATTTCTATTGTCGGCTATAATCTATCTTGAACACTGCGGCAGAAAACACAACAGAGCGGAGTTCTAATGCGTATGACTTAAGACGATGGGCTTCCACTCAGGTTCAGTTGTATCTGGGTTCCGCTACAATTTTCCTGCGCTCTCCATTTTTTGATATTGAGGAGACCGAACTTTATGATAGAATATGATGCAAAGTTAAGCAATATTTTCTCGAAATTTAAATCAACTATTGATTCGATATCAGCGTTGCACCGTGCAATGCTTTCGATATGAAATGCTGAATAAACGATGTTCAGCACCTGATCTTTTAGAATAGGATTTACGCAGCCAACCGTAGGCGGGGCATCCCCGATGGGATTGGGATCCAAAGCAACTTGCCTCGACCCAGTTGTGCTGAAATAGGTAAGTCCTAAGAATAGAGGTAATAATAGATGAAAGTTGTATTGTCTGCTAAAGCGACAGAGCAGTTTGTGAGCGAGCTTCGTACCACTTTTCCGGATCTAACCTTTCACCGAGCCGCAACCTCGGAAGAAGAGATAGAATTCATTCGAGACGCGGATATCTTTTGTGGAGACCCGTCACGCGAGGTTTTTCTCGCAGCCCAAAAACTCCTATGGATCCAGTGTCCGGGAACCGGCGTTGATAAGATTGTGTCGATACCTGAAATCAGAGATAGCGATGTTATCTTGACCAACGCACGAGGCCCCCACGCCAACCCAATGGCTGACCATGTGTTTGGCATGATATTGACCTTTTCCCACTGCCTGCGTGAGCAGTGGGAGGACCAAAAAGCGCACCATTGGGATACTGCAAAATATGATGAGCGGGTTCTTGAACTCGATGGCAGTACCTTGGGTATCCTCGCGCTCGGTGGCATCGGGAGGGCGGTCGCACGGCGGGGTTACGGCTTCGGCATGGAAGTCTATGCGGTTGACGCGCACCCGACGCCGGCACCGCCAGAAGTGAAAGATGTCTGGGGGCTTGACAGATTGGATGAGTTGCTCCAGAAGTCAGATTGGTTCGTCATCACCGCACCGTTCACACCAGAAACACAGGGGTTGATTGATCGTCGTCGTCTTGAGCAGATTAAGCCGGGGGCGTATGTCATAGCAATCTCGCGGGGTGGCATCTTGGACGAAGAGGCACTGATAGAAGGGTTGCGCTCCGAGCGCATCGCCGGTGCAGGATTGGATGTTACTGCGGTGGAACCGCTGCCAGATGATAGTCCGTTATGGGACATGGAGAATGTCATTATATCGCCTCACGCTTCTGCGTTGACGGCTGAGATGTGGGAGGGACGTCGTCAGATTTTCAAGGAAAATCTCCGGCGATTTCTCGCGGATGAACCGTTCCTTTATGTGTGCGACAAACAGGCCGGATTCTAGTAACGAACGCAGATCTGCGTTCCTGACAACCGTGCATGATATCAGGAGTGAGATATGGAAACGACAGATTTTGGCAATACAGGTCTCGAAATTACTCGCCTCGGTCTGGGGCTTGCCGAGATTTCTCGTCAAGAGAGATCCAAAGTCGTTGAGGAGGCGGACCGCGTGCTAAATGCCGCGCTCGACGGTGGTATCAATTTCCTCGACACCGCTGCCTGTTACGGCAGAACGGAGGAGATAATCGGCGCTACCGTTGCACACCGGCGAGAGGAATATATCTTGGCGACGAAGTGCGGTCATACAACAGACGACGGTGATAGGGGGATACCGTGGACAGAGCAAAAATCGTGGACCGGCGCAGCAGTTTCTGAGAGTATCGACCGAAGTCTGCGCCGGTTGCAGACAGACCATTTAGATATAGTCCAACTCCACTCCTGCGATGTGGAGGTATTAAAAAATGGTGAGGTTATCGAAGCACTCGCGCAGGCAAGGGAGGCGGGAAAAACCCGTTTTATCGGCTACAGCGGAGACAATGCAGCTGCCCGATGGGCGGTAGACAGTGGTCTGTTCGATTCACTTCAAACCAGTTTTAACCTTGTCGAACAGCATGCCCGCACCCAAGGATTGTTCGAGGCGGCAGAAGCACGGGGGATGGGCGTTATTATCAAGCGGCCCGTCGCCAATGGTGCGTGGGGTAAAGGGCGTAGTCCCTACGAGTATGCGGATGAATATTTCCGGCGCGCACAGATTATGGAAGGGATGGGTGCGCTGCCACAGGCACCTGAAGACCCTATCCTACTGGCATTGGGATTTGTCTTGGCTCAACCCCAAGTCGATACAATAATTGTAGGAACTCATAATCCCTCGCATCTGTCGTCAAATATCGAAATGGTAACACACCAGCTCCCAATTCCGACCGAAACCGTTGACGCGCTGCAGCGTCGCTTTGAAGAGGCGGATGATGGATGGTTCCAGCTGACCTAAGCAAACAGACGATTTAAAAAATTAATACACAAGGAGAGGTCTCGAATGAAAATAACGAGCGTTGAGGCAATCCCCAGTGCGTCGCCGACAACGAATATGCGCGGCACACGAAGTAACTACGTCTACGTCAAGATTTCGACCGATGCGGGCATTGTGGGATGGGGCGAGTCCACCTGTGGTCCCCTGTCTGTAGCAAATGTTGTAGAGGAGATCGGAGCAACATTGGTTGGCAAAGACCCATTTCGGATCGAGGAACACTGGCAGCGGCTCTATCATCTCTATCACAATGTCCGCGGCGGCGTAATCCAGATGGCGGCGATCAGTGGGATAGAAATCGCCCTTTGGGACATTAAAGGCAAGGCATTTGATGCACCGGTGTGGCAGCTGCTCGGAGGACAAATGCGCGACCGGATCTGGACATACGGCCGCTTCGATGGACAAACGCCTGAGCTTGCTGTCGAACATGCCCTGCGTCAGGTTGATACGGGTCTGACCGCATTAAAGGGTGACCCCTTCGGTCATCAAGGGTTGTTCATCAGCTCGGAAGCAGAGCGGGATGCTATCGCCAAAGTAAAAGCGGTGCGCGAAGCGGTTGGAGATGATGTTGAGCTATTGGTCGAGGTGCACGGAAGGTTATCGCCATCGTCTGCAATCCGAATTGGTCATGCCTTGGAGGAGTTTAGACCCTACGTCTATGAGGAGCCGGTGCCGCCCCAAAACGTTGACGCCATGGTGAAGGTTGCAGAAGCAGTAAATATCCCGCTTGCAACGGGAGAGAGGCTCTACACCAAGTGGGGATTTGTCGAACTACTTGAAAAGCAGGTTGTGGCACTGATCCAGCCGGATGTTTGCCACGCGGGTGGGATTTCCGAACTGAAGAAGATCGCTGCTATGGCTGAAGCGTACTATGTCGGATTCCAACCCCACAATCCCTACGGTCCCATCAATACGATGGCCGCGATACAGGTCGATGTCTGTACAAGTAACTTCATGATCCAAGAGGGTGGTCATGCACCGTGGTTTGATCAGGTTGTCGTTGGTGAATTCCCTCGCCAGAAGGAGGGATATTTTGATGTGCCAACCGAACCCGGTATTGGTCTTGAGATGGACGAAGAAGCGTTGCGATCAAATCCACCTGTAGCACGGCGTGAAGCAGAAGGCTATAGCCGTGGTGCAACATGGAAATCCAAGCAGGAAACCGAATGGGTTTGAAACCACACAATATCACATCACTTCCACATTTTTAGTGTAGGTAGGAGATGCACAGATGCCAATCTCAATCCAGAAGATATCGCCGGCGATTGGAGCCGTGGTGGAAGGTGTAGATCTTTCTGACCCAGTCCCATCAAAGGTGTTTGAAGCACTTCAACTGGCAGTTGGCGAACATGGTGTGCTTGCCTTCCGCGATCAGCATCTGACACCAGCGCAGCACGTCGCTTTCAGCCGCCAATTTGGTTCCCTTGAAACGCATGTTATATCCGAAGCCTTGCTGGACGGATACCCTGAAATCTATGTGATTTCCAACGTTGTTGAAGATGGAAAGCCAAAGGGCAGACCATACGCCGGCACCTATTGGCACTCAGACCTAAGCTATATGCCCGTGCCAGCGATGGGCTCGATGATGTATGCACTACGAATCCCTGAGATAGGCGGAGACACAATGTTCGCCAATATGTATCTGGCGTATGAGACACTTTCATCAGGGCTCCAACGGATGCTGGAACAACTGCGGGCAGTTCACGATTTCGGTCATGCTGACAAACGCTTTTTCTCACAGCGAGGGGCTAAGGCTCGGCTCGATGATACAGCGAAGAAAAAGACACCGCCCGTCGAACATCCAGTCGTCCGCATCCATCCGACCACCGGGCGTAAGGCGTTATTCATCAATCCCGGCTTTACATCCCGTTTTGTCGATATGACGGAGGAAGAGAGCGAGCCGCTGCTGCAATATCTCTTCCAGCATATCACGCAACCCGCCTTCATCTATCGTCACAGATGGCAGGTGAACGACCTGGTCTTCTGGGACAACCGCTGCACGCTTCATCATGCTATCAGAGACTACGGAGAAGATTCGCCGCGCCACATGCACCGAACAACAATCAGCGGCGATAAACCCATTCCTGTATGATTTCAACACCCTTTAATTTTAACGCAATGGCGCAAGGATGCAAAGACGCAAGAGTCTTGAAGTTTTTGCTTCATTGTGCCTTTGGATCTTTTCATTAAACCGAAAAGGGATGAACTTATGCGCTGGCATCTGAAGCGATTGGAGTGAACGTAACCTACGATCAAGCGATACGTGCCCTACGACCGCGAGGGAAGGCGGTTTGGATTGGTGTGCCCGAACGCGAACCTCTGTCGTTGGAGCCGGGCATACTGGGGGGTGAAAAAATGGTGATGACCAGCACCTACGGTTCCGCGCGTCCCCGTGATGACATGCCTCGCTTGCTGGCACTTTACCGCGCTGGTGTTCTCAAGTTGGACGAACTGATTAGCCGTACCTATCAATTGGAAGATATTAACGAGGCATTCGATGACCTTCTCAACGGAGAGGTCGCTCGCGGGGTCATTCAATTTTGAGTCTTTAGCTCCAGATGCAGGGACCGAGTCTTTTCAAGAAATTCAGTTCCGCCGAAATGCCAACTCAAGTCTTTATACCGAGACATCTTCCAGCCAATCCACCCCCACCTCAATTCCAAACCCCGGTGCATTGTTGGGAACAAGATGACCATCCTTAATCACAGCTGTTCCGGGGATGGCGACCATCTCTTCAGGTGGCACACCCGGCGGAGAAACGCCCTCGGAGCGTTCACCCCAAGGGATGGCGGGCATCGCAAAAGCGAGGTGCTGCCCATAGGGGTAGTTCATGCCGCCATGGGTGATCACCGAAATACCAGCCGCTTCGGCAAGGTGGCAGATCCGAACGCACGACGTGATTCCGCCCGCCCATAGCACGTCTGGTTGGAAGATATCTACGTACCGATGGGTGGAGGCCATTGAGAAAGGTAGCGGCATGTACCAATGTTCGCCCGTAGCGAGTGTCTGCCAAGGTAGTCGCCGCCGCACCTCGGCGAACCCTTCAAAATCTTCCGGTATCAGATAGTCTTCTAGCCATTTGAGGCGGTAGGGTCTCAACAGCTCAGCGAGCCGGATAGTATACTCCACATCTAATGACAGCCAGCAGTCCAACATCAGTTCGACATCATTGCCAATCAGTTCTCGTGTTTTTGCTACTTCTTCCTCATTCCTATTGAGACCCTCCAACCCGTCGGCGGGTCCATAGGGTAGCGGGAGTTTGGTCGCCTTGAAGCCCAACTCCATATACCACTCAGTTTCGAATCCTGTGGAGTAACAGAAGATGCTTTCCTTCTGAGGTCCACCGAGAAGTTCATAGACGGGTCGGTTCAACAGCTTTCCCTTCAGATCCCATAGGGCAAGATCAACGGCACTGATAGCATAGCTTGCGACTCCAGTGCTACCATAAGGGGTAGCCATTCGGAACATCATGTCAAATACCTTCTCCGTCGCCATGCAATTTTCGCCCACAAGGTGTCGAGCGAAATGGTCGTTGATGACTTTTACCACCGGTCCCCCGTTAATGGTGACACCTACGCCAAAGGTGCCGTCTTCAGCCGTGATTACGCACCCGACTCGGTTCCAGCTTGCTCCCGACGACGACCGTCGTGTTCTGTAAGCGGGATAACGCGCCATTGGGCTTGGCGAGTCGGGCCTGTCCGGTGGTGGCAAACTCCGTGGCTTGGTTTTGGGTGTGGGCGAGATGTTTATCTCTGCGGCTTTTATCTCCTTAATTTTCATCTGTCTGGTGCCTCTCTCTATATATCTACCAATAACAACTGATGATTCCGGCATAGCGTGGATCCGTCATCTTATTCATTGCCCCACGGATACGATTCAACGCGAAATGACCGATCGGCAACCGGTAGGTCAACCCTAGCCCCGCCTTCCGCTGAAGACGCGTGGATGGCGAAACCTATCTCGGTGGCGCGACGAACATGTTCGATGTCGCAGGCGGTTCGTCCACCTGTTTGCGCTGCCTGCACCAGATCGCTCACCATCGCCTTGCCAGCAGGCCACGGTTCGGTTTCCTCCGGGAGCTCTAATGGCCGCAAGCCTGCCCCGGCTGAATCGTCCGCTAACCAGATATAGCTCTCATTGGCATCGTCCAAGAGAAACAGACGTCCTGTTTCTCCGACCACTTCAAAGGTCATCCCTGCATTTTCATGGCGACCATCAGGGGTAAAATAAAGCACCGCTCCATTTGCCAGACCAATCTGCGCGTGTCCGGCTGGATCCATTCGTCGGCGTGAATCGGGCGGCTCCTCCGAAACGTCGTCCACTAAGCCGCTGACCCACACCGGTTCAACATCGGCCGCCAAGCCCAAGATAGCATCATACGAATGGCATCCATGATTAATCAGATTGGACAGTGCATAGGCGGTAGCACTGGTAACCTCCCCGATTACACCATCGGCGATCAATTCTCGCAGTGCACAATATCGGGGCATCCAGCGGCGATCCAATCCTAAAAGCAGCGGCACCTCTCGACACGCAGCGAGAATTCGATCCATCTCTGCTAAACTGGTAACAAGCGGTTTGTCGCATAGAATGCCGCGCACTCCGGCTTGGACAGCCAACTCAATCTGATCGGCGTGCATCGTTTGGCGTGTGGCTATGCACAGCAGGTCAGGCTGAATCTCGTTAAGCATCTGTTGATAATCGTCATAGGTCGAAATCTCTCCCCAGACCTCTCGCCAACAATCCGCAAACTCTGTTCGAGTGTCTGTACCGAGGTCGAACACCGCTACCACGTCCGTCTCCGGCACAGCATGAAAAGCAGTCGCAAAGTTATGACTGCCCGGTGTACGGTGTGTCATACGGTGACATCCAGCGACTGCTACGCGCAAGCTATTTTGGCTTTGTCCCACTGTTTTTCTCCTCATCCTGAGCTATAGATTGACAGTTTAAGCTATTCTACCACGAAAATCCAGCGCCCTCCGGTGCAAGAAAACACCCATCAACGAAGTGGGCACGTTCCTCATCGGTCAATAGTCCCGTTTCCAAATACAGCGTGTTGGGCAGAGCGCATAGAATATTCAAGTTTATCAGCCCTCCACCATGTGTACAGCACGGAACATCAAACGCCGCTGCCATCAGACCGGTGGCGACACATTCTGAGAATCCACCCAAACGGGCAAGATCGACCTGCACGATGTCTATTCCCCGCCGGATTAGGAGTTCCTTAAACTCTTCCTTCCCGTAAAGGTTTTCGCCGGTAGCGATGGGCATAGCAAGTCCGTGCGCGAGTTCAGCGTAGTCATCGTAATTGCGAGCAGGTAACGGTTCTTCCAGCCAAAAGACCCCCATCTCTTGAAAAACCTGCCCACGCCGCAACGCCTCATACACGGTGAGCGTTTGGTTGGCGTCCACCATAACCGTGACATCTGAGCCAATCTCCGCACGAACCGCTTCTAAACGTCGGATGTCCTCCTCCAGTGTTGGCGAACCTACTTTGACCTTCACTGCCTTGAATCCTTGTTCTGCGGATTTCGCGCAGACCTCCTTGAGCTCGTCAAGGTCTAAGTGCATCCATCCGACCATGGTATAGGCGGGAACTTGGTCTTTTGCTTGACCAACAAGGCGGTGTACAGGCTGTCCCGTTGCCTGTCCAAAGATCTCCCACAGGGCGACATCAACAGCCGTGAGGGCGTACATCGTCATGCCGTGGATCGCCTGCTCTTCCAATGCCCGCTTCAAATCTTCGTGAATTAGCCGAATAGCGAGCGGATCCCGTCCCACAAGTAGCGGTGCGACTTCCGCATCAAGCATTGTCTGTAGCGTCTGGTTCGCACCCCGAATCGAGGAGAAACCGACCGATGAACGACCGACGATGCCTTTATCGGTATGGACTTTCACGTGGACACGTCCCGGATGTTTATTAGCGCGGAGTGCATCAGTGATTGGGCGCTCCGGCGGCGGGGCGATATACAGTTCGGTTTCAAGATGGGTGATTTTCATTGTTCTCCTCCTTGTTCCTTTGCGTCCGCCGATTCGGATTGGGATTCTCGCTGCACGGAACTACCGGGATTTCTATTGAATTTTCAGATGTACCAATACACCAGGAGATCCTACCCCAAGATATTGCTCACAAACTTCAGCGTTGATTGGATGTTTCCGTCGATTTCGTCCACAGTCTCCCCACCGACACATTCAACATATAGGGGTCCCTCAAAACCGCCATTGACAAGCCCGGCGAGGACCGTGTCAAATTCAACTAACCCTTCGCCCGGCGTGACCATCACATCAGGTACACCATCTTCAACGACACAATCCTTGATAATCGTCGTTGATACTCTCGGCGCAATAGTTGCTACATCGGTTTCGGGACGGAGATCGCCTTTGGTGTAGTAGATTATGTTGCCTGGATCGTAGCAGATCCCGAAGGCGGGGTGCTTCACTTCCTCATCGGCATCAATCAGGTCTTGGACCGTGAGACTGATTCCACCGTGTGGCTTCATCGTTATATTGACGCCCATTTCTGCCGCATGTGGTGCAGCTTGACGCATCAACTCAAAGTAGTCCGCATAGTGCGCTTCGTTTCCTGTGCCACAATCGAGCAACCACTTCGTACCCAGTGCAGCGGCGTTGCTGATAAGTTGCTTGTAGTCAGCCACCGCTGCTTCCAAACCGAGGTTCAATTTCGTGCTGCCTATTAACATTGACGGTGCCAACCCAGCAGCATCCGCGGCTTTGCGGGTTTCGGCAATTTCTGCGTCCGTGCTATCAGCTCTCACAGGAATCTGACCGGCGTTGGCAAACACTGCAACATCGCTATATCCAGCAGCCGCGATATGATCGCACGCTTCGGAGAATGTAAGTGAACCGTAGGGACGGGTTGTGCAGCCAATGGTATGTGCCATAATAGTTATCCTTTCAATTATTGGGTGATGCTCGTCCGAGGATCTGACGCAGATTTGGTAGGAGCCGCGCCATTCAACCCTCCGTTGGTGATGGTACGTTTGCAGAAGCAGGGGGCGCATCCGGGTAAAGCTGTTGATAGATGATGTAGCTATCAATAACCTTTTTTATATGACGGCGTGTTTGGTCTATCCCAATGGCTTCGATGAATTCATCTAAATCCGGGATCTGCTTGCTCTTTATCCATCGCCGCATCCGGCCGGGACCGCCGTTGTACGCACCGGCAACCAGTGCGTGATTATTATCAAACTGATTCATCAAACTTTTCATGTACCATGTCCCCATCTGAATGTTGATATCGGGACTATACAGCATCTTTGTGTTGAATCGAGGAATTTTGAGACGATTTGCGAATTCGGGGCCATTCGCTGGCATTATCTGCATCAGTCCTACCGCACCCGCGTAGGAAACAATATCGGCGTTAAATCGACTCTCTTCGCGGATCATGGCGGCGACGAATAGCGGGTCAATTTCGTAGGTTGTCGTATGTTTTTGAAGGAGATCTTTGTAGTAAAGTGGGTAGAGCAGTCGATAAAGCTCTATCGGTATGGCGTTATTTTTGCCGCGCAAAGGTCGGAAATTTGATAGCCGATCTGCATATCCGTGCGCCTGTTGAAATCTCTTCAGTTTTTCGAAGCATACTACCATATTATAGTAATTGTGTTGAAGATTTGAGTTGTCGCGCTGTATATTTCCTTTAAGTTCGGTCAAGGCATCCTCAAAAAGCTTGAGACGCATCAATTGTTGGACACGAGCCGTTTTCTTGGATCCGATGTCTTTCCAAGCAGGGCTGTCCAAAGCAACACGGACACGAGGTACTTCTGGGGTTTCCTGTTCGGCGGGCACAGCACGCTTTGATTGAAGCCGTTTCAGATGTTGCTTTGCTGCACCGCTGTAATACCAATGATTTGCCCGTGCGAGTTCGCTATATGTTGCTTCCGCTGCTTCTAACTGGTTCTGGCGTTCATAGGTCTTTGCTATCCAGAAGTGCGCGGCTTTAGCCCAACTATCGTGTGGAAAACCTTTTTGCAAAGTTGTGAAGGTTGCAAGGCAATCTGTGTATCGTTCGTTTCTGAATTGGATCCAACCAATTTGCCAGTATGCACGCGGTAACCAGTTACTATGGGTGTATTGGATCGTCAAACGACGGTAGGAGGCAATGGCTTTGTCGTACTGTTTCTCGTTCTCCTGCACCCATCCAAGATCATATAACGCATCGTCTGCTAATGCGCTCCAGTTGTATTTTTCAACGAACTCAATCAAACGCTTCTCAGCCATTTGCGGCTGTCCCTTGCGCCGGTAGCATAGTGTCGACTGGTAGAGTGCCCGCGTGAGATAACCGCTCGCTGGGTAGAGAGAAACGATTTTATTATATGCTTGAAGCGCAGAATCATATTTACGCTGACGGTGGAATGTGCGACCGATATAGTAGGTAGCACGTGCGGTGATTTTGTCTTTGTATCCCGCGGCAACCTTGCGAAATTCCGAACGTGCTTTCGTCAGTTGACCCCGATTGAACCGTACCATGGCGTGCGTCATGCGTTGATTGCGGGTAATCTGGAGTTCTGGATGTCTTGTGACCAATTTTTGCAGTGCGTCGAGTGATTTTTGTGCAATTGTGTCCGCATCCTTTGCGCGTATAAGTTGTTGGTAGGTGTCTTGGGCTTTCTTCCAATTGCCCAGTTTTGCATAAGTCTTTCCAGCCTCAAAAGTCGCTTTCCTTGCATAACTGTTCTTTGAATCGTTGATCAGAGACAGAAAACTCTTGAGGGCTTCGGCGTGATTGCCGGCGTTATAATATGCTTTGCCGAGTTCGTACCTCGCGCCAGCAACATGCAAACTCTGCGGATGTTCATCGATCAGTCGTTGATACCAGACTATGGCGTTGCGGTTGTCTTGCTTCCGTCCGTATGACTTTGCCAAATGGTAGAGGACGTAATCCGCCACGGGATAGGTCGGAGAAACGGCATGCATATAGTGTTCGATCGCTTCAGACCATTTATCTGTCTTTTCGTAACAGTAAGCCAGCACATGATGGATTGCTTGTATCTCTGGATGGGTTGGTTGTATTTTCAGCAGATCTTCTAAACTGCGGGCGGCTTCCGTGTAGTTCCCCTGATCAACAAGGTTGAGTGACTCCTCAAAATTGGCTTCCGCAAATCCCTGCAGAATTACGCAGAGGGTGAGAACGATAGAGAGTAAGTAACTGTACAACATTTTTCTGGGCATATCGTTACGGGTTCAGGAACGAGATCGGCAGCCAATCATCAAAAATCTCAAGCGATTATGGGCTGTCTTCAAGCAGGTGTTGCACTGCTGAGTTGCCGGGTTTGTTCCCGAATTACCTCCTTTATATCTTGGAACCATCTCTCTTTTAGTGGAATACTCTTACAAGGTAGATAAGACGCTCAGGATCAAATCGTTCAACAATTCAATTAATGATGGGATGATAAGTTCTGGTGCACCTACGGTTGGGGAGAGCGCCGATATAGGCTTGCCGCGTCCTGTTTTGGGGCGTCACTGTTCTATCTGGCTGGCAATCCGCGATAAACCAGTCCCCCCGTGATTAACGCAATCAGCAGAAAAAGCACTCCTGCACCATAAAACCCCAAGAGCAATTTGCCGATCCCAAACAGTGTGCAATAAACAAATGCCGAACCCAACACCCAGTTGAGGAGTGCTGGTGTACTGCTGTCCGTGATCGGTGCGACATCTGCAAGGCTGCGGATGCGTCCCCACCATCCGCCATTTGGTCGAACCCGTTGATAAAACGCAATCAGTTTATCTTCGGAGACAGGTGCAGTCATTAAAGTTATGACGAGCCAAACCAGTGTCGAAGCCGGGACGATGATTAGCATCTGATATGCGAAATGATCCTTTGTCTGGGGTAAGGTGAACACAATCGCCGAAACGACTGCCGAAGTAACCATTGCGGCGATCTCTGACCATGCATTAATCCGCCACCAGTACCACCGCAAGATCTGCACCAGTCCAATCCCTGCGTTGAGGGCAATGAGGAATTTCCATGCTCCCGCAATGGAATTCATGAACAAGCTGGTTGCCCCTGCAATAAGCATGATCAACACCACCGAGATTCGGGAAACGACCACGTAGTGATGGTCGTCAGCCTCGGGTTTGAAGAAGCGTTTGTAGAAATCATTAACGAGGTAGGATGCCCCCCAGTTGAGGTGGGTATCAATCGTTGACATAAACGCTGCAAGAAACGCCGTGAGCATCAGACCAAGCAGTCCTGCGGGCAGGTATGCGAGCATCAGCATCGGATACCCCGCCTCTGGATCGCTGAGGTTTGGGTAGATAACCATCGATACGAGAGCAACAAGAATCCATGGCCAGGGGCGCAAGGTATAGTGTGCGATGTTAAACCATAGCGTAGCAAGCAGTGTGTTCCGTTCGTCCTTGGCTGCGAACATCCGCTGAGCGATGTAGCCGCCGCCATCTACGCCGTTTGCCGCCCACCACTGGACACCGAGATAAACACCGAAGGTCAATATCGCCATCTCGCCGGCACCGGAATCCGGGAAGATGTGTAGGATCGAGTGGTCTGCCCCATGTATCGCCGAGAGCTTGGTTTTCAGGACACCTATACCCCCGATTTTGACAACAGCGATAACCGCTAACGCAATCGACCCGACCATCGCCATTCCGAATTGGACCAAGTCCGTTATAACAACGCCCCAAAAGCCTGACAGCGCACAATATATGCCTGCAATCAGCATACACGCCAGAACAACAAACACCTTCGATGTACCGGTGTCAGGCAAGCCGAAGGTCAACACAATGATCTTCTGCATTGCCAAGATTACCCATCCCATCGTAATACAGTTAATCGGCAACCCGATGTATAGGGCACGAAAGCCACGCAACAAACTGGCAGATCTACCGGAATAACGCAGTTCTGCCAATTCAACGTCAGTAATCACCTCCGCCCGTCGCCAGAGTCGAGAGAATAGGAATGTCGCTAACATTCCACTCAAGACCATGTTCCACCATAGCCAATTCCCGGCAATTCCGTCCTTCGCAACGAGCCCCGTGACTGCCAACGGGGTGTCCGCGGCAAATGTCGTTGCGACCATTGATGTGCCTGCAAGCCACCACGGCAAGTTTCTACCGGATACGAAAAACTCGTTAATGTTCCTCCCAGCACGTTTAGAGTAGTAAATACCAAGTCCAAGCGCGAAAAAGATGTAACTAACGATGATTACGCCGTCAATAAGTGAAAGTTTCATCAAACACCGATCCTATTCTACTGTTGATGCGCCAAAAGTATACCTGCGCAGTTAGTTTGCAATTTTTGAGACGGTACGACTGGGGCAACGTGGGAAATTACCGGAGAGTTTGGCTATCTTATCATGGAAAATATACCAAATCAAGTTAAATATAGGACGATCGCAGTTTCGCTTGCCACCTGTCCCCAACTTTGCTAAAATAAATACATCAGCCCTCGTATGTTGCAGCCGATTTCTGACGCTCCGAAACCTGTATGACTGGGAGCATATCATGGGAGATTCGTATGAGAACTGAACCGCTAAGATCTATCCACGTCGGCACGGGTGGCAGAGGGGTATGGCCCATTGATGTTGTAACAGCCGATCCAAATTGGGAACCTGTTGCCCTTGTCGATGTCAATGAGGCGTTCCTCGAAAGCGCACGTGAGAAAACGGGACTAACGGAATCCGCTTGCTTCTCAAGCATTGAAGAAGCCGCCCAGGAGGTCGAAGCCGACGCGGCATTAATCTGTACACCAACGGAAACGCACGCTCCATTCGCGCGAATAGGGTTTGATGCCGGTTTGCACGTGCTCGTCGAAAAGGGAATGACGACTGACTTGGCTTTAGCAAAGCAGCTGGTCAAGGAGGGTGAGGAGCTCAGAGTCAGATTCTGTGTGGCGCAGAATTATCGCTACCAGCCGCTGCAACAGACAATCAAGCGGATCCTTGATGAGAGAACCTGTGGTGCACCAGCAATTGTTGACCTGATTCACCATCGTTACCGCCCGGAACCACGCACACTCAACTATCTCAACGCCATGATCTGGGACATGAGTTGCCATCATTTCGATAATCTCAACTTCTGGTTCGGTCCGGTCAAGACAGTAACCGCGCGGACATTCAACACACCGTGGAGTCGATATCCTTACGATTCAGGGGTTTATGCGATTTTCGAGTATGAAAACGGAATGGTGTGCAATTACGGCTTAACGCACTGCGCCCAAAATAGCTCATATCACCTGCGGATGCAAATGGAGCGTGGCTCCCTCAGGGCGTATGATGTAGAAGGAATCGAATTGCAACCGACAGGGGGCGGCGAGACTGAAACGATCGATCCACTGGCTTTACCGCGCAGTGAGCAGCTGGTCCTTGATGCGTTAAGGGATTACATCCGCGATGGAGTCGAACCAGGTATCTCAGGAAAAAATAACCTTCAGACGCTTGCGCTTTGTCAAGCAACATGTAATGCCGCTAACGCTGGCACGATTGTCAAGGTAGCGGATCTGCTTGAAGAATAGGGACAATAAACGTTGGCGATCAATCTGTTGATTGTTACCAATTTTTGAAAGGATCGCGATGTCGGCTAGAACCAAACATTCATACCGAGATTTTACCTTAATCACCAATCCAATTTCGGGAAAGGGCAAGGCAACTGTAGTTGCTGAACAAGCGTTCCAGCGTCTCACAGCTGAAGGCTACACGGGGCAAGCGGAGTTGACCACTCAGTCCGGTGACGCAAAACGGATCGCGCGGGAAGCTATTGAAAATGGTTCTCTCTGGATTATCGCATGCGGAGGCGATGGTACAATCCACGAGGTTGTCAATGCAATTGCGGAGAAGCCGGATATAGTGCTTGGCGTTCTGCCGTGCGGGAAGGGAAACGATTTCGCAGAGGCGTTGAGGATTCCTACAAAGCCTGTGGAAGCGATTGAAGTGTTATTGGAGGGTGCTACACGGCAGGTTGATCTGGGCAAAATCGGAGATCACTATTTTGATACGATTGTAACGTGTGGATATGATGCTGAGGTGAGTCGGCGTGTTACAGAGGAGGGCACGCCCTTTTCTGGGACAGCTGCTTATGTCTGGACGGCAATCACGACACTTTTTAGTTATCGATCTCCTGCGGTTCGCCTTGAAGGGGACTTCGGTTCTTACGAGGGTGAAATCCTTCTAACTGCGACGGGGATCACCTCCAGTTATGGTGGTGGGATGAAAATCGTACCGGGGGCAATTATAGATGATGGGCTATTCGACGTGTGTATTATCGAACCCGTTCCCCATCGTACCGTTTTGCGCTTGCTTTTGACCCTCTTCTGGGGCGGACATGCTGGACATCGCGCTGTCCAGATGCACCGCACAAAAACACTGACCATTGAAACGGATCCGCCGATACTTCTGTATGCGGACGGAGAACGGGTTTGCTACACCCCTGCGACGGTTGAAATAGTTAAACGTGGCCTGACCGTCATCGCACCTTAATAAGTAGTAGGCATGCGCCGTATGCCGTGAGTTGTATCCTTCGTGGCCAAGGGTTTTCAAGCGTACGAGATACCGTAGGTTGGGTTGAACGGGGACCGTGAAACCCAACGCTTGCGTTTCAGGTTTCGCTCAGGTTTCGCTAACGTATGAGGTTCGTCAGTTTAATGAACTGATGAACCAATGAACCCAAGTTACCACAACCGTTGTGCCGCAAGCTGTTCTTCATCTATTTCCACGCCCAATCCAGGTCCTTCTGGAACAATGATATGTCCTTCTTCATAGCGTACCTTGTCCCTAACAATTTGTTCGTAATAGACCAATGGCCCTGAAGGATATGAAGGGAAATCGAGGTTGGGCATTGCCGCCGCTACATGCGCCCGCGCTGCGGTACCGATGGAGAGTTCTACAGTGCTGCCTAACAACGTTTTGATGCCGAACAGTTCAGCCAACCCAAATACCTTTTGACAGGCGGTCATGCCCGAATAACCCACACCGAGGTTGAAAATATCTACCGCTCCGTGCTGTGCTAACCGGACAGCGACATGGTCTTCCGACGCATGCTCACTGATCGGCACGTCTACCGCTTGTTTCACAGCGATGAAGTCCTCGATAGGGGCATTCTGGCGCCCTTTAACAGGGGATTCAACAAGATTTGGCTTAAATGCTGCAAAACGACCAATAATATCAATCGCAGTTTCCACATCAAACCGTCCACTTGCGTCTAAGGCATTAATCTCGACCCCATCTCCCCAACGCTGCCGCAGTTCAGAGAGAAAACGTTCATCCAGCGCCAAATCGGCACCGAAATAGTAGCGAATTGTCGGATGGCCCTGGTCTTGCAATTTTTCAATGCGCTGTAGGTTCGCTTCTACGTCCTCCTCAATCTGGCACGGTGCGAGTGGATAGGCAAAGGGAATTCGTTCGCGGTATTTGCCTCCGAACAGTTGGTAAATTGGCACATCTAACGCCTTACCGATAGCGTCGTGTAATGCGATGTCTATTCCAGGGAGGACCTGATGCTCCCACTCCTGTTGTCCCAGATCCACCTGGAGTGCCGTCAGGTCAAGCGGGTTGCGTCCGAGGAGCAAAGGCTCCAACCGAGCTGCCAACTCATTAACAGCCTCCGGGGTAGGGACGAAATTAACATCTGACATCTCACCCAATCCTGTGATATCAGCATCGGTGTGCAGCCGAACGATGATGTGGTGAGAGATTGCCTTCTCCGAATCGGAAGGACAGGTTCGCCCCATCTCACGGGTTGAATAAATCGGAATCAATTCAACATTTGTAATCTTCATCTTTTCTCCTATCCACGTAATGCGTAATAATGAAAGTTGCTATGGTGTATTGATATTTGGTACGACGTACATTTTCCACATTCGTAGGTCGGATAGTGCCTGACCATTTCACCCGATTCAATAGCGGTAGGTAGCCTGTAGGTCGAGATTCATATCTCGCCCCCCAAATGTCAACAGAATTATCTTTTGACCTTATGTCCACTCTAATATTCAAATCAGAGAGGAAGTTATTGATGGACACGAAATTAATCAGTTTCATTTATTTAGCGTTTGTTTTGATGTTAGTCTCAACCAATTTTCATGATGTCCAAGGATTGGAAACAGAAAGTCAACCGCCAGACCTCCGTACCCGCAAATCCGGCAGCGATTGGAACCGTTTTTTAGGACCAACAGGGGACAGTAAATCCCCCGAAACCTCCCTCCTCACCTCTTGGTCCCCAGCAGGTCCACCTGTCGTCTGGGAAAAAGAGATCGGAACCAGCTACGGGGCACCAACCGTTTCCCAAGGACGACTGTTCATGTTCGATCGTCATGGCGAATTTGCTCGCTTAACCTGTATGAAAAGTGAGACCGGCGATGAACTGTGGCGATTTGAGTACCCAACAGACTACGAAGATCTGTACGGCTATAACAACGGACCACGAACCTGTCCGGTCGTTGATGGAAACCGCGTCTATATTTTTGGTCCCGAAGGCATGTTACACTGCCTGGCTGTTTCAGACGGTAAATCGTTGTGGAGCATCGACACCACCGCGAAATTCCACGTTATCCAGAACTTTTTCGGTGTCGGATCCGCTCCAGTGGTCGAGGGTGAGATGCTTATTGTCCAGATTGGCGGCTCACCGCCGGGTCGCGTCAAGAATTTACTTTCCGCCCGTAGTCCGGTTCAAGGAAACGGCAGCGGTATTGTTGCTTTCAACAAATGGACCGGTGAAGTTGTCTACCAAATTACCGATGAACTGGCGAGCTATGCAACTCCAGCGCTTGCGACGATCAACGGGCGACGATGGTGTTTCACTTTTACTCGTGGCGGTTTGGTCGCCTTTGAGCCACGTTCCGGCACCGTGGATTTTCACTATCCATGGCGTGCCAAAAAGTTTGAGTCCGTCAACGCTTCGAATCCGGTCGTTGTTGACGATCTGGTCTTTATTAGCGAGACATACGGTCTGGGAAGCTCTCTTCTGAAAGTCCGTCCGGGTGGATACAAGGTGGTGTGGAAGGATTCCGAGTGCCGTCGTAACAAAGCCATGCAGTTGCATTGGAGTACAGCCATCCATCACGAAGGCTATCTCTACGGTTACAGCGGACGGCATTCCAGAGGCTGTGAGCTGCGCTGTGTCGAGTTGCGGACAGGAAAGGTAATCTGGTCGCATCGTGTCCATGAGCGCGGATCACTGCTCTATGCAGACGGCCACTTCGTGAGTTTGGGCGAATTCGGCACGTTCACCCTGATTCGCCCCAATCCAAAAGAATTGGAGATAGTCTCACAGGTTTTGTTGATCGGCGAAATCGGTGAAGAACGCATCAACTATCCTGCGTGGGCAACACCAATTCTCTCAAATGGCTTTCTGTATCTCCGGGGAAAAGACCGGCTGGTCTGCTTGGATCTAATCCCTAAAGACGAATAGGTAACTGGGGAACGATTTTATCAATCAATCCGTTCACCCGCCTTCCCATTCACCAGTAACCGAATAGAACGTCCAAATGTATGGACGAACAACTCGCCCTTCTCCTGAAGATGCCATCTTTCCAATAAGCAGTCGTCGAACGAGCGGATATTGATCTCAATTGCGTCATCATAAATCTTCACTTTCAGATCTTCCACAATGGATTTGTGCTGATGATCAAGGGCATCCGCAATGCGCAAAATAGCAGCAAGCCGGCTCACCTGCTCCTTTTCAGTGTACGAAAGTCTCTGAAAATGCGAATGGGAAGGTTTTTGCGGATCGGGGAATGCTTTCCGATGATAACGCGCGATATTGGCAACCAGCTCGAGCTGTTTTTCATTGAGCCCAACAATCTCCGAATTCCGTATCAGGTAATAAGAGTGTTTATGATGCGACAACGGGTTAACATACCCGCCAATCTCATGAAGCACTGTCGCCACACTCAGTAGCATCCGCGATTCTGAGGACAAGTGATGGATCGGTTGCAGCTGATCAAACAACAGTTCCGCTAAATAACGTACCTGTTTGGCGTGTCCCAAGTGGAAGCGATATTTGCTGCCGAGTGCCATCGCTGCTTTGATAATTTCTGCTTCTTCCGAAGTTTCGTCCCATGAGTTTCGATGGCGATCCGCCATCTCAGCAAGCAATCCGTCCTTGAGGCCAACATTTGCAGCGTAAAGTCCCCTCGCCCCAATCACATTGCTTACCACTTCTGTGAGCACGAGACCGGCAGGTAGAATAACATCCGCCCGATCCGGCGCCATACCGTAGCGTTCCATACGTTCCTGTACGCTTAGTCTCGAAATATCTCTGACAAAACGTTGAAAATCCCGCAATGGAACAAAACGCACGTCTCTGGAGAACTCATTGTTCTCTGGATCTAAGACTCCAAGCTGCTGACCGAATTCTTCAACATTTCCGCCGGTGCCAAGCACTATGTCAATGTCGTATCTGTTGATCGCATCCAGTGTAGTTTCGAGTAGTTGTTCCATATACGCCCTGAGTAATAGGATCTGTAGATCGGAGATCGTATCTGTCCGCAGGAAGGTCTCCTGTAGCCGCACGGTTCCCAGCCGAAGACTGTTGGAGTAGACAATTGATCCGTGATCAATGACATCGAACTCAACACTTCCACCACCGATATCGATAACGAGGGCAACCCGATTCCGAATATCGACCTTACGGGTCACCGCGAGTTGAACGAGGCGCGCCTCCTCGCCGCCGGAGATGCGTTCCAACTGTACACCTGAACTGTTGTAGATACGGTTCACGAGGTTGTCACCGTTGACGGCTTCGCGCGTTGCGCTGGTGGCAATTGCACGTGTGGTGTGGACCTTCATCTTATCAATAACTTCACGAAACTCACCAAACGCCTCAATTGCTTTTTCAATCGCTCCATCGTTTAGAAATCCCGTCAAGAAAACCTCATGTCCTAAGCGGACCGGTGCCCGATGTTGATAGACCTCTTCAACGGTCCCATCAGCCTTCACTTCAACAATTTTTAGCCGTATCGCATTCGATCCCACATCTATTGCGGCAAGCGTAGCACTTTCCATATCTTCTCCTCATATCTAATATAGGAAAATATTAGATTATTCCATGGTCGATTGTCAAGTTGAGAATTGCTTGGGTTTATCCCTTAAGCTATGCTAAAATAACCCGAATTGGTGGTAATAGGCATATTGCCTCGAATTCCGAATACGAGGTATAGAGAGTGATACATAAAGGAAAGATTTTACGCATCACGCGTTACGTATTATTTTTTTGGAAACAAGTATGACCTTCAAATCCCTTACTTACTGGTGTTGGTTCGTTACACTGACGCTCCTCGCGTTAATTCTTGCAAATATCCCCCTGCTTAATCTCCTTGCATTCGAATTTTGTGCCCTCCTCGCTTTCGCGATCTCATTTGCGGGGGCGCATACCGCTGCGACGGGTGTCGCCAATCTGAGACAGCGCACACAGTCATTAAGGGGCACCGCCGCTCAGATGGTTATGTCAACTTTTTGGCGAGCGTTTGGGATCAACCTCACACTGCTGATCCTGCCGTTAATCATCATCGTGCTTAACGCCTTCCGCGTAAAGAATTGTGACTTCTTGGAAGGGTTCGTTTTCTTTCTCCTCCTGCCCGTCATCAGTTGCGCCTATGCCACCGCCTTGGGTATATTTTATGGGTTATGGTTGAAGAGACGCTGGGCGGCGTATCTCGCTTATCTCGGTTATATCTTTGCCACGCTCCTTGCCCTCGCGTACAACCTCATCTTCCACCCACCTGTCTTCGGTTACCATTCAACCTTCGGTTACTTTCCGGGACCCATCTATGACGAGCGTATCGTCATATCCGGTACCCTGCTAATAGCACGTGCCACGACGCTGCTGTTGGCGTGGATTTTTCTGTCGCTCGCGATCAACACGTTGGAGGTTGGTAGGCATACCCGACTCGAGCCAAGACTTAATTGGAAAAACCTATACCACTTCAAGCCACGGTTTGCTGACCTGAACCATCGAATTCGCCTCATTGCCCTGATAGTTCTGTTTGGACTGATTTTCCTATTTCGTGGAGAGTTGGGCTTGCGTCCAACACGGGGATATATCGAAAGCGAGTTAGGGGGACTCAAGGAGACTGCGCACTTCAAAATCTATTATGAGCAGGGATCAAAGGTTGAGGAAGATATAGAATGGATCGCCCAAGATCACGAGTTTCGTTATGATCAGTTAATCCACTACTTCCAGATACGACCTACCAAAAAGGTTCAATCCTACATCTACACCTCCCCCGCACAGAAAAAGCGACTCGTAGGTGCGCGAGGCACATCAGTTGAGGATCCGCTCGGTTACGGCTTTCACATCAACTACGAGGACTTTCCCCATCCCGTCATGAAGCACGAGTTGGCACACGCTTTAACGGCAGATTGGCATCCATTTCTGAAAGTCAGTCTCAAAATCGGATTGCATGAAGGAATTGCTGTTGCCGCGGATTGGAGTGAAGGAAAATTGACAGCGCATCAGTGGAGTCGGGCGATGCAACAATTGGATATTGCCCCGAAGATGAGTCAGATTATGGGGCTCGGTTTCTGGGGACAAGCCTCCTCGCAGAGTTATACACTGGCGGGCTCTTTCGTACGCTTTCTCGTCGAAACATATGGGATAGAAAAAGCTAAGCGTGTCTTCCCAATAGGGAATTTTCAGGAGGTCTACAGTAAATCTCTCGCGGCCCTTGAGGGGGAATGGAATGAGTTTCTGCAAACGGTTCCGTTGATAGAGGCGGACTTGGAAATCGCAGCACACCGTTTCGATCGCCCAAGCGTATTCCAGAAGCCGTGCGCTCACGAAATCGCTCAACTCTCTTCCGAAGCTTGGCGAGCATATCAGCGAACGGATATGACCACAGCAGTTCGTCTATTTGAACAGGTTTACCAATTTGATCCGGATAATCTGCGCCATCTGCGTGGGCTCATGTACGCACACTATTATACTGGAGATTACCCCTCAACCTTGGAGTGGGTATCAAGGATTATCGAACACCCCCAAGCAAGCATGAATCGGGTTGCGGAAGCGAAAAATGTTGAGGGGAACGTCTATTGGCAGCGCGGGGAGCGTGAAAACGCCCGTTCACGGTATCAGGAGGTTTTCGCGCTTCACACCTCTGATGCGCTTGATCGGGAGGCACAAGCCAAGCTTACAACACTTGCTCTGGGCTCACCTGATGTCGAGGATAAAATCAGGCAAGTCCTCATCGGTCAGTCATCGAACCGACTGAAGATGACACTGCTGCACGAAGTGATTGATGCGCTGCCAGAGTGGGGGTTAGGGTACTATCTAATAGGCAGACAGCTCTATTTTGATCAGGAGTATGCTGCCTCAAACCGGTATCTGTCAAAAGCTGCTTCTCTGGAATTCCCACCCCATAGCCTCGTCGTCGAAAATATACGGCTCATCGGTGTGAATTCGTATCGGCTCGGAGAATATGAGGAAGCCCTTGAGCAATTTCACCGAATTGCTGCCAATAACACACTGCCCCTTGGTACGATTCACAGGGCAAGGGATTGGATTGAACGGTGCGAATGGGCGATGGAACAACCGACCCAAGCAGCAGATTAGCTTAATTCACCATAAATGAACATATGACTTTCACGTTTCACGCCTTATGGAATTTATGTCTACCAACTCGCGATGAAATCTTCCACATCGAAATTAGCCGGCATGTCAGTTAGCATGTACCGGGCCTGCCGAGATTCCAAGTTCGGAACAGATCGCTCTATCTCCTCCTGAATTTTGTCGTAAAGTGCTCGAAACCGACTCCAGAGTAGGTCGGCTTCTTCTAACGAAAAGCGGCGGGAAAAATCCTCGAAAAGGTAGAAATTAAGCTGGTGCTCCGAAATGGCGTCCACACGCTCAGCTAATGATAGGCTCGCGACATCGGGCTGTTTCAATGTGCGTGTTTTTTGCACCAATTTTGATAGGTACACCACGCATACCATCCGCCACGCTTCCCCGGGATGGAGCGTGGCCAGCCCATTGCGAAACCCCTCCGCATTTTTGTCTAGGATCGCACGGAAAGTCATTTCGACCACATCACACTCGTCTTCGTGCAGTTGGGAAAAATGTGCAAACTGCTCTCGCGTCCCTGGAGGCATACGCTTCGTGAAATCCGGATGCCAATAAAAGTGGTTGACCATGGGGTAAACGGGACCGCCGAAAGCCCGATAGCCGAGATGCACCGTGCGCCGTAACTTCGCACTGTAGTTGCTCCCCCAATGCAGCATCATGTGGGTATAGACAATACCGTCTCCCGCTTTGAGTTCCACCGGCATCCCACCCGGTATCGGTTCACGGCCCTTTGTTACCAAATGTCGATTTTCTGCCTCCGTGTTAGGGCGTCTGTGGCTTTTCGGCACTACCCAGAACACGCTGTCATCATAGAGTGGGATATTCCACTGAACATAGCCCGGCGCGTTTTCAAGTACATCCATCTGCATACCCCGCAGCGGAGCCTGCCCAACCGGATCAATATCCCTGTGCCAGCTTGCCGGACCGTGATCTCGCACCGGACTGCACATCAGCGCCATCAGCGTTGGCGAAGCCTCCGGTGCCTGCATCACCTGCCGACTGACGCCCAGAGTGTTTTCATGCAAACAAAACTCCACCGCTTTAGCCGTCGTTTCGTCTGCGACGCCATCGAAAAACACACGCGGTTGCGCAGCAGTTTCCCAATAGCCCCCCGGTGGACCGTCAGGCTTGCGCTCCTGCGCCCAAATAACCTTCTGTCGCTCTACCAGTGTTTCGTAGCAGTTACGAAGGTCATCCAACTGTCCTGGTGGGATAACCTCGCGTAGAATGATATACCCATCATCAAGCAACTGTTGTGGGTTGACCTGCATCGTTAGCTTCCCTCGTTTTTCTCAAAGATGGTGAATGGAACTACACCTTCGATTCCAGAATCTGCATGACCTCGAAGACAAGACCGTTAGGGGAGCGATAGAAGGAAATTCGCCGTGCCCCAAAATCTGTGCTAATCTCCACCGGCTCAAGAAGCACTTCTGTACCTAACGCTATCAGTCGTTGATATGCTTCGTCCAAGTCGTCAACCTCAAAAACTGCGTGTGTCAACCCCGGCGTGGGTGGTTGATCCAGCTTATCCTGAAAGACCGGCTTTGGTGTCAGAAACAGGCGGGTACCGCCAAACTCCATCAACGCGTGGGGATGATCTCCATCCGCCCTTATACGGGAGCCGCGGCTCAGGAGCTTGCCACCCAACTCCTCAAAAAAGCTGATCTCGGCATCCAGATCTTCGACCTTGATGCCGATGTTCCAAAGATTTGCATCCATCGCTTCTTCTCTCTATCGACTTACAGGTGCCCCCGTGATATAGGCTTTAGTGATGTCAATAATGAGCGCAGTATCGTGGCGTGCGTCTACAATTGATGAACGTGAGGGGATGCCCTCGGTGATGCACTTGTGGAAGTGACGCAGCTCGCGCGTGAACCCACTTTCCCACGGAATCGCTGGCTCCTTGTAGAAACTGTTCCCGTCCCCATCAATTCCTTGCACAACCAGCGTTGTGAGAACCCGACGCGAAAAACCGGTTGGGTACGAGAGGATGACGCGCTTATCTTCGCTGTAGACTTCAAGGGTCTGCTTAAAATCCCACAACTTGTTGAGATCTACCCTACTGACCACACAGCGCGCGCCGTTGGGGTATTCCAAAATGGTCGTTATCGCTCGACGATCGTTCCAAATCTCTGTGCTGACGACTGTGCTTGGAACACCTATCATGGTTCGTAAGCTATAGAGGTCATGGATAAGGCCGTAGGCGATGCCGCAGGATTCAGCAGCCTCGAAAAGATCTCCAAACGCATCGCGCCGCGCAGCTCTGGACGCCTCCCGTCGTTCCTCCATCATACTGGGAGGCAGATCGTTGAACTTCTTGACCTTGAAATGACTCAAGTGGAGTTCGTTGCTCGGATGCAGGTGATTGGTCTGTACAAACCTGATGTCGTCCATGGCATCGACTTCACGTTTTGCCATTTCAAATGCAGGCTCATATACCTTCATGTATCCGGCTTGGCCAACCTTCCCCGATTTTCGTGCCGCATCAATCATAGCATCGGCTTCCTGCAAGGAGCTACAGATAGGCTTTTCAATGAAAACATGCTTCCCTGCCTCGAATGCTTGCACCGCTGCCTCCGTCTTAGGATCTGTGTGACAGAGCAACACCGCGTCGATATCCGCCGCCAGCATATCTCGAATATCAGTCACATATTTCGGAACCTTGAACCTACGGGCTACATACTCTGCTTGTCCCGGCGACACATCGCAGACGACAGGCACTTCAAATTCATCGTCCAGTTCAAGCAGATTGGGAAGGTGCTGAACTTGGGCTATTGCACCGCAGCCAACAACGCCGATTCGTACGAGTGACATAATCTCTCCCTTCATTCTTAGGATACGGATCTCAACGGTAGACGTGAAGTGTTCCAGCTCGCGGGGTAAGTATGTTCCACTCCGTTGCCAATTCATTAACTTTTTTGAAGGTCTCTAACAGCGGTTCCCACATGATGTCTCGTATCTCGGCAGCAGCTTTATCGTCGCCCGTCGCCAACGCCTGCTTCAGAGCAGCTGCCATCTGTTCCTGAATCTGGGCACTGTTCTGTGCCACGGCAGCCACCGAATGCGCAGTATCGACATGCTTATCAATCAGTACGTCAATCGGTGTGGTTGAATCCGTTTCTGTGTCATAGTCGCTGGACGGTCTGAACTGAGGTGGGAGCCGTTCTCCGTCGTCGGAATACTGGGTGTGGGTGGGCTGGATATGCGGTGTCACAGAGAGATACATATACACCGGTTCGTCCCCAAGAACCCGCACCGAATGCGGCTCATCCGCAAGGGCATAGCACATCTGCCCGGGTCCAAGTTCTTTCGTCACGCCGCTGATGCGGAACTCCACCCGTCCTGACAGAATGATGAAAATCTCATGTCCCAAATCGTGGGTGTGGAATTTATCAAGCGATCCCGGTCCCGGCTCCATGCGACAAAATCGAGCCCGTATCTGCGGGGTTACCAAGATATTGCGGATGTCTTTACGACAATCATAGACCGTGAAACCCATAATTTTCTCCTCCTTAAAATAACACAAGCTGCTAACAGTACGTAGGTTGGGTTGAACAGTAAAAGCGAATTTCCATCAAACACAATAGAAACTATGCTTTTCAACAGCACCCTTTTATAGGATAGATGAAGTGAAACCCAGCACCGCACTAATACCGGCAGATAGCCTGTAGGTCGAGATTCACATCTCGACACCTAATTCACGGTGCATCGAGGCCAAGTGCGGCATCAATGTCGGCTTGGTACTGCTGGACTTCGCCGGACAGCACGGCTTCCATACTCACGGAGTGCTTAGCCAGAGCAGATTCGTATGCGCCCACTATTGCTGCGACCGCTTTCATGCCACTCTCACCGTCCACTTCGGGACCTGTTCCGCTAAGGATTGCCTCGCCGAAATCGTGGTATTCGATAGCCAAGTGTTTAGCATCAACCGCGAAGACCGCGTGGTCCGCATCAACCGGCGGTTCGTACTCGACTCCCTGCTTCCCGAAAAGTCGCTCGGTTATTTCATTGAGTTCAAACTGAGGTAGAAGCGGTAGAATCTCTTTGCCCTTCAATTCCTTGCCTTCCAGACGCAGTACCACTGGTCTGCCATTGCGTTCACCGGGTGCATACACAGCTCCGAAACGACCGTGAACACTCCGTTCCCAGCCTTGGCTGCCACGCCCTCCTCCGACATACGAAAGTTGAACCACTGCCCCTGACGCCATTGTGTATAGTGCAATGACCGAATCCTCACCAGTCGCCTCAACGGTTTCCGGATAAGTCTTGGCACGTTCCCGATACGAAATCAACGGATGGTCTGCATGGTCTGGCTTGCGACGCACAGGTTCAACGATAAGCCCTCGACCAAAGATCTCACTGTATTCACCCATATAGTAGCGGATGATGTCGGCGTAGTGTACTCCCATGTCCAAGCCGATTGCGCCCTTCTCCTTGAGGTGACGCCAAGGCGTGATAGCCATAGAATCGTCGCCACCGAGAGATGTCTGAATCATAAGGTATGGGTCGCCTAACAGTCCGTGATCGATAATGGCTCGTACCAGTCTGTTGGGCGTGTCCCTGCGATAGTTTTCCGCCGTTGCGAGGACTGCGCCACTGCCTTGGGCAGCGTCAATCATCGTCTGACACGCACGCACGGTGATGCCTAACGGCTTCTCAACCATCGTATGCTTCCCTGCCTCAAGTGCTGGCACACCCACCGCATGGTGAGTCGAACCGTCGGTGACTACATCCACCGCAGCAATATTGGGATGGGCGAGGACCTGGTCCAAATCATCGAAAACCATCGGTTTCCTGCCAAGCAGTCGCTCGGCTTCATTTGCCACTAATTCCGCGTTTTCGCGCCGAATGTCACAGACGGCTACCAGATCGAGATTCCCGATACCACTCTCCTGGAGCTCTTTATAGCCCATGACATGACGATGCCCCATGCCACCGCAACCCACGAGGCAGATTGGAACTTTTTCCATTGTGATCTCCTTGTACTCGGCTTCCTTTTGACCGGACGCAACAGAACGGGCATATTAGAAAATCATTGCGTGTTGAAAAGCAGTCCTTTCCAGATAACCGTGAGGGGGTGAAGTCGATATGAGGTGCGGGGTATAAACGGTAAGCGGCATACCGGGACGGTAGCAAGCAGAAAACTTAGTCGGGAGTTCTATTGATAGGAGAAGGCGGAGCGTGAAACCCTAAAATCACTCTATTGGATTGGAGGTTTCGATTGGAGCGAGTGACTTAATTAGTATGCCAGCAAACAGCGAATCATCAACCAGATCCCCGCTAAGAATCGGCTGCTATTGGTGCCAACTGGGCGTACTGTCCACTATAGAAGATGAGCGGTTGACCGTCGTGCGTCTCACCGGCGACAGGTTCGCCAATAAACAGATCGTGATCCCCAGCGGGAGCCACCTCAACAACCCTGCAATCGACATAAGCAAGTGCATCAGCGAGAATAGGAGCTCCAGTTTCTGCTACAGCCAATTTGAGGTCTGAGAAATCCTTGGGACCCGGTTGCGCGAACCTACGGGACAGATCCTCTTGGTCATGCCTAAGCACATTTATCGCATAACACTGACCTTGTGTCAAGTGTCCGTGCATATTGCTCTTACAGTCTACCGAAACCACGATTAGCGGTGGGTCCAGCGATAGAGACATAACAGCGTTTGCCGTCATCCCCGAAATCTGTTCGCCATATCGTGTTGTGACGACCGTGACCCCCGTTGCGAAACGGCCCATAATCTGCCTTTGAAGCATCGGATCAAACGCCATCATTCTCCTCCTTGGCTGCCCTTATAATGTTGGCAGCGCGGGGACAACCTCTTTTGCGAGCAACTCTTGGGACCGTCTCCATATGACTCTGTCGTCCCAGTCATGTGTAATCATCAGTAATGTGCCAAATCCACCAGACTGTTCCCATATCTCCTCAAGCCGACGAATACACTCTGCTACGTCACCGATAATGCAGATATTCTTGAGCACATATTCCGGCGTTACTTCGTCATCGGGGAGATCCGGATCGTGCTTCAGAATATTAAGCATATTTGCTTTCGTCAGAACAGTAATAAGATAGTCATAGGCACCTATGAAACTCCCATTGATCGCGTGTTCCCACGCCTCTTCGGTCGATTCTCCGACAAAGATGCTGCGTGAAATGCGCCATTCGGAGCGATTAGGTGTAGGAAGCCCAGCATCTTCCGCGCCAGCACAGTAAGTTTCCCAATGATTTGAAAGCGTTATTCCCGGTACCAGGTTCGTGCTTATGGGCAAAAAGCCACGCTGTCCCGCTGTCCGCGCGGCCATTGAGTTTCCTCTTACAATGCTCATGGCGACGGGCGGATGAGGTTTCTGGTACGGTTGGAGTAGGACCCCAATCCCACGTTCGTGATCGAGGGTTTCCAGCTTTATATTCCAGAAGTCCCCTTTCAATTCAAAGGGCGGGTCCGTTTGCCACAACTTGAGGATGATGTCGATAGCCTCAACGGTCATCAATCCCTGCGTTTTGGGGTCCGGCAGATCGAATAGCCCCCAATCCGTTGCTACGCCGCCTTGCCCAAAACCACAATTGAGGCGGCCACGAGAGAGGTGATCAAGAAACGCAAGGCGCACAGCCGTGTTGACCGGATGGTGCTGCGGGATAATCGACACACCAGTGCCGAGACGGATATGCTTCGTCCGTGGCAATACATTGCCGATGAACACATCGTTAGATGGAATAGGTTCCCACGCGACCGTATGGTGTTGTCCAATCCATGCTTCGGTAAATCCCAATTCATCAGCGAGAACGATTAAATCAATGTCCTCTTCAAAGCACTCCGTCCGGTCTTTCTCCGGGGGATGCAGTGGCATCATAAATACGCCTAACTTCATCTCGTAACCTCCCATGTCTATATCTGTTGCGCCTGAATCACCGCCCATTTCCAAGTTGTGATAGTCCGATTGCACCGAGGGTAGGTTCTACACCAGAGCTCGGCGGCTGCCGGATGATACCCTCTTCCCTTTGAGAGAACTTTGCGAAGAATATATCGAAAGGACTGGTGAAGAAAATCACTTTTCTTGAATTGGATCTAACCCCGCCAACTCACGGAAGCGGTTCAGCGTCTTGAAAATCCCCTGTTCCATCGTGTATTCGGGTGTGAACCCAACCTGTTCAGCGATCGGCTCCGCATCATAATCCCATGAAATTCCAAATACACCCGGTTCAAGCGTAATCTGTGCACTGGGCACTAACTTCTTTAGGTAAGCCACGCCCTCTTTAACTGTACGAATTCCGCCTTTGACATTGAAGACACGCGTCTGAGTTGCTGGACACGTACAGGATATCACGATGGATTTGGACACATCTTCAACGTATTGCCAATCAACTGCATCGTCGCCGAATGGGGAAACGTAGGGTTTTCCGAGTGCCGCGGCTTCGATCATTTGTGTCGAAAACGAACTCATGCCCCGGGTTCGTCCCACCCCGTAAACCGCGGTGAAACGTAACCCTATTGTGTCTACGCCGTACTCGTCAAAATAGTGCGACGCATACCTTTCGTTCATAGATTTGCACGCCCCGTAGATGAACTTTGGATAATGTGGGGCGTCATTTTCGATCTGTTGGTAATTATAGTCCTCCGGCGATCCGAAAACTGCGACACTGCTTGCCCAGACAACCCGCTTGAGACCGAAGATTCGCGCTGCTTCAAACATATTGATTGTGCCTTCACACACAATCTTCAACGCCTGTGGTGGGTTGGCATCGCACGCTGGCACCTGCCACGATGCGAGATGGATAATCCGATCGACTTCGTGCTCTTGAATCGTTCGTAGTACATGTGGGAGATCTGTAATATCGCCTTGGACAAAAGTAAACTGTTCAAGCTGTTCCTCCGTCAATACCATCCGAGGAATGGTCAAATCTTGCATAAAATCGTAGACAATAATTTTCTCGCCAGCGTTCAGCAGGTCTCGAATGACATAGGATCCAATGCACCCCATTCCACCTGTTATCAAATATGCCATAAACTACTACTCCTCTTGAATCATCTCTTTCTTGTATTTAGTCAGAAAATCGGTAAGGCACAGAGACGTGATGCGTGAACACCTCTAATTTTTCTGGTGTCTCTGATAGGCTTGTCTATCAGTGGGTCTGGGGTGGATTCACATCAACAAGAATGTCGTTGCCCTCAACCTTCACAGGATAGGTTGGAAGTTTCTCCTGCTCGGGCCAGAGGCATTTTCCTGTCTTTACATCAAATTCCCACATGTGAAGCGGACAGGTGACGACATTATCATCGAGGAATCCATAGGATAAGACGCCGCCAAGATGTGGGCAGATGTTATTCATTGCATAATAATTGCCATCGATATTGTATATACCAATAAACACGCCTTCAACCTTAACGCCGAGACAATGACCAGGCTGAACTTCAGTTGTTTCAGCAGCTTTTACAAACTGAGACATTCCAATTCCTTTCTGATTGATTCTTCACATTATGACTTTCGTGGTCGATACCTTCATTGTATCACGTCTCTCAATATTCCTCAACCTAATTTCTTAGACTGGTTTCTGAATCAAAGCCGCGAGCAGAGAAGATACCATACGCATCAATTTTCTCGTTTGCAGGAAGAAGAGGTGGGCAAAGTTGGTGAGGGACAGGCCTGATGAGCCTTTGACAGTAACCTGCTGTTTGAGAAGGTCCGTAAACCTCTCAAACAGCAGTCGTAGAAAAGCTTTCAGTGAGCGAACGAAGAAGTCAACCGAACGATTCGTGAGGAAGTGAAAGGAGGACACGTCATCTTACAATCTTCCAACTTTCCGGTAACACCACGCATTACATTTCACATTTTAGGCATCACGTCTTTGTCTAAATATATCCAGTCGCCCCATCTGGACGAATTGGGCAGGTGCGCTGCCAGTGAACATATTCGTTGTCTCCGATGACGTCTTCATTTATTTCCACGCCGAGCCCCGGCCGATCGCGCAACTCAAGATACCCATCTTTGGGCAGATAGGGTTCGTCCACCCACTCGTTCCATTCGGTGCCTGTTGGAAGGATGTATTCTAGGACCTTGAAATTGGGTGTTGCTGCAGCGAAGTGTACATTCACTGCGGTTGCCAGCGGTCCCATCGGATTGTGCGGGGCGATGGAGACATAGTGCGCTTCGGCGATAGCGGCGATTTTACGCATTTCAAGCAGTCCGCCGCAGACACAGATGTCCGGTTGGATGATGTCTGCCCCTTGAGCAGCCATTAGGTTGAGGAACTCAAAGCGCGCGTAAAGGGATTCGCCTGTTGCCAATGGAACCTGCATCTGGGAGCGTAAGCGAGACCATGCGGGAATATGTTCCGGTCTGAGCGGCTCCTCGTAGAAATATGGGTCATAGGGTGCCAGTGCGTTGGATAGTTGCAGCGCGCGGATCGGCTCAAAGATCTTAGCGTGCGGGTCGAAGGCAAATTCCCAGTCGTCCGGGGTATGATTACGGATGCCCTCAAAATAGTCGGCAGCGGCAGCACAAACCCTTCCCCAACGATTTGAGTCCGGCTCGATTTGATAGGGGCTCGTTTTGAAAGCTGTAAAGCCCCACTCCTCGTTTAATCGGTGTGCTGTTTCGCCGACCTCTTGACCATCGCGACCGCCGATGCCGTGATAGACACGGATCCGATCCCGAGCAGCGCCCCCGAGAAGCATATAAACAGGCAGATTCGCCGCTTTGCCGCTGATGTCCCACAGGGCATGGTCAATTGCGGAGGTAACTGCGAGTCCTACGCCGCCTGCAGGGAATCGCAATTGCTGGTGAATCTTCATCATGATGTACTCGATGCGGCGCGGGTCTTCGCCTTTAATCATCTCAAAGATGTAATCTGCAATCGGTTCGGCAGCGAGGTTTGGTCCGACAGAATAGGATTCACCCCAACCGTGGATCCCCTCATCTGTTTCGACTTTGATTAATCCCCTTGAGCGTCCGCCGAAGCGAGCCATATAGGTTTTTATATTCGTAATCTTCATTGATGTTTCGACCTTTCTTTGTCGGAAGAGTATTGCATTCAGTCCTCATCTAAGAGGCTATCTTGGGCTTGCACCAATAGTGTATGATACCTTGGGAACTTTCTGAAGCTAAACTGGTTAATCCGATTTCAGTCGTTTTGATCGTGCTTCGGTTCTAACTTCGTTAAAATTCCCTGTGAACATACGGTCATTGTAATCCTAACCATGTTTTCTGTCAATCAATTTTTGGTGTTGACGCCCCCCATCGGCTGTGGTATATTGAAATCGCCGTAGAGAGTACAGATTCTGATCGCATTTGGTGGAAACAGAATGGCACATCCCCCGTATATCCTATCGATTGATCAAGGCACTACCGGCTCGACAGTGTTACTCATTGACGCGCATGGGGAAATTGTCGCGCACGGTTATCGCGAATTTACGCAATACTATCCCCGTCCCGGTTGGGTTGAGCACGATCCCACCGAAATCTGGGAAGTAACCCATCGAGTCATTGCAGATTTAATCGATACACACGGGCGAGCGGATGAGATAGCAGCCATCGGGGTGACGAATCAACGAGAGACAACGGTGGTGTGGGAACGCAACACCGGACAACCGATTCACCCCGCAATTGTGTGGCAGTGCCGTCGCACCGCGGATATGTGTGCAGATCTGAAGGAACGCTTGCTCGAGGAGGGGATACGAGCGAAGACAGGATTGGTACTCGATCCATACTTTTCAGCGACGAAGATTGCGTGGATCCTAGATCACATCGATGGTGCGCGTGAGCGTGCTGAACGCGGTGAACTCGCATTTGGAACTATTGACACGTGGTTGCTGTGGTATTTAACAGGAGGGGAAGTTCACGTAACGGACTACACCAACGCGTCCCGGACGCTGCTGTTCAATATTGACACACTTGCATGGGATGACGAATTGTTAGACCTCCTGCGTGTGCCGAAGTCTCTTCTTCCAAACGTGCAGACCTCTGGAAGCATTTTTGGGAGGACGAAAAATATACCCTCATTGCCGGACGGAATCCTAATCGCTGGGATCGCTGGAGACCAACAATCGGCTCTATTTGGACAGCTTTGTACACGGCCCGGGTTGGCGAAGAATACCTACGGTACCGGTTGCTTCCTTATGCTCAATACAGGCGGACAGCGCGTCTGCTCAAGGTCAGGATTGTTGACAACGTTGGCTTGTGGGCTTGATGAAACACCGGTGTATGCACTTGAAGGGAGCGTGTTTATCGCAGGAGCAGCGGTACAGTGGCTGCGTGACGGACTGCGCCTTATTGATACCGCTGCCGAGACGGAAGCAATTGCCACTAGCGTTCCAGATTCAGATGGCGTCTTTGTCGTACCAGCCTTTACGGGACTTGGTGCACCGTACTGGGACGCCGATGCCCAAGGCGCGATACTTGGACTGACACGGGGCGTAACGCGCGCACATATTGTCCGAGCCACCCTAGAATCAATCGCACTCCAAACAGCAGATGTCGTCTCTGCAATGCACACGGATGCAGAGATTGAACTGGATCGGCTGCGAGTTGATGGCGGCGCAGTTGCAAACAATTTCCTGATGCAGTTTCAGGCGGATATATTGGGTATAGATGTGGAGCGTCCCACACGCATTGAAACAACCGGACTTGGTGCGGGGTATTTGGCAGGATTGACCGTGGGTGTGTGGGCTGGACCCCACGAATTGGAATCCCATCGAAAAGTTGATACGGTCTTTTCGCCACAGATTGATAGTGACCGAAGACAAGAGAAACTTGACGGTTGGAAGGATGCCGTCCGAAGGGTAATGAACTAACATGCGTTTACAGTGGAAGTACGCCCTCATTATTAATCTATCCGTTCTGATAATTCTCGCTGCTTTCTACATGCTTCTCAATATTAAAGCTGTAGATGATCTTGGAGATCTTTACGAAAAGGGCATAACACGCGGCGCGCTTTTCAAAGAGATTACAGAGAAAACCATTCGTCCGCTGGTGGAACAGAAAATGGCGTCCAAAGAAATTGCAGAGCAGACTGTTCAGCCACTTGTCGAAGACAAGATTGAGGATAGGCAGACACTGTACAGGGAAAAACTTGAAAATGCCCTCCGAGAATTGAAAGTGCAGAAGCCACATGAGATGCAGGATGTTTTGGACATAAATGTAACCTTTGGAATGGATGCTAAGATCCAAGCCAGTTTAATTCCAAACAAGGAGGCGAACGACCACATAAATCTGACCGCCGAAGGGGTACACGAAATAAGAAAAAAAGGCTTTGAGCTCTACAGGACGCCTCAAATTAATGGCAGAGATGCCACCGCAGTTATCATTCCCTATTCGGTTGAAATTGTTGGAGAAGAATTTGACACAGAACCGATCGACGGATTTATTCAAGCACTTTTTGCAGGACCTGATCTTGCCAACCATCTCTCCCGTCTCCGCCTCATGCTCCTGATCTCCATTATCGTTGTGAGCGTCCTGCTGGTGATTATCATTGATATGATGACCACACGCTTAGTTCTTCGTCCTCTACAAGGTATGATGGAAATTATCAGACGTGCAGAAGCTGGAGACCCCGAATCGCTGCCACAATCCTACTCCTCCGACGAGATTGGACGTGTAACTTACAGCCTCGTGCGGATGTTGAGGCAACTGACGGGGACGCACTCAAAGCGAATCGCCGCACTTCAACAATTTGCTGCGGGTGTTGCTCACGAGATCCGTAACCCCTTGAACACTATTGGGATGACTGCCCAACACCTGCGAGACCTCTTCTCACGTAACAATATCAAACCCAGCGATGTTGAGGAAGCACGAGATCTTCTCGATATTGTCAACTTTGAAATTGAACGCTTGCAACGAATCTCTGAGCAGTTCGTTACCTTGAATCGTCCTAAAACGCTCGATCTCGAATCCACGGATCTCAATGGACTCATAGACCAAGTCATCGCAGAATTTAAGCTCATGACTGAAAATGCCCGCGTCACGGTAGTCACCAATTACGCTACAGATTTGCCGCAACTTCAACTTGATCCGGATTTGATTCAGCAGACGATGTTCAACTTGATACAGAACAGCATTCAAGCCATGCCCAAAGGTGGCAGAATTTACATTAGCACACAGCGGATTCAGACACTTGCCGGCCAAGGAATCGAGATTGAGGTGCGTGATACAGGTATTGGTATCTCCCCCGAAATCCAAGAGCGGATCTTTGATGCTTATTTTACCACGAGGGAGAGGGAGGGAGGAATGGGACTTGGACTTGCACTCGCGCACCAAATTATCACGGCGCACCAAGGAAGGATTGAACTCAAAAGCCAAGTCGGTATGGGAACGGCATTTCAAATCCACCTGCCAATTAAAAACCCCATGAACCACCCATCCGATAAATCCATAAGCCATAAGGAGGAGTAGGCATGCGATCAATACTGATTGTCGATGATGACCAGGGTCAACGGACTGTTTTGCAGACCATATTAAAACGTGAAGGTTACACGATAGAAACGGCTGAAAATGGCATCGTTGCTCTCGAAAAAATTGAAGACAACCTCTTTGATGTCGTTGTGAGCGATATGCGGATGGCTCAGATGTCAGGCAGAGAATTGCTCCATGAAATTAAAGGGAGAGATCCAGATCTTCCTGTGCTCATTGTCACAGCCTACGCTGAAGTGAACGACGCTGTGGATTTGGTGGCACGTGAAGGGGCATTCTATTACCTTGAAAAACCGATCCAGATCGATGCCCTCAAGAAGGAAATTCGTCGTGCCATTGAGATGCGAGAAGGCTTAACAGATGACGACTCCAGCCCGGAAACCCCCGTTCAGGAAGTTCACTTTGAAGAAATCGTCGGGCGGAGTGATCGTATGCATCAACTGTTTAAGACCATGTCTCGCATCATTCATCGCGGTGTGAATCAGGTGCTAATCACAGGTAAGACGGGGACTGGAAAGGGACTGGTCGCGAAAGCAATTCATGAGTACGGAAAACGTAAGGATAAGCCGTTCCTGCAGATTAACTGTGGGGCTGTGCCTGAAACCCTGATTGAGAGTGAACTCTTTGGGCACGAGAAGGGTGCATTTACTGATGCGCATCGCCAAAAGGCCGGTGTGTTTGAAGCGGCAAATGGAGGCACCGTTTTTCTGGATGAAATTGGTGATCTGTCTGTTCATACGCAGAGTAAGTTGCTCCATGTGTTGCACGAAAGAGAGATCATGCGTGTTGGTGGCGTCGAGCGGATTAAAGTCGATGTATGTATCCTTGCTGCTACCAACAAAGACCTACACACTGCCGTTGATGAGGGGGACTTCCGCGAAGATCTCTTCTTCCGACTGAATGTCATTCCGCTTCATCTTCCCGAACTCCAAGAACGAAGCGATGATATTGGGATTTTGGTTGATTTCTTCCTCCAGAAGTTCGGACAAGAATATCCCGATATCGAACCCAAGCGCGTGACACCGAGGGCGATGTCCCTCCTCCGACGGTACGAGTGGCCCGGGAATGTGCGTCAGCTTGAGAACTATCTCCACAGAATCTTCGTGCTGTTAGAAAACGAGATCATTGATCTGGAAGATCTTCCGCCCGAAATCTCGGATAGTTCGTTGCCCCTAGGAGATTTTCCGGTAGAAATCCCTGCGGATGGCGTCGCGCTTGAGGAAATCGTGAAGGAATACATTCGGGTTGCCTTGACACAGACCGCTGGCAATCAAACCAAAGCCGCTGAGCTTCTGGGCATTTCGCGTCGTCGCCTTCAGAACCGAATGCAGGGGTACGGGTTTAATAGCAAAGACTTTAAGGGTTAGAACCGCGTGGAACCTCCGTCGCCTATTACGCAGTCTCTTTCTGCCTGATGAACCTAATCAGGTTGTTGTCCTCTATGATCGCCCGTCAACTGATATTGCTCACCGGATAAGGTCTCACCCGTTCAACCGTACCGTTCCCCAATACCTACCGCCTCGTATGACCTATTCAGGATTTCAGGGAACAATCCTAAACCGGTCGGCACTAACAATCCTAAGTGTCAGGCGCTATCCAACTGTTCAATCACCGGTAGGTTCAGACAGGATGGGTGTTCTTTGCCGTGGTGAACCGAGTTGCGGGCAATGATCGGTTCAGTGTTTGACCACGGCGGTGCTAAGGTGTTCGGATGCGGAAAAATCCGTGGGAAATCGCTGCTCGTAATGAGTAGACATATCCGTGATCCAGCCGGAAACATATAAGCCGTTTGCCCCATCTGCAGGCGAATACGGGCGACATCGCCTGGCACGAGCGGCTGTGGGGCTGCCCAATTTTCCCGATAGCGGCACCGCAGCGACCCAATCGTAAGGCACGTTACAGCACCAGACAGATCTTCGACACAAAGCTTGGCAACAAAGTCAGTATCGACCGCATCGCTCGAAATACGGAGATCAAGCGTAACTTCGCCGACTACAGCCAACGGTGCGTCAAGTTTTTGACTTCGATAAAACAGTAAATCAGACCTATCAAGCAGCGGACGTTGATCAACCGGTCCGAGATGTTCGAGCCCCCAATAGATGGGTCCTCCGTGTGTCGGAACAGGTTCTCCCGGATCATACGCATAGCTGTCAGTCACGCTGCCCTCAGAGCATTCCGGTGTTAATACCCCGTCCCCTGTCCCCATGTTTGCACTGCCACCCGATTTGAGATACCATGATTGCGATACCGCTTCTGGCGGCGGCCAGTCCTGTAGAGAAATCCACCGATTCTCTCCCATCAGGAAGATTTTCACGGGTGCTTGACCTGTGTAGCCATTGTCTATCTCTTTCAGATGAAAGTCGAGAAACTGAAATTCATGCCTAAGGACTGGCAGGTCGGCTTCCGTGCTGAAATCCCAGTCGCCGTAACGGCAGTGATCTGGCCCCATATTTCCAACATTTCGATGCCCCCACGGTCCGATAAGAAGCCGCTGTTCGCCTTGAGCTAATTCTGTCGCGCCATTGTCCCGGATGTTCTGGTAAGCCTCAAACTGCCCTCGCGTGAGATGGTCAAACCACCCGCCAGCATGAAATCCTGGCACCTTGATTTGGGGGTGCATCAAACATTGATCAGTTGATTGCCAATAGTCATCGTAACAATCATGGGCAGCCCACTCCGATAAAGCCGGTGTCTCAAAACCAACTCGATCAGCGATTTCCTCAGGATTGGACAGCTGATTGACCTCGTCCCATGAGAAGTGTCCCATCGGTGGTTGATTGCGACAAGAAGCGTGTGTCAGAGACCACCGGATGGAATTGCCAAGTGCGAAGCATCCGTCGTAGCGAATCCAGTCGCGGAAAAATGATCCGGGGGCGACGGAAGGGGCGATGCAACGCAATGCCTCATGACCGCCGCTCGCCGCTGGCACTTGAACGATTCCGAGATAACTGCGACCCCATAGCCCAATCCTGCCGTTGCACCACCTTTGGTTTGCTGTCCAATCCAACGTTGTTTGCCCGTCGCGTACCTCGTCAATGAGTGGGGTAAAAACGCCGTCGGAGTCGTACTTGCCGCGGCAATCTTGTGCAACAAGCGCATAGCCTCGACGCGTGAACTCATGTGCCGTCTCTTGAAGTCCAACACGGTGGTAGGGTGTGCGGACAATAACAGTGGGGAATGGTCCCTGTCCATCGGGGAGATAGACATCTGTAGCAAGGCTCACTCCGTCTTCAGCGGGAACTTTTCGGCATAATAGTGTTTGCATTGGTAATCCTCCTAACTTTTACTTCTCAATATAAAGGCCCGGTGTTCACTCTTAATGCGGTTAGAAAATACGGGCGAGGATAAGGATTTCTCAGCAGCCTCGTAAATTTGGTTCCATTCATTTCAAGATTGACACAACTAACGGTAAATGCTACAATGAACCACTAAATTGATCCAAGCGAAAGGGCAACCTGAACGGTTAAAACAAAAGGAAAAATCCAATGCTGACGCTGCTTGTAACTATTGGAATTGTCTTGCTTTCTTCAGCTATCTGTTCCGGGTCTGAAGCGGCCTTATTTTCGGTTCGGTTAGTTAAAGTTCGGCGATTGGCTCAATCAAAACGGCCCGACGCGTTAGCCCTGCTGTCCATCCGTGAGCGGATGAATCGCCCTATTGCAACCGTCGTCATTCTTAACAATATCGCTAATATTGTTGGAACGATTGTCGTGGGTTATATAGCCACTGCTGTCTTGGGAAAGCAATGGTTGGGCGTAGTTTCAGGGGTACTTACTTTCTTGGTGATACTCTTTTCGGAAATTATCCCAAAAACCCTGGGTGAGCGATATTCAGACCAGATTTCGCTCGTTATCGCGCGGCCCGTTGCCGGACTGACCCGGATTCTAACCCCCGTGATATGGTGCATTGAAAAAATTACCAACCCTTTGACAGCGGGAAGTAGCAGCTTCACAACGGATGAGGCGGAGATACAGTTATTGGCTAAAATGGGACAAGAGGCGGGAACGATTGAAGATGACGAATTTGAGATGATCCGAAGGATATTCAATCTGAACGATATGACAGCCGCCGATCTGATGACGCCAAGGGTGGTGATGACATACCTAAGAGGTGATTTAACACTTGCCGAAGCACGCGAGGATATTCTTAGTTCTCCACATAGTCGAATTATTATAATTGGAGAAACACTGGATCAGGTCAGCGGCGTTGCTTTGAAGACCGAATTGCTGGCAGCGATCATTCAAGGCAAGTTGGATCAATCTATCTTAGATTTAACGCATGAGGTACATTTTGTGCTCGGACGGAAACCGGCCGATCAGCTTTTATCAATATTCCAACGAGCTCGCCAACACCTGGCCGTTGTGGTCGATGAATATGGGGGCGTTTCGGGAGTCGTAACACTTGAAGATGTGCTGGAAGTTCTCACAGGTGAACTGGTTGATGAAACCGATACAGTTGTTAACTTGCAAGACTTCGCTCGAAAAAGACAAAATTAACCGCTCCTCAGCTCCATGGTGGAGGTTGCCCCACAGGGACAGGTGCAGGAAACCGACTTCCAACATCAATTGGCATCCCCTTGTCGGCGGATTCAAAGATGCGTTCGCAGATTTCCAGCACATGCCGTGCGTGTTTTCCGGAACATCGCACCGGGCGATCCTTCCGAATTGCGTCCGCAAAATCGGAAGGTCCTTTACCCCAGTCTAAACCTTCGTACGCGCCCTCCGGGGACGCCTCAGTCTCCCAACCGCCCGTTGGATTACCTTTGCGGATGCCGCGTCCATCGTCATGCGCCTGAATCGAAAAAACTCCCTTTGTTCCATGGGTTTCATAGGGTGGAATTTCCGATCTAGCGGTCCAACTGTGGTAGAGCATTCCGTAAGCACCGCTCTCGAATTCAAGCAATCCAAAACCGTGATCTTTCTCAGTAACCTGATACCTCGTTTCGGCACGCGGTCCAGCATGTAGCATCCGCTGGGGCAGGGTGATCCGAGCCAAACCGTAAACGCGTTTGACAGGACCTATCATTGTTGTCATAGCGGTCAATGGGTAGGGCGCAACATCTTTGAAAGGTCCTACGCCCTTTTGCATAAAGGCATCGGCTGTCGGGTGCCAATACTCAATGGGTCCGCCAAAAGTTCCAATAGCGGAGACGACTTCGCCGATTTCCCCTTCGCGGATGCGCTTCCAGACGTTCTGTTGGACAGAACCGAGCATTGCCACCGGTGCACATGCAAATTTAACTCCCATTGCGTCTGCCGTTTCGACCAACTGATCTGCTTCCTCAGTGCGTAAGGCGATGGGTTTTTCTGAATAAACATGCTTTCCCGCTGTGAGTCCTGCCAATGATACTGGGTAGTGCCCCGTATGAATTGTTAGATTAATAATTGCTTCAACATTGGGATCGTTCAGAACGTCTTCTAAAGATTGATACGCTTTGCCACCGCCATTTTGAGCGAGCTTCTCCGCGCGAGGCACATCCTGGTCGTAATAGCCAATAAGTTCAATTTTATGTGGATATGCTTGGCAGCGCGGCTGATAGCCTTTGCCCGCAATCATACCACAGCCAACGATGACTGTTTTGACCGGTTTGAAATTGGACATTCGTTCATCTCCTTAAATGCAACGTTAAATATTAGAGCTTCTTCCGTATTATAGCAGATGGCTATAGGCTGATCAAGGGCGCAAAAAAGTGACAGAGAATCCAGAGCAACCGAAAAAAAAGGAGAAACGCAGATTGAAGAGTATCAAAGTGAAGTCCCCGTTCTCCGGAATTCAGGTTGATTACATGCAGGAAAGTGACCTGCCGGCAGTGATGGAGATTGAGCGAAGTTCATTTACCGCTCCGTGGGATGAGTCCTCGTTTCGTGAAGGGATAAGGTCGCGTAACCATCATGTCTACTTCCTCGTCATCCGTCATCAGCAGAATCCAGTTGCGTTCATCAATTTTTGGGTTGTTGAGGAAGATGCACATATTGCAAACTTCGCTGTTGCACCCAACTATCGAAATCAAGGTGTTGGCAAATATCTGTTTGCAGAATCACTGATAAGTATCCGAAAACTGGGAGGTGACCATGTTTCCTTGGAGGTGCGAGTGAGCAACATTCCGGCACAGTATCTTTATAGGCAGTTTGGATTTCAGGTTGTTTCTATTCGAGAGAACTATTATATGGACGATCATGAAGATGCCTACGTTTTTCGACTTTCCAACCTTAGAGAAGTTGATTTATGTATTGATCGTGGGACTCATACACATGACCGTTAACAGAAAGGAGTTGCGAAACTATGAGAAAATACTTTTGCTGCGGCGTCCAGCTGCTGTTTGTGTTTCTGACTGTTGTTAGCTTGACGCCTTCTACCATGGCAGCCCAGACTAACGGTTTAATTATTATGATAACCGATTTCGGTTTCAAGGATTTTTACGTTGGTGCGATGAAGGGCGCAATGTACAAGGTGTTTCCGCAGGCAAAGATTGACGCGATTTCTCACGGGGTTTCAAAGTTTGATATTAAAGAGGGGGCATATACGCTCGCCAAAGCTGCACCAGAATTTCCGACGGGAACTGTTTTTGTTGGCGTCATCGATCCGGGCGTTGGCACACAGCGCAAACCGATCGCAATGAGAACCAAGAATGGGAACTTTTTTGTTGCCCCCGACAACGGACTTTTGACGCTCATTGCTGATTCAATGGGGGTCCTCGAAGTGCGGGAAATCACTAACCCTGAGGTCATGCGTCAGGATGTTCAGTCGAGTACGTTTCATGGTCGAGATATTTTTGGTCCAGCCGCCGCACATCTTGCCAACGGATTTGCCTTTGAGGAGGTCGGTCCCGTTATGAGAGAGTACGTCCAGTTACCAATTTCGTTTGCAAAGATTGTTGATGATGCGATTGTTGGGCAGATCGACGTGATTGACGAATATGGAAATGCCATTACGAATATACGTCCCGACCTATTCAAGAAATTGGGGATACAGCGTGGGCAAACCATTGAGGTGGAATTCAGCCGCCAAAGGAGTGTCTTCTGCAAATATGTCAGGGCTTACGGAGATGTGCCGGTCGGTGTTGGTGTTGGCTTGTTTGGAAGTGGTGGGGTTTTTGAGGTCGCCATCAATCAAGGGAATCTTGCCGAAGGGTTAAAACTGCAAGCTACAGAGAAGTGTATTGTACGGAGAGGATCGGACTAAGATAGGAGAACATTAACATGAACGGTGTTGTAGCAAAACTAAGTGTAAGCGTCGTCTTTATGCTCGTCAGTCTGATGTGGATAGACGTAAGTTATGCTCGAATTCAACCCAAAGATATCGTTGCTATGTGGCTTTTTGATGAGGTTGAAAAAGAGGTGACGAAAGATCTCTCTGGTAACCTACACCATGCGGATGTGGTTGGAAACCCAGAGTTGGTGGAGGGAAAATTCGGCAAGGCGTTTGCCTTTGGGAAGGGCAAATATCTGGAGGTGCCACATCACAGAAAATTACAGATCAAGGGTGCAATCTCCATTTCTGCATGGGTAAAAAGGCCGCTTCGAAAGGATGCAAACGATATTATTGCTGCCCCCTTCTATATTCTTGAAAAAGGAGGAAACTGGGCGCATGGCAAACAGTCACAAACGAATTATGGAATAGCAATCCATAAAATTCTGAAGAATATGTTCTTTTTCTTTTTTAAGAGTGGCTTCCGTGGGGTAGAGGGCATCCCTGACGATCAGTGGCATCATTATGTCGCTGTTGCCAAAGATAACGAAACCGACCCCACGATGTATATTGATGGCATAGCGCGGGAGATTGCGCTCCGGGATGGTGAAGCGAGAATAGAGTTATTTCCGGATTCTAAGCGGAATATGCATATTGGTGCATTGATACCGGAGAGGTTTGACTCTTTCAGTGACAGTGTGATTGATGAGGTAATCATATTCAACGTTGCCCTGAGTGAAGCTGAGGTTATACAACTCAAAACAGGGATCGGGAATGTTTTGTTCGCAGTGTCCCCGTCAGGTAAACTTGCGACAACGTGGGGCGAGATTAAGCAAGGTTGGTAGCGCATTCCACGGTTTGGAAGTGATTACAGCGTGGATAAAGGTTTGCAATTGATTAACCGCGTGGAATCTGATATACTTTGAACCTCGACGCGCTATCTTGAAATATTGAATACAATTTACCCCGGATTTTTAAGGAGATTAAATTTATGGCAAAAACATACCGAGTTGGAATCATTGGTTGTGGTGGGATGGGAAGGTCTCACGCGAATGCTTGGCCCACCACCGGTCGCGCTGAAGTGGTGACTGCAGCGGATATGAGTCCAGATGCCGCTGCTAAGCTGGCGGACGAATTTTCACTGCCGACCCATTATTCCGATGTCCACGAAATGTTTAAGAAAGAAACACTGGACATCGTCAGCATTACGACATGGCAGAGTGTGCGGGCAGAACTTACGCTTATAGCTGCAGACGCCGGGGTATCAGGGATCCTTGGGGAAAAACCGATGAGCGCTTCTTACGGTGAAGCGCAGGACATGATGGATGCCTGTGAAAAGAGTGATACCAAGCTCGTTATCGGTCATCAGCGGCGTTTTATGCCCCAGAATTGCGAGGCGCGGCGGCTCATTCAGGAAGGCGCAATCGGAGAACCGCAGGCGATGTTGCGTCGTGACGGGTATGGTTTGCTCAATCGAGGTACGCACGAAATTGACGAGATGCGCTACATCCTCGGTGATCCCGAACCGCTATGGTTGATTGGACAGGTTTCCCGTCGGACGGATAAGTGGGAGCGACGGGTGCGTGCTGAAGACGCTTGTATGGGTGAAATCTGTTTTGAAGGAGGGATCCGCGGCATCTATGAGAGTGATCTCCCTGACCCTGGTCTACGCGGCGATGCGGTTTATGGAAGCGACGGTCAACTCAGGCGGGGGGCAGATGGAACGATTGAGCTGCTCAATACTAAAGCCGCGGGTTGGCAGACCGTCACACCGCGTCAGAATGAACCAAATCAGTTTCAGGAAATGGTTGCCTGGCTTGATGGAGAAATTGAGGAACATCGTAACGCCGGGAGACATGCTGCTACCACTATGGCAATCCTGATGGCGATCTATGAATCTTTGAGAATTAAGGATGTTGTTGAGTTTCCACTAACTACGCGCCCCAATCCGCTGGATCTGATGGTTGAAGGCGGGATGTTACCGGTATTCGTAGAAGGACGTTACGATATCCGCGCACCATTTCCAGAGCAACAATAAAATCAAACCTCGTAAGCACTTACAGAGCAGTAGGGATGCAGACTATGTACTGAGGTCCTTGGCTCTTTCCCTACTGTTATGGATCACGTTTCGCGCCTATGACATGGATCAAACACTTTACTGAAATTGATGATGCAGATCTGCTGCTTGTCGGCGGAAAAGGATTGAATCTTGGAAAACTGACAGGGGCGGATTTTCTCGTGCCGTCCGGCTTCTGTGTCACAACTGATGCGTATCGGGCCGCCGTTAAAAACGTCAATGCTTCCAGCAGTGAAGCCGTCCAAGCTGTTTCCCTGCCCGTTTTCCTCGTGTCGGAGGTTGTAACAGCTTATGAGCAGTTAGGCACGGATAGAGTTGCCGTTCGCTCATCTGCTACTGCAGAGGATCTCCCCGATGCGAGTTTCGCAGGACAGCAGGATACGTTCTTAAATATATCCGGGACATCTGAGCTCTTGGCTAAAATCAAGGAATGTTGGGGGTCGCTATGGTCAGACCGTGCGATTGCCTATCGCCGTGAACACGGAATTGAGGATGCACAGCTGGCAATGGCTGTTGTGGTGCAGGCGATGGTCGATGCCGAGGTGTCTGGTGTTATGTTCACCCGTAATCCGACAGGAGGAGATGAACTCGTGATCGAATCGAACTGGGGCTTGGGCGAGTCCGTGGTTTCAGGAGAAATTACGCCCGACCATTTTGTGATCTCACGAGAGAGCGGAAATCTCATCCGCGAGACCGTAGTAAGCAAGCGAAAGATGATTGCACACGAGGGGGTGCAAGCCGTTCCAATCGGTCAGCGAGAAATTCCGAGCCTGCAACGTGGAAAGGTTGCCGAGCTCAGTGGGATCGGTATGCAAGTGGACGCGTTCTATGGGGCACCTCAAGATATCGAATGGGCATATGCCAACGAACAATTCTACTTATTGCAGGCACGTCCTATAACAACCCTTACGGACGCAGCAGAAATCGAGCGATTGCGCTGCTCAGAAATAGAATCCCTCCAGAAAAAGGCTGATGAAGGCGGAACGGTATGGAGTCGATATAACCTATCCGAAGTTCTTCCTGCTCCACTTCCCATGACATGGGCACTCATACAGGAGTTTATGTCAGGTCGAGGTGGATTTGGGCTGACCTGTCGTGAGTTAGGGTACCTGCCAAGCCGTAGATTTTATGAGGAGGGAGTCTTAGATTTAATCTGTGGCCGCCTCTATTTCAACCTGAGTCGAGAAGTAGAGTTTAATTTCCACGGCTTTCTTTTTGAGCATGATTTTCAGCAACTCAAGCGCGACCCAAACAAGGCAATCTATCCACAGCCGACGCCAAACATCAAGCGTAGCAACTTTCTGTTTTGGGTTAAGTTTCCATACTACATCCTTAAAGCGATTTCTGCTGAGGTCAAACATAGCAAAATTCGTGAAGGTCTTGATACAACTCTCTCCGAGAAAATCTTCCCAGCTTTCGAACAATATGTCCAAACCGAAGGGGAAATCTCGCTTGAAGAATTGGCCGATCAGCAGGTAGTCGACAAATTTCACGAATGGCGTGATAAAACACTTAACGAATTTGCCAAAGACGCGCTCAAAGCCACGGTATTCGCCGGTTTTTCGTATCAGCAGTTGGAAGCCACACTCCAAAACTGTTTCGACGAGAATGAGGCAAAAGATCTCGCTCGGCTGTTAATCACGGGTTTCGAAGGGGATCTAACTGTTGATGCCGACTTGAAAATGTGGGAGATCGCGCAGGGCGAGCTTACATTGGAGGATTTCTTGGAGCAGCACGGACATCGGACTGTCGGCGAGTTTGAGCTTGCACAGCCGCGCTGGCGCGAGGATTCTACCTATGTTGAGCAGATTATCGAATCGTTTCGTACCAATTCCGATGCTAGTCCGACTAAACACTTGCAGACCCAAAGGGCGAACCGGGAAAAAGCAAAGCAGCGATTGGCGCGGCTACCGGTAAGCAAAGCCGCTACGTATCGCAAGCGAATCAATAAAGCGCTTGATCTCGCATCACGGTACATGCCTTTCCGGGAAACCGCCAAATTCTATCTTATGCTCGGTTACGAGTTAATCCGGAAAGCCCTATTGGAACTTGGTCGGCGCTATCAACTTGACGGTGGTATCTTCTATCTGGTTCCTGATGAGTTGGATCGGCTTATTCAAGGAGAAGACCTCCAATCGGTAGTTGCGGAACGGAAAATAACCCGATCACGATTGTTGAAGATTGAACTGCCCGATGTCATCTACAGCGATATCCTCAACCGTATCGGTGAACCCCCAGCGATTGAAGCAAAAGATGAAATCCAAGGAGTCGGCGTATCCGTTGGCGTCGCTACCGGTGAGGCGTATGTTCTCCGGGATCCAGCCGATGCCCAGATCGCTGGTAAGAAATTTATCTTAGTCTGTCCTTCAACAGATCCTGGGTGGACACCACTCTTTCTCCACGCCAGCGCGTTGGTGATGGAATATGGTGGGATGTTGTCGCACGGTGCTATCATTGCACGGGAATATGGCATTCCAGCGGTGGTCAACGTTGCCGCTGCAACACATCGCATCCAGTCGGGCACACGTCTAAGTGTCGATGGGGGCCAAGGAGTTGTCTCGATTCTGGATGATGAATCAACGGAATAATTAATCCATTCATGGTCAGCAATTCGTCAATTGGATTGCTCAACTAGGCAGATAAATTTTCACGATTCATCGCAATCATACTTGACAAAGATTTCTAATCGTTGTACACTCTATGGCAATCCAACAAACGACAGAGATTTCTCCCATTCTTTGGCTATATGCCCAGAAGGTCTTTGGAACTCAGAAACTCAAATAAGAAATTTAAGGCAAAAGACACGCCGATAGATTCAGGGGTGAGAAGAAATGAATTCCCAACCAACAGTATCTCAAAATAATATGAACAGCACCGAACTGAGTGTTGAAAGTGTAAAGAAAGAACTTTATAAGAGGAACCATCCGAGTGTAACGCCAATTGACATAGAAGCTCACGCGGAAACAGTGTATCAGATATTAAAACTGAAGAAAAAACACAACGTGGTGATGCTTGGCCATAACTATATGGAGCCCCTTGTGTTCGGTTTATCAACAAAAAATGAGCAGGGCGATTCACTTGCGTTGAGTATGCATGCAGCAAAAACCGACGCACCATACATTCTCTTTAATGGCGTACCGTTCATGGCAGAAACTGCAAAGATTCTAAATCCTTCAAAAACGGTTCTCGCCGCGGATAAGACCGCAGGATGTTCTTTGGCAGATAATTTTGGAGCTGAAGAGGTGAGAAAGCTGAAGGCACTGTATCCAGGAGTGCCCGTCATGATCTACATCAATAGTTACGCTGATGCGAAAGCGGAGTCGGATATCTGCTGCACCTCCGCAAATGCTGCCCACATAGCCCGAGAAATGCCGGGTGATGAAATCCTATTTGTTCCTGATATTTTCTTTGCAGAGAATTTAGAGGAAGAACTAAGGGGGACCAAAACGGTTTTCTTCCCCGGTAAAGGGAACCGAGAGAAGGGGGCAGTGTGTGAGGTGCATGAGAAATTTCTGCTTTCGGATCTCTTAGCAATACGCGGGTCGTTTGATATCCCTAAAGGGCACCCGACCAGAGTACTGTATGCACATTGGGAATGCCGACCTGAAGTGCTTCAGGAAGCGGATTTTTACGGCAGTACTAGCCAGATAGGGCAGGATATAGCCAAAAGGGTGGAGGAAAATCGGTTGGAGCGTGCATTCGTCGCTTCGGAGTGTGAGTTGACATCGAACCTCGGACAGGAATTTCCAACGGTACAATTTTCTACTGCATGTTCTGTGCGGTGTTCCCACATGGCAAAGGTCACACTCGACAAGGTGCTCAATGTTCTGCAGGCGCTTGATAAAGGTGACGATTTGAGTCCGCACGAAGTAACACTCATGCCGGAGGTCATCGAGCGGGCAAGAACGCCAATTGAGCGGATGCTTGAATTGAGTGCATGAAACAGGTAAAATAGGTTTAGGTTATTCAGATCCGATACCGGTATTAATCAAAAAAGGCTCCCATGGGTTTGGGAGCCTTTTTCATTTTATTTTAGCAAGTAACTGGGTTAATTTCGACCTATCAACCCTCAAGTTTCACAACGTTTTCTGCCTGATAACCTTTGGGACCTTGTACGATTTCAAACTCAACCTCTTCTCCCTCATCGAGAGATTTGAAACCATCCCCTTCTATAGCGGAATAATGTATAAACACATCTTCCCCTGAATCAGTAGTGATAAACCCGTAACCCTTCTGGTTACTGAACCATTTGACACGACCTGTTGCCATCTTTTCGCACCTCCTTTCACTTCAGAATATCTAACTGCAAACGTCTCATGAAGCTGAAAGAAGCATAGAAGTACAAAATGACAGCAGATCTGGGGAAGACGCTTCAGTTTTGCCCTTCACACACCTTGTAAAGCTTTCTTGAATCCATTGTACAGTTGCGTTTATATTATACTTAGTTCCTGATAGAAATGCAAGAATGAAAGATGATATCTAAGCTATTTTTAGGCGGCAACAGGGCGAGATCGGAACCTATGAACGCCTACCTGTGATTTTGGGTTTTCAGTTATTTGAGCTGCCTGTTAATTCAGGATTTGTCATGCTGCTGAATGTATAAATCCGTGAGGTATTCCTTCATTTCATCGACGCTCTTTTGGAGTGCGTTGAGATCTGCTTGGATCTGCGTAAGCGCCTCCTGACTAACGTCGCTTCTGTTTTCAAATTGATACTTCCTTTTCACTATGTCGCCGATAGTCTGAATGGCTACAATAACAACAATAAATAAGCCTATAAAGAAAACTACTTCCATTATGTTCAAAGCCTCCATCCACAGTGTTAACGGTTTGAATGACGCAGTGCTATCACTCAGGATCACTAATTTCCTTACAAGAGATATAAGAATTTTGCCACTCTTATTATCGACTGGACCTTGTGAGAGTTTAAGCAATTCCCCGGATTGATGCAAGCTATGCGCGCGTCAGCGGAAATATTTGAGTCGTCGAAGTGAATACTCACCCGTATTGAGAGAAGAGGTGGAGCCTGAATACTCGGAGAGCTGCTCGCCGGTTGAGATCTCATATTCTGTTTCTTGCCAATCTCCTGGTATCTGGTTTGGTGCAAAGTTCATAGACTAACTGTTCTAAGATACACTCTGGATCTAATTGACTGCTCTTGAGTTGTACATCCGCCTCCAGGGTTTGCTCCAATCCTTGGATTAACTCGTCTGTGTTAAAAAAAGGAATAGCTTGGACTACTTTATAAGCAGCATAGGGATTCTGCTTGAGGAGATTGACCTGCGCTGCATGTGGTAGATTTTTCGACATTTTCTCGGCGAGTGGCTTGAAAACGTTATCTGCAAAACTCTGATAATTCATTCGATCCACTGTCGGTTTTAGTTCTCCGCACTCAGCAAGCAGTTTTGCTTGAAGGGTGAGCCTGATTTGCCGTGCGATCAGTGCGTTGACTTTGATCGGTGGCTCCCCGCTCTCTAGCACACTGTGGAGGCTGGATAACGCTTGGGAAACGGATCTTTTTCCAAGTGCATCCGTAAGTGCAAAGATGTTTTCAAAACTGCTCTGGGCGATGACGGTTTCTATATCCCGTTCGTCGATCCGGGTCTTCTCACCAACAAAAGCGATTATCTTTTCGATGGCTTCAGCAATCAGGTGCATGTCGTTTCCTGTCCGACTTTGAAGAAGATTAAAGGCATTGGGAGAAATCTTCTTCCCAAATGTTTCGAGCTTTCTGGATACACCTTGGTAAACCCGATCTTGCTGACCTGATCGCGCGGGTTCCAACGACGCAAACGAGGCATACCTGCCGACACGACTTATTAATTTAACGAGCCGGCTTCGCCCATCCACATTTCCTTTAACTGTAAAAATGAGTACGCTTTCTTTGGGTAGCTCCCCACCCAGCCACTCAATCAGGATTTCGGTGTCGTCGACGGCGCCCGATATGTGCTGAAAATCATCAATCTGAGCGGTAATTTGCGGCAAGTCGCGAAGAAATTCAAGATCTTCAGGACTCAACCCGCCTTCGTTTTCCTCGATGAGGTCGCTGATGGCTTCTCTAAAGTCGGTATTCTCATCAGCAATGTCCTGTGCCGAAACGCCCAAGACCTTCACCATCAATGCGATTGCCTTCCGCGGATTCCCCTCTTCGGCAGCTTCTGCTGCGTTTTCTATTATCTCCGGCGATGATGGTCCCTTCTGTCTCTTGAATACTGTAGCCTCATTCACAACAACAACACGCCAATCTGCTATTACTGGGTAGACCTCCACTGCACTGAGAATATCGCGCATCGAAACCTCCGCGCCGTCCAGGTGATTCAGGTTAAAATCTCGAGTCTCAGGGGACAGAAGATTCTCAAGCATCTGCTTGAGGGTGGTCTCTACTAGAAACTGTTCTTCGCCACACAGCAGGTACACGGGGCGTATCTTCCCAGCTTGGATCTCTTTAACAATGTTCGGAGTCGTGGCTCGTGCTTGTTGTCTCATGGAAATCGGATCCTGATATTTTGTGGAAAAAATGATGAGCAAATGACCATGCGCCGTCAGGCAGCACTGTTCGGAGTTTGGTCTGAATCTTGGTCATATCCGGGAAAATTGCAACGTTGCGCAACGCAACGGACACACTATTTTGCGCGGTCGGGAAATCTTAGAAACCGCTTTGCATTTTCGCCCATAATGGCGTCATATTCGTTCTCGTGTAGATCGGGCAACAACTCCTTGAGGATGCCGGTCAGCTGGCCGTACCCGGGGGCTTCCAAGATCCACGGGAAATCGGTCGCCCACATCAGCCGTTTGGCGCCGAAAAGATCGAGGACTCGCTGAT
>JAJECO010000071.1 GCA_022822005.1 Candidatus Poribacteria bacterium
GAAAAATGTCTTGGAACGGAAGAATGGACACTGAATAGAGACCATCACCGCTCGCAGTGGATTGACAAATCCACTGCATACGTATAAGGAGGGCTTGGATATGCCTATCCAAGCCGAGCGAGTTGGACGACTAGCAACTTGCGTATTAATAAGCTGCTTCATAGAGTTCCAATAATTCGGTCTTGCTGACCGAGCGTGGGTTGAATGTTCCTGTCCACTCCTCCGCTGCTTCTTCAGCCAATTGCGGTAGATCTTCAGACCGAATCCCGAAATCCCTTAGTTGTTCCGGCAGCCCTGATACCGCTCTTAGTTCAGAAACACGCTCATGCAACGCCGAGGGATGTAACTCCTGATAAAGCGTCTCCACCGCTTGGCTGTTAAAACGGACGACACCGGGCAGCATCAATCCAACCGCGACACCGTGTGTGATATTGTATCTGGCGGTCAAAGGATTTGCGCAGGCGTGTGCGGCGCCGAGCATGGAGTTTTCTATTGCAGCACCCGCCAAATGTGCGCCCAAAAGCATTCGGCTTCGGGCTTCTATGTTCTCTGGATCACCGACCACAATTTCAAAACTCTTTTCCAACAACCGCCATGCCTCTTTGGCGAACATCTGGGAGATAGGGTTCCGCCGCGTGGACACATAGCTTTCCACCGCATGGGAAATAGCATCAATCCCTGTAGCCGCTGTTACCCCCTTCGGAGTGCTCGTCGTCAAAACTGGATCAAGTATAACCGTTCGGAATCGGGCTTTTTTGTCACCGCACGCCATCTTCTGGTGCGTGTCCTCTTGAGAGATTAAAGCAAACGACTGTGCCTCGCTGCCGGTGCCAGCAGTCGTCGGGATACCAATGGAGGGGAGCATCGGTTCGGTCGCTTTGTCCACACCCCAATAATCCTCCATCCGCCCTCCATTCGTCAACACGAAGTTGATCCCTTTGGCGCAGTCCATTGCGCTGCCACCACCAAGCCCGATGAGCAGATCAATTCCTCCCTGATCCTTCGCAAACAGTACCCCCTCTGCGACATGGCGGCTTGTCGGATTCTCCTCGACGCTATCGAATACCCAGACATCAAGCCTCGCCGCGTCCAGAGAGTTGAGCGCCCGCTCTAATATACCTGCCTTGACGATACCCGGATCGGTGACGAGCAGGACCCGTGCACCTCCGAGTTCGCTCGTCAGGTCTCCCAACTGGTCTAAGCTGTTTTCACCGAAAACGACCCGGGTATTGGATTGGAAATCGAAGGATTGCATTTTACTTATGGTGAATTCTAAAAATAAATAGACACTTTCGCCCCTGGTAGGTGCGGTTTCCAACCGCACCGGTTTGGGGTGTTTCATTAATGCTAAGATCCACTATAGAATATAAAACATGCAGATTAGTCGAACGGTCTCAACGCACGGATCTGCTTAACCTGCTCAGCGATTTCATCGGCGGAGGCGTCTAACATCCGCTCCCCTTTTTCAGCGGTTGCGGGTCGTGGATCGCCAACACCGCCGTGCCGAGTCCGTTGATCGAAACGGTGGTAGGAGGACATCCCCGGCACCCGCATCCCATCGCGCTCCCCGTCGGGATCTAACCGATCGGTGCGAACAAGGCTCGGATCAATTGCCATAATCATACAGGTCTCGGTTTCACCTGCATGACCCGATCCTGCGCTACCCAACTCACGAATCTCATCAAGCGCTCCACCCCACGCCCAACGGGAATAAAATTCCGCACCGCTATCGCCGTAACGCTCCATCAAACGCTGGAGAAGGACCGAGATATTCGAGCCGTTACCGCCGTGGCTGTTCTGGATGAAAATCTTCTTGAAGCCGTGTCCTACCATAGAAGCGACGATGTCCATCATCAGTAGCAGATGGGTTTCGGATATGGCACTGATGGTGCCGGGATACCGTATATGATGCTGAGAATATCCGAGCCACTGCATCGGCAAAACCAGAACATCGTCCGGGCAGCGTTCATGAACACGACGCGCCACCTCTTGTCCGATCAGACTGTCCGTAAATACCGGCAGGTGCAGGCTATGTTGTTCACAAGATGCCACTGGCATCAGCACGACGATATCGCGTGGTAGTGCATCAACTTCGGGTGAGGTCATTTCTGCTAAGATCATAGATTTTCTCCTATTATGCGGGGTGTTCGGTTAACCAATCGCTTATGTGCGTGAAAAATAGTGCGTAAAATGCGAAGGAATTTGTCTACAAGCCTCGTTTATATGTTTCGTTGTGACAGGCGGCAAACCTGAAACTTTCTACTTTCGAGAAAGTTCTGCTAATCCGACCAAGATAGCTTTGAGATATTCTGAGGTTTTGGGATGAAGAATGCCGAAACAATCCCACCACCAATAGCGAACCTGAATGGCATTGCGAATAATATTTACAAGAATCCGATGCGTGTCCGAAGGGGCATTTATTGCCCTCCCTGTTCCTTCATATCCCTTATAAAATTGTCCGATATATTCGGGCTGTCCATAAATCTCACGAGGACGGCGAAGGCGGAAGTTTCCTTCTATTTTATTCAAATCAAATAGATGACTTCCATAGGCAGCGAACTGAAAGTCATAGATTCCCGTTATCTGAATCTTCCTGCCGCTGTTTTTTAACAACAGGTTATGGAAGAATGCATCACACCACAATAATACTGGCTCATCGTCAATCTGCAATGTTGACACCGATGCCATCAGATCGTTTAACTCCGAGTAGAATGTGTCTGAGAACGCAGCAATCTCTTCTCTAAAATTTTCATCACTTAAAAGTGCTTCTTTAACAATGCCTTGCCACTGATTCAAATCGCAGTTTCGTAACTGTTCCGGTTCCCTAACTTCTAGATGGTGAATAACACCGACGATATGCCCTAATGCTTCCGAGAGGTGCATTCGATTGGCGTGATCGGTTCTTTCAAAGAAGTCGTAACCCGATTCGCCCGATAGTTTGTTTGAGAGTAGATAAGGGTAAGGGATAATATCTCTATCGTCATCAAGGGTGCACAGACTAGAAACAGGAAGGTCTGTCAGCTGCCTCAGCAGATGTATGGCATAATGCTCACCGTTTAAGGAACCAATACCCGGACGATATTGAATCTTCAAAATAAGCGAATCGTCCTGTTCCGGCGTAAGTTCAAAGACCGAATTCATCGGGTTGGCGTCAAGCGGTTTGAGAGTCATCAGCCTTCCAAGTTGATGCTTTTCAAGTATTACAGAAGCCTCAGGCGTAGAAAGTTCTAGCTTTTGTCTACCAATCCGCTTCACCGTTGGCGTATTAGCAGGTTGTCCAAGGGACCTTTCTGCTTCGCTTGCCGAACTGCTCATTGATTTTACTCCCTCGTACTGCCTATTTATCTTCAGTTTTCACTGTCCACGGTTCACTTGCAACGCCCGCTGCTGATAAAGAAAATCAAACAGATTCCCTTCATGCGGTTGATCCCATGAAATCTGATTCGTGGAGATGGGTCCGATATTCAGACGTTCTACATCGGGAGAGCGGTGCAGATCAACGATGAATGCGTCATCATCCGTGATGGCAGTTACTACGAGGCTCGGACCGATGCGGTCTAATATCTCATCTTGCGGGACCTCCACCACACTGACGAAGGGGAACAAAAACTCCGTGTTTGCCAGTGGATGTTCCGGATCCTCGCACCAGATAACGGTCGGACTCAGAAAAGTGCAGCTAGTTTCTTCAATCACCCGTCCTCCATTTCGATACTTGGCAGTCAAGTCCGTTGCGCCGGGAACTTTCAGTTGATTGTCTATGAGGTTAGAAATTCCTTCAGCAACTTTCGGATTGGTGAAAGCGGCGATTTGAGCGCCCGGATCGTCTAACGGTTTTGGGGTGATATCCACCAAACGTCTCGCCAACGCCTCGGCAATTTCGCGTCCGTATGATGGAACCCAGACGCCGGAGGCGTTGATGCAAGACCGACCGCCGTTTTCGGCCACCGAACTGACCATAAGATCGAGGTGTTCTTCCCATCGTGAGCCCCTATCATCGGCGATAATAATTTTACTCCGCCCCGGACCGTGGATCTGCACGTTGGGATTCTCCTGCCACGGTGCTACCGTCGAGCCACCACCAAACAGCAAAGATTTGCCGGACTGAAGCAGGATTTCCGCAGCCCCCGAATAGTCCGTAGGATAAAATCCAAACGCTTCGGACGGACAACCTGCTTCAATAAAGGCTTGTGCAATGCGGAAAGGTGTCCACGGTTCCTCGCTGCCGGGCTTGAGAACGAGTGGGGTTTTCAACGGAATCGCGGGCACCCAAAGCGAATGCACGCCGGGCGAGTTACTCGGAAGCACCGCCCCCAATGTGTCAGTTTGGGGCAGGTAACTCAGCGGCCGTCCGTTTTGAATCCCCCAGCCAGAGTCAATAATGGACAGATCCAACCCACGTGTCAATCCACCCAAGACCGTCTCCATCTCGTCCAAAACCAACCGGATCTTCCCCATATTTTTACGGCAGAGACTTTGGGGTAAGCCCGTTGTTCCAGAAACCTGCTGAATATAGTCATTGGGCGATTGCAACGTGTCGTCCAAAGGCAGTTCCGATTCCATAAAAAGGTTGGCAGCCTTTTTACAAATCGCCAAGAGTTCTGAGACAGACAGATCCTCAAGGGCACGCTTGTTTTCTTTTGCTTCCATTAAATCTTTTGCAATCAACCCACGATTTGCCTGACTCACAACTGCAAGCGGTTCACCTGTTTGGATGTGTGATACACGGGCAAGATTCAAACTCTTATAAGCAAGTCCAGCCCGCAAAATCGGAATATGTATCATGATTTATGAATCCTGTTCATATAGATTCAGATTGGTTTTTGTCCATCAACCCCGCTCGGCTTGGATATGCCTATCCAAGCCATTTCTGTGGGAGTGCAGTAGATTTGTCAATCCACTGCGAGCGGTGATTGGTTCCCTGCCCGGTTTGCAACATTTCTTATGACTGGCAACTTGCGTTAATATAGATTCAGATTGGTTTTTGCCCACTGGCTGGTTACTAAGCCGCGCGAGCCTGAGCCGCTGCCACAGCCTCCGCAAGTCGAAATTGCTTCGCAGCGCGTCCGCCCTCTGGCACCCCTAACGGCAAGCGCACATTCAAGAGAAATGGACGATTCTCCCCCTCAACCACGTTCAACCCATGATCAATCGCTGCAGCAAGGCGAGACTCATCTTGGACGTGCATACCGTCCACACCAAATCCGTCAGCGAGTTTTACCGGATCGATACCATCTAAAACAACACCTGCATACTCCCCGGTCTCCTTCATCACCCCATTTGCGCGTCCAAAGGAGGAGGCGACGACGCCGTAGGATTGATTGTTGGAAATAATGTAGAGGACCGGTACGCCGTGATGTGCTGCCGTCCAAAGCCCCGAATCCGCGTAGAACATTGAACCGTCACCGACCAACCCAACGACCGGCTTGTCAGGCGCTGCCAATTTCAAACCGACCGCTCCACCAATACCGTAGCCCTCAGAACCACCAGCAGCCCGAATATACGTGTTTTTACCACCGCCATCTGATCCGCCTATGGTGTCCAACGGAACCACATATTGCTCAATCATAACTAATCCACCGCCACGACGTTCTAAGGCTTTGTCGAGCGCATCCGCGACCAGCCAAGGTCGGACGTGGTTTGGTTGGGCTTCAGCCCGCTGTGCCTCCTTTAACCGCTGTGTGCGAAGGGCCGCCGCCCGTTCCTGTGCCAAAGCGCGTCGCTCGGCAAACTGTTTCGGACTGGAATGGCTCGAAGCCAATTCTGCGAGCCGTTCAAACGTTCTACACTCATCCGCAAGAATCGCTGTGTCTAAGTTCGGGATATTTTTTACATGCTCGATATCCGGCCCAATAGCTATAATCTGCGGCGCTTTGGAAAATGTGCCGAAATCCCCCGGCTTTCCGCCGCCGCCGTGCCGCATACCGATACAGACAATCAGGTCAGGCTGAAGCGTGCTTGCTGCTTGATCCATCCGTCCGCAGTTGAGTTTATGCGTTGTTGAGATGCCTCTCCCCCAACTTCCAACGAAGGGGACACCAAAATGTTCGGCGAGTGCGGAGACTTGGGCTTCTGCACCGCTTTTCCAAGCGCCGTCCCCGATATAAAACATGGGAGACTTCGCATCGCGCAAGGCAGATTCAATCTTCTCGACATCGCTATCTGACGGATAACCCGCGTGGAGGTCAGGAAGTGCTCCATCGATTATATTCGTGGATATCTCTTCGGGACCAAGCACCCGATCATAGACAGCGAGATGGACCGGTCCCACCGGCGGCGTTTTGGCGACCAGTAAGGCACGATGAATCGCTTGCGGAAGCCCGTCAGGCTCGATCACAGTCCAGTTCTGCTTCGTAAACGGCGCAGCGATAGAAGTCGGTCCGAAGTCGTGGCTGAGATCGAGTCCGATCCGATCAGCGTAACTACCGGTATCCCCCGCAAAGGTGATAACCACAACAGGCAGACTGCCCGCCCAAACGTTGATGAGCTGTCCCAAGCATTGCGCGAGCCCCGCACCGAGATGCACTAGCATAACACCCGGATCAAGATTTGCCTGCGTATAACCGCCAGCCTGTGCTGCAACACTGCCCTCATGGAGTGCTAAGATGCCATGTATATCTGGATGCACATGCAGCGCATCGAAAAAACGTGCCTCGCGTGATCCGGAGTTATTGAACACATATTTCACACCCGATGCCGCAAGTTGTTCAACCATAATCTGAGAAGGATTCGCCGTAATCGGCCTCATCTGCATAAAATATTACCTCGCTTTCTTTGTCTATCTGAAGTATGAACCGCGATGTGTAAAAGTAGTCCAGAAATTCATATTTTGATTAACCAATCGCCCAATTCTAACGCTAAGGCGATAAACCCCGCCCGCGTCTCCTCATAGGGAGTGATTAAATCTTCGTACGATTCCAGATGGTTCTTAAACGGCATCTATTTATCCTTTTTCCATACATAGACGCACTTTCTCAACGCTTCTCGTCCGTGCTTACCCATTTGTTGGGAGCTATTCCCTTTACCTTGAGGCAAAACAAGGATTTTTTCTATCTGAAATCCAATATCTTCAGCTATTTTTGAGAGGATTGTATCTACAGAGATTGCGGCACCCGCATACCTAACATTGTCATTCACCATGAACATCATGCTGTCTTTATCCAATACCCGGTAACATTCTTGGATAACACAAGCCATCTCATAAAAATAACCTCTCACCATACGAGAAATTCCACTGTTATTGAGTTCTTTTTTATCTTTTTTGTAATCCAAATAGTTCAATATCCCCTGCAATAAAGGTAAGTCATCACAAATGCCTATAGCCGTTTGCCATTCAGGGTTTAAGTCAATGAGTGCTTTTGCTCTGTTTTCTACCGTGCAACTTAACATGGTTTGCCGCAAGGTCGCTAACCCAATTTCATTAACCCCAAGCAGTGCGTGTTCTAAGGCATAAGTACGTGTATAGTCGTAACGATTGCAGTAGGGCGGTGACGTAATTATTCCAGAATAAGTCCTGCTTTTCAATTTCGGTAGGACCGCTAAACATGACCCTTCTAATAAATTCACATCACCCGCTCGTATATCCTCCTGCATAAATGAGAATAGACCAATATTGTCATCCCCAAGGTTCATATCATCTTTTATCTCGTTTAGCTTTTCTACAATGGCTTCATCAAATGACAAAATCTTCCCTTTGTCGAAAGGGTTCTTACCATTTCTACGTCCAGATCGGTAAT
>JAJECO010000017.1 GCA_022822005.1 Candidatus Poribacteria bacterium
TGTGCAAATAGGTGCACAATAACAGTGACATAATCGGTCAGCGTTGGCTCTTTTGCCATAGGGGAATTCCTTTTTGTTTGGGATAACAATAGGAAACCCTAGTTGACTGATTATGTCAATTATATTTATGCACACCCCTCAGTTAATTGTTGACATTGAAAGATATAAAGAACATCCAGATTGTGATACCTTAGTTTGTTTTATTTATGACCCCGAGGGCAGAATAGCAAATTCTCACGCTTTAAGCGGAGATTTGGAGAGTCAATCGAGGGATGATTTGAAGATCATCATTGTTGTTGAACCTTCATAAATCACAACACATGTCACCCCGCTGGGGCTATGTTGTTCGTTGATTGATTAGTGAAGTTGTAGTAGGTACGCTTGGCTGTTCCATGATTTGTATAAGGGTTACGGCACACGGCGTGTGCCTACTACCTTTATATGACTGTGGGTTTGAATCGGGCAAGTTCGGGTTTTTTTAATCCGTGCAATCAGCGTAATCCTCTTAATCCGCGATTCAGACAATAAAAACCAGAAATTTTCCGAAAAGTGTTAAATTTTGTTAAATTCTGTTAAGTGATTGTGGACAACTTTCCCAAAAAATAAGGAAATTTATGGAAAAATCAAATATCAAAGCGTTGACATTCGACCTATTCGGCACAATCCTCGATCTTGGTGGCAGCCTGAAACCCTACATCGCAGAATTCCTACAGGCGAAAGACGCGGAGATCACAGCAGATCCGTTCTGGGACCAATGGCGCGCGCGGCAACGGATAGAGCAATATCAGGACACCCTCGTGATGCTGGGGCATAGCGGCTATCTGGAAACGGTACGCCGCGCCTTCGTCTACGTCCTCAACCTGAACAAGATTCAAACATCGGGCGAGGAAGTACAAGATTTCATGGGCGCATGGGACATGCTCTCTCCGTTCCCCGAAGTGCTTCCCGCGTTAGAACGCCTCAAATCCCACTACCAGTTGGTGATCCTGTCAAACGGCGATCCCCACTTCCTCGACCATCTCGCAAAGAACCGTGTCCGGTGGGAGTTTGACGACATCATCTCCGTAACCGATGTTGGCGCATTCAAACCACACCCCGCGGTTTACCGCTACGCCGCCATCAGCAGGCTTCGGCTCAAGGTGGAGGAATGCCTGATGGTATCCGCCAATTCGTTTGATGTGATGGGCGCGAAAGTCTGCGGTTACAAATCCGCCTTTATTAATCGCTACGAGCTGCCGTATGAGGATTCGCCCTATCTACCGGACGTGACCGTCCCGGACTTCACAGAATTGGCGGATGCATTGATTGATTAGTTTATCAGTTCATTTAGCCCCAGCGGGGCGACATGTTTATAGAATTTCTTTCGCTCCAGCGGAGCGATATGTCTATAGAAGGCAATCCATCTAACCCCCGCGCTCCAGCGGAGCGCAATGTGCCAAGCGTCAAGCGTAATACGCGATTCTGTAAAAAGTGTTAGATTCTGTTAGGTTATTGTGGATAGCTTTATTGATACCCTGCGAAAAGCATACGAAACGATAGACGATTCACACGCTCATTTAGCCCCAGAGGGGCGACATGTTTATAGCACACAGAGACATCCGAATCCTAAAGCCCCAGCGGGGCGACATGTGTGGTAGTAATACGTAAGGCATGATGCGTAAAGGGCTCATTTGTATTGGGTTTCACAGCCTGCGTTCAACCCAACCTACGGTTCGCTATTGGGATCAGTGTTTGGGAGTTACGGCACACGGCGTGTGCCTACTACTTTATCAAGGAGGTGAGAAAATGATTGGAAGTCTACGAAGGGTTGATTTGCGTGATGTATGGTCTAGCGAACCACAAGATTTCACACCGTGGCTTGCGGAGAACGTTGATGTGTTGAACAGTGCGATTGATCTATCGCTTTCAATCGTAGAACGAGAGCATCCGGCGGGGGATTTCAGCGTGGATCTCGTCGCAGAGGATGAATTAGGGAATCCCGTAATCATTGAAAATCAACTTGAGCGAAGCAACCATGACCACCTCGGCAAGCTCATTACCTATCTGACTGCAATCGACGCGAAAGCCGCAATCTGGATTGTCTCTGATCCCAGACCCGAACACATCCGCGCTATTTCGTGGCTGAATGAGTCGTCTTCGGCTTCCTTCTATCTACTTAAACTGGAGGCGGTTCAGATTGAAGATTCACCACCCGCACCGCTGCTGACACTGATTGTTGGGTCAAGTGAGGCAAGCCAAGAAGCTGGCGAAACAAGGAGAGAATTCACAGAACGGCACATCCTCCGTCGTCGGTTTTGGACACAGTTGCTGGAGCGGGCGAGAGATAGAACGACATTACATGCCAACATCAACCCTAACCCATACAGTTATTTAATGACAGGAGCTGGAAGAAGGGGGTTGAGGTTTGACTACGTTGTCCAACGGCATACCTCTGAGATAGAGCTGTACATCGATCGAGGTAGGGATGCAGATAGCGAGAACGAGGAGATATTCGATAGACTGCAACAATCTAAAGCGGAGATAGAGGAAGCCTTCGGTGAGGAGCTTGAATGGCAACGTCTTGAAGGCAGGCGTGCTTGTCGAATTAATAAACGATTTTCGCTGGGAGGGTACCGCGACGATGAGGAGAGATGGCCAGAAATACAGGATCCCATGATCGAGGGGATGATTCTACTGGAGAAGGCATTCAAACCTCACATTGATAGGTTACCGGTGTAATTTTATTATCACGGATTTTGTACAATGTGGTTGTCACATGTCGCCCCTCTGGGGCTTTCAATCAGGGAAGTTCATCGGTTTTTAATCCGTGCAATCCGCGTAATCCGTTTAATCCGCGATTCAGACAATCATCGCTCCTCTGGGGTTATGTTGGTTCATTCCCGATCTCATGAAGGATTCTCGTCTTGCGGAATGGGTTGGGAGACCCAACCCCTACGAGTGCTGATTGTGAAGTATCGGCGTTTTTTAATTCGTGCAATCCGTGTAAAGGACATATTCATGTCAACATAATCTAGGACGGGTCACGGGTCACTTTTCACGTTTCACGTTTCACGCATTCTACACACCTATCACCCCATTGAGGGACCTTATTAAAATTTTGGTTTCTAAGGAGGAATCAAACATGGCATTTCCATCACACGGTGTCACACACCGTCCGACCGTAACCGGCACACGCGGCATGGTTTCGAGCGCGCATCCACTCGCAAGTTTGGCGGGGGCGCAGATCCTACTTCAGGGCGGCAACGCTTTCGACGCAGTTGTTGCCGTCGCATCCACCCTCAACGTTACCGAACCGTACATGTCCGGTATCGCCGGATGCGGTTATATGTTGATCTACAACGCGAAAGAGGATAAACGCTACGTCCTCGACTACATGGGCACCAGCCCGTACGAAGCCACACTCGACGCATATTCGGAGCCGGGCTCAAATGAGGTCGGGATCCGGGCAGGCATGATCCCCGCTGCCTGCGGCGGCTGGCTGGCACTCCTCGACCGATTCGGCAGCATGGACCATGCGGACATCTTCGCGCCAGCGATCGGACACGCGGAGAACGGCTACGCCGTCACGGTGAAAAACGCCGAGTTCATGGCAGGCGCGGGACCCCGTTTCTCGCCAACGGGCGCAAAGATTATCATGTCCCGCGGACGGACACCCCAACCGGGCGAGGTGTTGGTCCAGAAAGAGCTTGCCCAGACCTTCCGCAAGGTAGTCGAAGGGGGAACAGAGGTCTTTTATCACGGCGAAATCGCGAAGCACATCGCGCAGTATTTCCGGGAGAACGACGGGCTAATCACGGAAAAGGATCTCGCCGACTTTGAGGTGGATTGGCACGAGCCGATCTCGACCACCTTCAAGGACTTTGAGATCTTCTGTCCGCCACCCCCATGTTCCGGGTTCCAATATCTGGAGACGTTCAATATCTTAGAGAACGATCCGCTCTTCAATTTGGGGCATAACTCTGCGGAATATCTCCATCTGCTGATCGAAGCGATAAAGTTGGCAAGCGCAGACCGTGCGGAGTACACTGTTGCGGAGAACCCGCCCATCACTGGGCTGCTTTCTAAAGAATACGCTGCCGAGCAACGGAAACGGATCGGACACCGTGCAGGAGTCGGTGGCGGTGAGCGTTACACGAAGGACAAGCTGCCCGGCGAGATTCTGCCGGGTAATGCCGCCGAATGGATTAGAGAATGCACCACCCACTTCGATGTCGTTGACGGAGAAGGCAACGCGGTCGCAGTGACGCAGAGCCTCGGATCCGGGTTCGGCTCCGGCGTCGCACTCGGCGAGACCGGCATGTTCCTCAATAACTTCATGAACTGGTTCGATCTCCTGCCCGAAAGTCCAAACGCCATCGGACCGCACAAGCAGATCGAGATGTGTATGTCCCCGTGCCAAGTCTGGAAGGACGGAAAACTGTTCGCAGTGATCGGCACGCCGGGTAGCCACGGGATCATGCAGACAACCGCACAGATGGTCTTGAACCTGATCGAGCACGGCATGAACATCCAAGCCGCGATCGAGGCACCGCGCGTTCGAGTTGAGAGTCCGGGAACCGCTGTCAGTATGGAAGGGCGCATTCCCGCCGATGTTGTAGCGCAACTTGAGGCGCGTGGGCATGAGCCCAATGTAATGCCGGAGTGGACGGCTGGCGTCGGCGGCGGTCAGGGCATCGCAGTTGACCAAGCGGAAGGTTCGCTCATGGGCGGTGCCGACCCACGGCGTGACGGATACTCGGTTGGAATCTGAAAAAGATAGGACTTGCACAGTTGGTTCATAAGTCCCCCTGATTTTCCAAAGTCCCCCTGACAAGGGGGATTTAGGGAGTTGGGGATTTAGGGGGTTGCCTGTGCATTGGTAGTGTCTAAATAATTCTGAAATCTACCATAATTTACTAATGACTGATTCCAAGTTGTAAATGGAGGTAAATATGAGTACGCTAATTATTGCGATCTTGAGTTTCTTCGGCTTTATCATCGCCTATCACACCTACGGACGATGGTTGGCAAGAAAGATCTTCGGCATCGATCCAGAGGCGCGGGTGCCGAGCCAAGAATTACGGGATGATGTGGACTATGTTCCCACAAAGAAGGAGATTATCTTCGGTCACCACTTCACAAGCATCGCGGGCACTGGACCGATTGTTGGTCCTGCGATCGCCGTTTTTTGGGGATGGCTGCCCGCCCTGCTCTGGGTTGTGCTGGGGTCAATTTTTATCGGTGCTGTTCACGACTTTGGCGCGTTGGTAGTTTCGCTCCGCAACCGCGGACAGACGGTCGGCGACATCGCGGGACGGATGATCACGCCGCGTGCGAAGTTGCTGTTTCTGACTATCCTATTCATGGCACTGACCGTTGTTTTGGCTATCTTCGGCCTGGTCATTGCTATCATCTTTGCACTCTACCCAGAATCGGTGCTTTCGGTCTGGATAGAGATCCCGTTGGCGGTCGGTATCGGGCTTTGGATCTATCGGAGGGGTGGAAACATCCTGATCCCTTCCATCATCGCGCTGGGGATAATGTACATCGGGATGTGGGTAGGTGCTTACCTGCTGCCGATTAACATCTCAGCGTGGTTTGGCATCCCACTGTTGGGACACACCTTTGTAAATGCCGTAGTGATTTGGACGCTGGTCCTGTTTGTCTACTGCTTCATCGCGTCTGTACTTCCCGTCTGGACACTACTCCAACCGCGTGATTTTATCAACAGCCATGAACTGATTGTGGCACTGGTCCTACTCATTGTGGGTCTCGCTGTCGCAGGTCTGACCGGGAGCGCGGACCTCTTCGCTTCTGCCCCGGCGATTGCGCCCGACATCCCGCCCGATGCGCCGCCGATTTGGCCCTTCCTCTTTATCACCATCGCCTGTGGTGCGATCAGCGGGTTCCACTGCATGGTGAGTTCCGGCACCTCCAGCAAGCAGGTCGCTTCCGAGAAGGATGCACAATATGTCGGCTACGGTGCGATGCTGCTTGAGGGCGGCCTCGCGGTCATCGTTATCCTCGCATGTTGCGCCGGAATTGGCATGGGGCTGTTCCAACGGAGCGGGACAGGAGCCAGCTACGCCTTTCAGCCCGTGATAAGTGCTGAGACAGGCCAACAGGTGCGGTATCAAGAGGCATGGCGGACGCGCTATGCCACAACTGAGATGGTGACGAACCCCGACGGCACAACGCGAACGGTCGGTGGTTGGGCGAGCCATAGTCTTGCCAAAAAGGTGGGGGCCTTTGTCGAGGGCGGTGGGAACTTCCTCGCAAGCGTCGGCATCCCCCTGAAGATGGCTATCGCGATCATGGCGGTGCTGGTCGCCAGCTTCGCGGCGACGACATTGGACACGGCAACACGGCTACAACGTTACGTTATCCAAGAACTCGCGGGTACAATGGGGGTTAAACCACTCACCAATCGGTATGTGGCGACCGCCCTCGCACTATTCTTAGGCGGTGCGGTCGCGCTGATGCCCGGACCGAACGGCCCGGGAAGCGGTGGATTAATTCTATGGCCCCTTTTTGGTGCGGTGAACCAGTTGTTGGCAGGACTTGCCTTTATGGTGACGGTCTTCTATCTGCTCCGCCGGAATTTGCCAATTTGGTTCGCTGTGATTCCGATGATCGTAATGTTGATTATGCCCGCATGGGCGATGTTCTGGCAGATGTTTAACCCCGACACCGGATGGCTATTCACTGGGAAGTACCTGCTCCTTGCGTTCGGTATCGCCGTTGAAGCGGTGCAGGTTTGGATGATCGTTGAGGGGTTGATTACGTTGAGAACAGCGCGCGGTAACTATCCGGAGCTTCCACCGCTACCAGCAACAGGCGCAGCCGGCTAGTTAGTTCATTGCATTGAGGTAGATTTAGGATTCAATCCAACCCGGTAGGTGCGGTTTCTAACCGCTAGAGTTATGACCCCGGTAGGTGCGGTTTCTAACCGCACCGGTTAGGGGTGTCTCATTAATTCCAAGATCTACTATAACTTGAACAGATGTTCCTCTTAACAAAAGAGGCAGAGGAGGTTTACGATGCAAGGTAACGAAAATCTAAGGTTTCTTGTGGTAAAAGCGCATCCACACGATTTTACCCACTGCGCGGGCACCTGCGGAATCCACGCTTCCCAAGGTGATACCATCACAGTTGTCAGCATGACCAACGGCGTCGGTACACACAATGAGCGGCTCCATGACGAGCTACTCAAGCCGGAATCAGAGCAAGACCCCGACATTATTAACCAGAGTGCCGATGACTACGCCAAGATCAAAGAGGAGGAGTTTCGCGAGGTCTGCGCGCTCTTCGGCGTGACGGACGTACGGATTCTGGATTTTCTGGATAAGCCGTTCCATAAGACACCGGAAGCCGTGCAAACGCTCCGGCAGATTATCTACGATGTTCGACCGCATGTATTAATCACGCAGCGGCCACACCTCAGTGGACGGAACGGGCTGGCTTCTGCCGCGCACAATGATCACGACGAAACCGCATTCGCCATCATGGAAGCACAGGGATTAGCGGGAACACCCGACTACGGCAGCCGTCAGCGACCCCACACGATTGCCGCAACCTACTATCCCGGCGTCTACTACATGTCCGACGAAATCGACTTCTATGTGGACATCTCGGACTGGAAAGAGCAACGGGTTCAGGCGGAAATCCTTTTCAGCAGCCAAGGACACACCGAAACCTTCGCGCGGAAACGGATTGAGATTCATACAGGTCATGCGGGTTGGTACGCTGGGACAGGATACGCCGAGGGATTCGTCCGGGCAAATCCAGAAGTCTTGCCACAGATCCATGTGCCTGAGGCCGCGTTGCGACGCGCTTCGGAGCCGCGCCAGAACCATCTGAAGCGGCTTGCAGGCGAACTTTAAGAGGGTTCAATCCGACATTTGATGGTTTATTGCATCTGTTACTGCAGCCTAACCCTAAAAGTAGCGGGTGAGAAAGTGGGAGAGTGGGACAGTGAGCAAAGACGATTGATTCAACAACGGTTTCTTCTCACTTTCTCCCCTTCTCACTTTCACACTTTCAGGGTGTTTATGGTTGTTGGATTCCGCTATCATTTAACCCAACCTACGATACGCACCTTTACGGAAAAACTACGATGCGGTTAATTTTCGATGGACACCTGGATCTGGCACTGTTCGCGCTCTGCCATAACAGAGATCAGACCGAACCCGTTGCCCAGATAAATGCCCGCGAAGCCGGTATGACGGACGCGCTTGAGCGAGGCGGAGCGACGGTCAGTCTACCGGAGATGCGCCGTGCGGGGGTGGCGGTCTGTCAGTCGTCTATATCAGCACGCGCCAAGCGCGAAATTCAACCCCCGACAGGCCACCGACGGATAGACCTCGATTACGGCACACAACGGATGGCTTACGCTTGGGGGCAGGGACAGTTAGCGTACTACCGAATCCTTGCCCAGCAGGGAGAGATAAAACTGATCGGCACGTCCGAGGAGTTAGACGCCCACTGGGGTGATTGGGAGCGGCAAGGGGATGACCGGTCGCCGGTCGGGGTCATTCTGTCCATGGAATGTGCCGATCCGATTGTCGAACCATCACAGGCAGAGGCGTGGTGGGAGGACGGGTTGCGCAGCGTCATGTTAGCACATTTTGGGTTCAGTCATTACGCAGCCGGCACCGGCGTAGGCGGACCCCTGACGCCCAAGGGGATCGAACTGCTCAAGGAGTTTGAGCGGATCGGGATGATCCTCGACCTGACGCATCTGTCCGATCAGAGTTTCTACGATGCGCTTGACCGGTTCAGCGGACCTGTGATCGCAAGCCATAACAACTGCCGCGCGTTAGTTCCCGGTGATCGGCAATTGTCCGACGAACAGATCCAACTCCTCATTGCGCGCGGTGCGGTCATTGGGGCGGCCCTGGACGCTTGGATGCTCGAACCCGAATGGGTACACGGTGAATCATCAACGGAGGGTGTGAAACTAACGACGGTAGCTGATCATATTGACCACGTCTGTCAGCTCTCGGGAGACACCCTGCACGTCGCTATCGGTACTGATACCGGTGCAACGTACCACATGCCGTCCGACTTCAGGACGACGGAGGACTTGCGCAAGTTGGAGTTTATCCTTGGGAGACGTGGCTACAACGATGCGGATATCGACAACATCTTTCACACGAACTGGCGTCGGTTCTTCTGCCGATGGCTGCCCCAAACGTCTATTGGTTAGTAAGTGTCGGGATTCGGAGATCCCTCCTACAGTAAAACTAAATGACCCTACTGTTTCAATGAATATTCTTGACCTCTTTTGTTGAGGGTGGTATAGTAGGGAAGGCTAATATCTATGCCTTATCCCGATGCTGAAATCGAAATTTAAATGGTTGAGGTTAATGGAAAACAGTAGATAACGGGTGACAGAAACCGTTTCGACGCCTTACGTATTGCACATTCTGTACATCGCACTCCGCCCCGGCGAGGTCGGGATTCAGAGTAACTGGAGTAAATTGAAAGGACACAAGATATATGACAGGCAATCAAGCAATTGCTAAGATTCTTAAGGCTGAAGGTCTCGATTGGTTCGCTTGCTTTCCCAATCATACGTTGATAGATGCGGCCGCCAAAGAGGGACTGAGACCAATTATCTCGCGCCAAGAGCGAGCGGGCGTCAACATGGCTGACGGTTACAGCCGTATCATGAGTGGGAATCGCATCGGTGTCTTCATGATGCAAGAGGGACCGGGCGCAGAGAACGCCTATGGCGGTGTCGCTCAGGCGTACGCCGATTCTGTACCGATACTGCTCTTGCCCGGAGGACCGGGCGGCCAAAGTTTGGGTATGCATCCAGGCTTCGTTTCGCATAGGAACTACGGCGGAGTCACCAAGTGGACGGAATACATCAATCAGGCAAGCCGTATCCCCCAACTGATGCGCATGGCGTTCACCCGGCTAAAACATGGAAGACCCGGACCGGTGCTGTTGGAGATATCTTCGGACGCGGCAGGACAGGAAATTCCGGATAGTGCCTTCAACTATGAACCGGTACAGGTACGCAAATCTGGGGCAGATCCGGATGATGTCCGCGACTTGGTAACCGCCTTGCTCAAAGCGGAAAATCCTGTTATCAGTGCAGGCAGAGGTATACTATACGCCGAAGCGACCGATGATTTAGTAGAGTTGGCAGAGTTGACCAGCATTCCGGTCCTGACAACCCTACAGGGCAAGAGCGGGTTCCCTGAGAACCATCGGTTGGCATTGGGGACCGCTGGGAATAGCGGCTCGCGGATGGCGGGGTATTTCCTCCACAATGCAGATTTTGTCCTCGGTATCGCTACCACGCTCAGTGGAGGTTATAGCCCACGGATGCCTGCTGGCGTTACCCTCGCTCAGATTACCAATTCCACCGATGATCTCAACGTACATCATCGGTTGGCTCACGGCGCTGTTGGTGATGCGAAGCTGGTGCTGCAACAGATGATTGAAGAGGTGAAGCGGCAGATTGGTGAGCAAGGGAGACCGGACGCTAACGGTGTGGCGAACGAAATCCGCAAAGTGAAAGCCGAATGGATGGCCGAATGGGCGCCACTCCTTGAATCGGATGAAGTCCCGATGAACGAGTATCGTGTCCTCAACGAACTCCATAAGGCGGTCGATGTATCGAACACCATCGCTACGCACGACGCAGGTTATCCGCGAGATCGAATGTGTCCGTTCTGGACCACCGATGCTCCAAATACCTATATCGGATGGGGCAAGTCGACACAGTTGGGTTATGGACTGGGGCTGGCGTTGGGCGCGAAGATGGCTGCACCTGAGAAGTTGGTAATCAATGTAATGGGCGATGCCGCCTTCGGTATGGCGGGTTTGGACATTGAAACGGCAGTGCGGTCCGAAATCCCGATATTGACCGTTGTCTTAAACAACGGTATAATGACGCACTACAACCAGAATATGCCGTATGCCTCGGAGCATTGGGACAGCGACAAGCTGTCTGGGGATTATGCGAAGGTCGCCGAGAGTTTGGGTGCCTTTGCCGAAACCGTTGAAACCCCGGACCAACTACCCGGTGCCATTGCACGCGCCATCGCTGCGACGAAGGAGGGACAGCCTGCCCTGCTACAGACGATGACCTGTGGCGAGGAGACAGTCTCGCGCTATCAGGACTCACAGCATTACTAGTATATTGTCAGATAAATGTAGCACAAACTGTATAAGAACATAAATCGATAATTCTCAATGTTCCCAAGGCCCGGTAGGTGCGGTTTTTAACCGCACCGGCCATCGCAATGAAGGTGCTTGTCATAATTTATTTCACAGAGCACTAGAAACTGATCAAAGGAGCAAGAGGCGCATTTCACACAGTGGAATGCGCCCAAGAAACAAGGGGCGTCGTCAAATTAAGAATAGAAACCCAGGAAGATGATTGTCATCTATCTCTACCAGGACTTGCGTGTTTCGGTCCGAAAAGGAGGTGACGCAGATTCTGCCGACTTGTGCAAGCCGCTAACTCCCGACCTTATCGGGAAGCTTGCACTCGTGGAACAAGATAAGCGTAGAAAACCGAAAAAACTGTATTTCCTTTAAGTGTTCAACTGGGTGAACCTATTGAGGAAAAACAAGGAGAAAAAATTATGGATTTTTCGACATGGTCGCCATCATATACCAATATTGCGATTCTTCTGGCAGTGATGTTTTTTGTACAGGTCGTACTCTTGCTCTACCGCACAGGGCGGTTAGAGAGACGACTGACCAAGCAATCGGATGATTTGCAGCAGCTGCGCAACCAGCTACAAGACCGCATAGACAAGGGAGTTGATAATTTCAGTCAACCGGTCATAAATATCCGAAGAGAGCTGAGTGATGTCCGAGTCGCAATCAGTAAAATGAGCCAGCATCCCATTGAATACCTGACACCCGACAATCAGACTTTGGACCATCAACCTGAACCACGAAAGAGTAACGGCACAGTTTAGACTGAAAACGTAAGAAAGAGGCGAAAATGGCTGAACAGCGTCAGGAGATTCTGGAACGTGGTAGTTATTTCCCCGGCGATTGGGTGCGTCCGCGATACAACCCCGGCACCTGGATGGCGATGGTCGATCTGATGGAGATTTTCACGGGGCACCGCAGCATAACCCGTCAGAGAAACTATGAGATGTTCGATGCGCCGATCGGTGTGAACCTGCGGGTGGAGCCGGGGGACAAGTCTGATCCATTCATGCTGCCAGAGAAAGAGTGGGAAACCGATGACATAATCTATCCCGGACACATCTGGCACCAAGACGGGCGACTTCACATGCTCTACAATGTTGGGGAACGAACCTGCCTTGCCGTCAGTGATGATGGCTACCATTGGGAGCGGCCGGTGCTCGGACTGACTGAGTTTAACGGCTCTACGGATAACAATATCCTCAAGACACCGTTACAGGCGAGCATCTTTGAAGACCCGTCTGCTTCGCCCGAAGAGCGATACAAAGCCTTGGAAGCAAAGGGTTTTTGGCTTGATCGCGAGACCGGCGAGGAGGTCGATGGAGATGAGGCGGACAGATGCTGGCGTGCCGAGCATTACGAGGGGCAATCCTATACAGGGCGCAAGGTAGTTCTAAAGGGGCAGCTGCTGGGCTTGACCTCGCCGGACATGCTTACCTGGACCCACCTCCCTGAGCCGCTTGCCAACTATTCGGTGAACGGTGGTATCTGCCCCGGCTATGACGCTCACAACGGGGTCTACTATGCATACATCCAGCCCCAAGGGGTCGCTCCGGTAGAGCCACAGGCAGTGGGGGCGAGCATGCCTGAAACCGAGGTGGTGCGCCGTGCTATCGGACTGACACGAACCAAGGACTTCCGCAAATGGCCCGCGGCGAAGTTGTTAATCCATCCCGATGCACAGGACCCGTTGGATATATCGTTCTACGGCGCCTGCTACTTCCCCTATCCGGGGCGAGATGAACTACACGCCATGGTCATTCCGGTGTTCCATAACGCCACCGATCATGTCGACCTGCAACTCGCCTTCAGTCGCGATGGCCTGATCTGGACCCGCCCTGAGCGCAGACCAGCAGTTGAACTGGGACCATTAGGAAGTGGTGAAGAGGGACAAATTCATGTCTGGCGCAACGGGCTGGTCGAGCTGCCCGATGGCGATTGGGCGGTGCCTTACCATGCGCGTTCGACGCTGCATACCGTTAAGGACGAGTATAAGGAGGCATTCTTCCCGGAAATGCAGCCATCCCAGAATCGGTGGGCACGCTGGCGTCCGCATCGGTTCTGCGGGATCGAAGCAGCAACAGAAGGGCGCTTCACAATTCCCACCGTGTTCCGCACGGAAAACGAACTGCACCTGAACTACCGCTGCGCACCCGGAGGGTGGATCCGCGTTGAGTTGATGCCACGGATACCCACCATGCAGTGCCCGGACGCAAATCCCCTTGAGGGTTTTACTTTTGAGACGTGTGACCCACTGACAGGTGATCAGGAAGACCAGGTCGTAACTTGGCAGGGCAGTAGTGACATCACCAGCGTCGGTGAGATGGTCGCCATTCGTATCGAGATGTTCCAGGCGAAACTGTTCGCCTATAAGGTTTAGGATTCATACAAAGAGAAACCGAGTTTTTTCTTGAAAACTCGGTTTCTGTTGCATGACAGTTTAGGAGGAATATGTGAAAGCTGCACAGATTGTTGCCCCCCGTCAGATTGAGATGATCGATATTGATAAACCTGACATTTCATCTGATCCGGAGGGAACCGTACTTATTAAGACGCACATGAACGCTATCTGCGGCACCGATATGCCGTCCTTTGTCCTTGAACAACCAGCAGACACCTATCCGCTATCGCCCGGAATGACTATCCACGAATGCATCGGCGAGGTCGCTGAGAGCAAATCGGATCGGTTCAAGGAAGGCGACGCCGTGCTTGCACTGCCGGGGCGCCCCGGTGGACTATCGGAATACTTCGTTGCCAACGAAAGCGTCACAGTCCCGTTGGCGGACTTTGAACGTAAAGACTGCATCCTGATGTCTCAACCGCTCGGCACTGTGATTTGGGCGTGTAGCAAGTTAGGGAACCTGCTCGATCAGGATGTCGTCGTAGTGGGACAGGGACCGATGGGACTGTTGTTCACGCACCTGTTGAGTAACTTGGGTGCCAAGACAGTGGTTGCGACGGATCTCGTCGATTTCCGTCTGGAGGCCGCAAGGCAGATGCGGGCGACGCACACGATTAACGCGGCTGAGACGGATACGGTTGCCGCCGTTGAGGAGATCACGGACGGTCGCATGGCCGATCTGGTCGTTGAGGTAGTAGGGCATCAAACGGAGACAATTAATCAGTGCATGGATCTCGTCAAGCGGGACGGGACGATTCTGGCGTTCGGGGTGCCAGATGATCCGACCTACCCGTTCGGGTTCGGTAACTTTTTCCGGAAAAACATCCGCTTCATCGGATCTGTGGGTCCTGACGCTCAAAACAATTTCCCGTTGGCGATGGACATGATTGCGCAAGGCCGAATTGATGTTTCACCCATCATCACGCACCGGCTGCCCTTCACTGAGGTGCAGCGCGGGTTTGAGTTGTCTCTGCATAAGAAGGATGAAGCTATCAAAATCGTGCTTGAGTATGATTGAGGGAACCCACCCCTAAACCTGCACAAGATTAATTAGCCCTGGAGAGCCGCTTGTTGTACACCTGTCGCCCCTCTGGGGCTTTTTTTATTCGTATTAGGAGTTACGCACTTCAGTAGGGAATAACGATCGTTGTTCCCTACGGGATCCTTGACGGTGCTCCTGCTGTAGTTGCCCGATTCATCGGGCGTTGGAATCTGATAGCGGTCGGGCATGAAAACTCGACCTACAGATTGAGTGTAGCGAAATCCCGATTTATCGGGTTGTCTGGCAACTTGCGTTATAATTAACAAGAGCGCGGGAAGGTATTACCCTATGAAACATATGATGGTTATGTTGATACTTACGTTGTTGGCATCATCAATACGGGCAGAGATATTTCGCGATAATTTTAACGACGGGGACTTACAGGAATGGACGTTTATAAAAGGTGCTGAGGATGGTGGTATTGAAAATGGTGAATTGATTCTCGGTTCCCCTAAAGTGCTGGATGAAACTAAAGTGGAAGTTGAAGCGGAGGTTATGATCGCGGTTGATGATATAATCTCAAGCGACTACGAAGTGTCGGTATCCCTAAAAATCAGCAAGCGAGTTAAGAGGGTTGGCGGTGGTCCAGCCATTGGGCTGCGCGCTCATATACATCCGCTCCTTGAGTCGTGGACTGTAGATTTAGAGGAGAACGAGAGGAACAAGGATGCCCTAATATATCTGTACGGGCAATCTTACAAGTTCTTCCTAGGCAATGTACATATTGAAGATAATATACATATTCAAGATATAAGAAATTTAAAAAGAGGTGTTGCAGCGGTCATTCAACATATGAAGGTTGATATGATAGGAGACGAATTGGAAGACGGAGTAAAAATCTCTTTCGGGAATAGGCTACACACATTTCAGCTCTTTGATTTTGAACTGCACAAGTGGTATCGGTTGAAGATCATTGCCAAGGGGAATCGGTTTCAATACTTTATCGATGACAAGAAAATGCTAGATTTTCTTGACGACACCTATACGAAAGGGAGAATTTACCTGTCGTCAGGATGGGGGAACCGTGTCCACTTCGATAACTTTGAAGTCCAATATGATGCGCGTCCGGTACATCCCCGCAAGCAACTCACAACCACTTGGGGAGAGATAAAGGGGGACTTCCATTGAAGTCCGGCTACGCATGAGTGCCAAACAAATTCAGGGGGATTATACATGTTGAAACAACTCTCAACGCCTCAGAAGATTTTTGGTGCCATAGTACTACTATTCGCATGGTTGTCTACTGAATTGGCTGCCGCCGATACACCGACTGGCACCATTGCATTTCTATCCGATCGAGATTTACCTCCTCCTTTTAATGATAAAATAAAGGTCTATCTGATAGATACCGATGGGAAGAATCAACAAAGACTCACTGAAAATCGCCATGACGACATTGACTCTGCAAGGTTTGATCCGGGGTTTGCAGTTACCCCCACAGGCAAAAAATCCACGATGTGGGGATGGCTTAAACAGGTCAACCGATAACTTCCATTGAGGTAAGGCAGATGCACCAGATATACAATCTCGCACATCTGATTTTGGCTGGCGTTGTAGTCTTGGCGCTGACACCGCTGATGGTATGCGTTGAGGCGCAGGCACAGATCGCTTTCGTGTCTGATAGGGATGGGAACATGGAAATCTATGTGATGGACGTCGATGGGGAAAAGCCACTAAGACTCACTAAGAATCGCCATGATGACTACTCACCCTCCTGGTCTCCCGACGGCAAGCGCATAGCGTTTGTTTCCGTTCGAGATGGGAACGAGGAAATCTACGTGGTGAGTGCCGGTGGCGGCAACCCTAAAAACCTCACCAAGAATCGCCATGATGACGATTCCCCTTCATGGTCACCGGACGGCAAGCACATCGCCTTTGGTTCTAAGCGAAATGGGAACGGGGAAATCTACGTGATGGACGCCGATGGTGGCAATCCGCGAAACCTCTCTAACAATCCCGTTAATGACAAGGATCCCTCATGGTCACCGGACGGTACGCGCATCGCCTTTGTTACCGTTAGGGATGGCGTCGAAATCTACGTGATGGATGCAGATGGAGGTAATCAGCGGAACCTCACCAATAACGGTTTTCATGATGAAAATCCCGCATGGTCACCCGATGGCAAGCACATCGCCTTTGATTCCGTTAGGGGCGGTGGCTTGAGCATCTATGTGATGGACGCCGATGGGGGTAATCAGCACAAAATCTCTGACAATCCCTTTAAGGACACCGCTCCTGCATGGTCCCCCGACGGTAAACGCATTACCTTTGCTGCTAGCGAGGGTAGAAACTTTAGGGGTAGAGACTATGAAATCTACGTGATGGATACCGATGGGGGTAATCCGCGAAACCTCACCAATAATCGCAGCCATGACACTGAGCCTGCATGGTTTGGGCCTGCTTTTTCGGTTTCTCCCGCGGGTAGGAGGCTCACGAAGTGGGGACGGCTCAAACAGGTTGTCCAATAACTGCCATGTTGCCCCGTTACGGTAGATTTCAGAATTATGGTGAACGATATAAATATGTAGACGTTCACCAATAGTGCCCCTTATCGAAGCCTCATCAAGTCCCCCTGACAAGGGTTTCCCCTCTGATAATCGGTTTCTTCCGTATTTCCCCCCTGACAAGGGAGGCGAGGGGGGTGGGGATTTAGGGGGTTACGTATCAAGTCCCCCTGACAAGGGGGATTTAGGGGGTTAGTTGCACATCGAAAGTGTATAAGTAATTATAGAATTCACCATAATAGGACTTACGCAGTTGAACGGTCAAAGCCCTGTAGTTCGGCGATTTATCGCCGCTAGACACCGTTGCCAACGCCCGTTTCTTAATCCCGATGTATCGGGACAGGCGGGCAACTACAATCTGGAGTGCGTAAGTCCTGATTAATTAGACGCTTGGGACGAGCGAGATCAGGAACCGCGTGTGCAGAGTTACGACACACGGCGTGTGCCTACTACTTTTAACATCTACCTATTTTTATAATTGACCATAATTGGAAAAGGATTGCCAACACAAGCTGACCTCTATCAACCCCAAAGAGTAAGAAATCACTTTGATAACAGAGGAGGCCGGACAGATGGGTCGGATATACAATCTTGCATATTTCATTCTAGCTAGCGCTGTGGCTTTGGGGCTAACGCCGCTGACGGTAGACGTTGAGGCGCAGGCACAGATTGCTTTCGTGTCTGAGAGGGATGGGGACGTTCACCCTATAGACGGTTTTCCCACTACTGAAATCTACGTGATGGACATTGATGGGAAGAATCAGCGAAGACTCACTAACAATCCCTTTCAGGACAGGGATCCCTCTTGGTCTCCTGACGGTAAACGGATTGCTTTCATGTCTGATAGGGAGGATGGGAACTATGAGATCTACGTGATGGATGCCGATGGAGGGAATCAGCGAAACATCACCAATCATCCCAATGGGGACTGGTCTCCGTCATGGTCCCCCGACGGTAAGCGTATTGCATTTGTTACTGCTAGGGAAGAGGATGATTGGAACGATGAAATCTACGTGATGGATGTTGATGGTGGCAATCAGCGAAACATCACTAATAATCGTCATCTGGTCTGGGGACCCGCATGGTCGCCGGACGGCAAACGCATTGTCTTCGTGTCTCAGAGGGAGGGGCACTTTAGAAGCAGGTTTGGAATCACTTCTGAAATCTACGTAATGGACGCCGATGGGAAGAATGAACAAAGACTCACTGAAAATCGCATCAATGACTGGATGCCTTCGTGGTCCCCCGACGGTGAACGCATTGCCTTCGCCTCTGATGAGAAAGGGGAACTTGAAGGCTTTGAAATTTACGTGATGGATGCCGATGGTGGCAACCCTAAAAACCTTACTAAAAATCGCCATGAGGACTGGGAACCCTCATGGTCAACTGACGGCAAGCACATTGCCTTCACGTCCTACAAGGATAGCGATGAGGGGGAAATCTATGTGATGGACGCCGATGGGAAGAATGAGCGAAACCTCACCCTTAATCGTCATGCTGACACTGATCCTGCATGGGTTGGACCTACTTTTTCGGTTTCTCCCGCGGGTAGGAGGCTCACGAAGTGGGGACGGCTCAAACAGGTTGACCGATGAAGAATAATATCTAATGTCCCAACCCACCGATATAGAACCCAAGATACTGGCTGAGCGCAACCAAGTTCTGAACGTAAAACTTGAGAACCCCTAATAAGAATTTGTGTCTATATTATATAATATGACTACATTAAAGCCTGTTCACAGTAGGGACCGTTGACAAATTGAATTGAACCGTCTGTATGTTTTTAGCTGCTGTTATAGTTTTCGGTCTAACCCTGCTGGTGACAGTTGTTGATGTACAGGCGCAGATTGTTTTCGCGTCTGATAGGGATGGACACCGGCAAGTCTACGTTATGGACGCCGATGGGGGTAATCAGCGAAACCTCACCAATAATCGCCGTGGTAACTCTCATCCCTCATGGTTGCCCGACAGCAAACGCATTGGCTTCGCATCCAGGATAGATGCGAACTATGAAATCTACGTTATGGACGCCGATGGGGAGAATCAACAGAGACTCATCAATAACGCACATGATGACATTGAGCCAACCTGGTTTGACCCTGCTTTTGCCGTTGCTCCCGCTGGCAAAGAGTTTACAGTTTGGGGACGGCTCAAACAGGCTGACCGATGAAAGGTAATACGTAATGCGTAGGGATAAACGCCGCGGGGATCTCTTTCACTATGAAGATACCTCGTTGATACAGGTTTGAGATCAGGCAAGTTGAGTGTAGCGGTTCAATGCCGTTCCACGGTGAGTTGGGTCATGTTTTGGATGAAATCACTTATATGGTCTAGTTTATCGTCGAACTGGATTTCTAACGGCGAGAGTGTATATAGAAAGCAGGGCGCCAACAGGATCACCGCGAAATCTTCCTGTGCGCGGGACAATACCTGCCGCCCAATCCTCCTCCGTGCCCCCGGATTCGCCGTTCCGTTGAGTTGCGAGAGCATCTCATCAACTTGGGGATTGGAGTAGCCAAAAAAGTTGTGCTCTCCATCGGAATGGAAGAATAGCGATAGGTTACTGTACCTAAAGCCAAAGACGGGTTGAGTTAAAAAAGCATCCGCCTCTTCCCGCATCTCTCCTTTGACAGAGATAGGATTCACGACAGAAGAGCCCGCTGACTTTCCGATGAGATGAGCCAAATAGCGAAAGATGCCACTCGAGCTGGCGATCCGAATGTTAAGGGGGGCGTGAGGAAGGGGCGAAAGATCTTCTTCCTCAACAATCTGCCCCATGCGCAGATAGAGGTTAATTCTCTGATAATCAATTGCGCCTTTAAGTAGACTACAATTCCGTTCGTCCGATAGGAGTTCGCGATGACGGTTAAGGAATAGGGCATAGTAAGTTTCTCCAACAAAGGGCCACTGTTGACAAGGCACCGTCGTTCGGACTTGGTAGAAGGACTGCATCGAATCGAGATGGACAGAAAGCAGATCCAGCGTGCCATTCTCAACCGCCTTCACCGCATTGGCGGGGTGTGTGAAGCGCTTCAAGGTTAACCAGTCAACGCTGCTCTCTACTCCGCGATAATAATCCGGATTCTGTTCACAGCGAATTATCATGGCATCCGGGCGGAAACGCTTCACTTGATAGGGACCAGAGACCACGCGGTAAGGTTGGGACGAATGAGACGGGACGGGGCAGATACTGCGCAGCTGAAAGAGAAAGAGCGGTTCCTCTTGGGAGAGTTGAACCCTTAGTTGGTTTTTGCCGTCCGGTTTGATCTCCGTGATAATCGGAGCCATACGACTCTCGGAAAACGCCGCGATAATCTCTTCGAGTGTAATCGGCTTTCCATCGCTCCAACGGAGATCCTCTCTCAACGTCAGCTGCCACTGTGAGTTCCCTTCAACCGCCTCGCAGCCTGTCGCGATCCGTCCTTCGACCTCTCCATTTCGATAGAACATGAGGAGGGGATCATAGCATAAGCGTTGCAGCCAGTAACTCAGGAGCCGGTCTGGACGATCTGGGGACCCCATTTCGATGGAGGAACTGAACTCCCCGATTTCAAGCCAATTCAGCGACACCTGCTCATCGGGTTGCCTGATTCGAATGCTGCCCGTGTAGGAAATCCCCATCTGTTTTTGAAGTTGTTGGGCAATCTCCTTCTGATCCGGTTCCCGCCGGTTCAGCAGTGACAATATAAATCGGATCTGCCCCGGTTGCAGGGTTGGGTCCTCCAACTGGTGTTTGAGAAGGTTTACCTCTTTTCTGCACCGTCTGACATGCCGTGATGACATTCCAATCCCTTGGGCGATCTCTTCATCGCTGGCTTGGGGGTGCTGCTTTTGATAGGCAATCAGCTTGAGGAGCGTATCGACTTTAGACATTCGTGGGCCTGCCAATTCAGGTCTATATTTGGGAACAGAATCCCAAAAGATAAGAAAACCCAAGGTTTGCGCTCAAGCGTTCAGACACTTTTCGCGCAGTGAAACTGAATAAAATTGTCCACGCTGAAATGGATCAGAAATATCGTACGTCTGTTGGTCACAGCCAACGGCCATGTGTAGAGACTTTCCTAACAGCTCTCCGCCAGACTGTTATCTGAGAAAACGATGTACAGTATAAACCTCTCTGCCTTCAGTCCGCAACTGATTTTTTTTAACGGGTTTGGACGCATTATGTCCAAACGGCATGGATGTGACTGGATTTTTTATGTCAAGGGCTGGTATTCTTATTAATCACTGGTGCTAGTTTGCAGCTGTTGATAACGTCAAACGTGATGCGTGACACATGAAAACTATTGGCTCTGGGGTGCCTTTAGCCCCGGTTTCGAATCCCGATTTATCGGGGAGGGGCGACATGTGCAGCCGAAGGGTAGAACTAATGAGCTACTAATGAATCAATGAACGCTTCAACAATGTGGGAAAGACCCTCTCACTAACTAGCACCAAAGGTTATTATCGTAACTCGGAGTGATAGGTGTTTGGACTGATTTTGTCGCTATTTCGGCATTTATGGAGACTTGCCTCTAATTCGGAATATTTCAAGAGCACTTTATAAGGAGACATTCACCAATACCTCCGACCTCTGCAATGTTTCCGAAGTCCCCCTGACAAGTTTCCCCCTGATAATCAGTTTCTTCCGTATTTCCCCCCTGACAAGGGGGGCGAGGGGGGTTGGGAGATTTAGGTCGTAGACTCTCGGCGTAGTCGGAGGGGTTGGTTGTGCATTGAAAGTGTATCAGTAATTCTAAAATCTACTCTAATGGCTAAACTTCAGGGATAAAAGACTGATCTGAGCACATAGGAGAAAAGACAGATGCAACGGAAATGCAGTCTCGCACATTTGATTTTAGCTGGTGCTGTAGCCGTGGTTCTGACACCGTTGATAGTAGCCACTGACGCACGGGCACGGATCGCCTTTGAATCTGATAGGGATTGGGACGTTCTACGCTTTGAAATCTACGTGATGGACAACGACGGGGGGAATCAGCAAAACCTGACTAACAATCCTGGCGACGACAAGCATCCCTCATGGTCACCCGATGGCAAACGGATTGCTTTTAGTTCTGATAGGAATGACGTGGGTGGAGACCGGCAAATCTATGTGATGGACGCCGATGGTGGCAATCAGCGAAACCTTTCTAACAATGCCTTTGATGAATTCGAGCCCTCATGGTCTCCAGACGGTAAACGGATTGTCTTTACATCTACGAGGGATGGGAACTGGGAAATCTACGTGATGAATGCCGATGGTGGCAAGCCAAAAAACCTTTCTAACAATGCCTTTCCTGATCGGCACCCCTCATGGTCTCCGGACGGTAAACGCATTATCTTTATTTCCATTGGGAATGGAGACTTTGATATCTTCGTTATGGACGCCGATGGAGGAGATCGGCGAAACCTCACCAATAGTGACCGTAGTGACGAGGATCCCGTATGGTCTCCAGACGGTAAGCGCATTGCTTTTACTTCCTTGAGGGATGGGGCAAGCCGGGACATCTATGTGATGGACGCCGATGGAGGGAATCAGCGAAACCTCACCAATCATCCCGATGTTGACTTCCACCCCTCATGGTCACCCGATGGTAAAAGCATTGCCTTCGTGTCGAATAGAACTAAGGATTTGAATCGAGACATCTATGTGATGGACGCCGATGGGAGTAATCCTCGAAACCTCACCAATCATCCCGAGGATGACGAAGCTCCTGCATGGCTTAACGCTGTTCTTTCAGTTGCTCCCGTAGGTAGGACACTCACAATATGGGGACGACTTAAACAGGCTGATCGGTAGTTGCCATTATTGAGAAAACAGGGCTTGCTAAGACGTGGGAACGTACAGGAATGGGACGCAAACGGTAAGGAAGGGGCGATGGGTTCGTACGATAATATACGAATTGTCCTTTTAATCGTAAAGGGGTTGCCAACACAGTCTGATTTCTATCCACTCCAATGAATAAGAAACCGATTTGAGAACAGAGGAGGAATAACAGATGCACCGGAGATACAATCTCCCCCATTTGATTTTAGCTAACATTGTAGTCTTGATTCTGACACTGCTGATAGAAGCCGTTGATGCACAGGCACAAATTGTCTTCATATCTCAGAGGGATGGACACTTTCGAGACGATATACCCGGTATACCCAAACTACCCGCTGCTGAAATCTACGTAATGGACGCCGATGGTGGCAATCTGCGTAGACTTACCAATGATCCCGGTAGCGACTATGCACCTTCATGGTCGCCCGATGGTAAACGGATTGTCTTCGTGTCTAGTAGGGATGGGCACGTTCACGCTAAACGCGGTTCGCCCACTTCTGAAATCTACGTAATGGACGCCGATGGCGGCAATCCTCAAAATCTTACTAACAATCCTTTTCATGACAGCTCTCCCTCATGGTCACCGGATGGCAAACGAATTGCCTTCCATTCTAATAGGGATTGGGATAATCCTCATAACATTGAAATCTACGTAATGGACGCCGATGGCGGCAATCCTCAAAATCTTACTAACAATCTTGATGAGGATAGGCAGCCTTCATGGTCACCCGATGGCAAACGGATTGTCTTCACGTCCAAGAGGGATGGGCACTTTAGAGGCCGCTTTGGAATCACTTATGAAATCTATGTGATGGATGCCGATGGTGGTAATGAACAAAGGCTCACTGAAAATCGCCGTTTTGACGAGCATCCCTCATGGTCACCCGATAGTAAACACATTGCCTTCTCGGCTGATAGGAGGGGTGACTTTGAAAACTATGAGATCTACGTAATGGATGCCGATGGTGGTAATGAACAAAGACTCACTGAAAATCGCGAGACTGACTCGTGGCCCTCATGGTCACCCGATGGCAAACGGATTGCCTTCTATTCTGACAGGGATGGGAACTCGGAAATCTACGTAATGGACGCCGATGGGGGTAATCCTCAAAACCTTACCAATCATGCCAGTACTGACGCTAGTCCTGCATGGCTTAACTCCCCTTTTTCGGTTTCTCCCGCCGGCAAAAAGTTTACAATGTGGGGATGGCTCAAACAGGTTGACCGATAGCGGCAAACAGTATTTGTTGAGGTTAGGAGTTGCGTGCTTGCGTTTGTAATAGCGCAATTCATTGCGCGTCAGACACCAACAACATCGCGTGAAGTATCTGGCTCAATTCACCAAACACTACCTCGCGACACAACGGGTATTCGATAAATCGTTTGACGACAAACCTAAGACCTTACTGTAGTTGCCTGCTTCTTAATCTCGACCTATCGGGGATTCATCGGACGTTGGGGTGGTCCCCAGCGTTGAATCGCCGAAGGGCAAGTCGAAGTCTCTCGAAGCGAAGGCTTTGAGTGTTCAACAAAGAATAAAAACCACCTTGAAAACAGAGGAGGAATAACAGATGCAACGAAAAGGCAAGTTCACATATATGATTTTAGCTGGCGTTGTCGTGTTAGGTCTAACACTCCCGATGGTAGCCGTTGACGCGCAGGCACAGATTGCCTTCACGTCTGGTAGGGATGGGAACGCAGAAATCTACGTGATGAACGCCGATGGGGGAAAGCCTCGAAACCTCACCAATCATCCCGATGGGGACGTTAATCCTGCATGGTCCCCTGACGGTAAACGGATTGTCTTCATGTCCGATAGGGATGGGCACGTTAACGTACGTAATTCTCCGAATTATGAAATCTACGTGATGGATGCTGATGGGGGAAATCAACTAAACCTCACTAACGATTCCCATGATGATAGGTCTCCCTCATGGTCCCCCGATGGCAAACACATCGTATTTTCGTCTGATAGGGATAATAATAGGGATCATAACATTGAAATCTACGTGATGGACGCTGATGGAGGGAATCAACAAAGACTCACTAACAATCTCACTGAGGATGAGTATCCCTCGTGGTCCCCCGACGGTAAGCGCATTGCCTTCAGTGCCCGTAGGGAGGGGCACTTTGAAAACGACTTTGGAATTACTTATGAAATTTACCTCATGGACACCGATGGGGGTAATGAACAAAGACTGACTGAAAATCGGAATAATGACTGGAATTCCGTATGGTCTCCTGACGGCAAACGGATTGCCTTCAGTTCTGATAGGAAGGGGGACGTTGTAAACTGGGACATCTACGTGATGAACGCCGATGGGGCGAATCCTCAAAACATCACTGAGAATCGAGTTTATGATTCTTCACCCTCATGGTCTCCTGACGGTGAACGGATCGTATTTTCCTCTAATAGGGATAGGGACAATATCCGTAACTCTGACATCTATGTGATGGACGCCGATGGCGGGAATCTTCAAAATATCACCAATAATCCCCATAGTGACGGTAGTCCTGCCTGGCTTAACTCCCCTTTTTCGGTTGCTCCTGCGGGCAAAAAGTTTACGATGTGGGGACGGCTTAAACAGGTTGCCCAATAGCTGCCATTATTGAGCAAACGGTGTTTACAGATAAAAGGATAGTTCGAGACTATAGGAGGAATAGCGGATGCACCGAAGGGACAATCTCGCACATCTGATTTTAGCTGGTATTACATTCTTGAGTCTAACGCTGTTGATAGTATGCGTTGATGCGCAGGCAAAGATTGCCTTTGTCTCTGACAGGGATGGACACAGTTGGGAAATCTACGTGATGGACGCCGATGGGGGTAATCCGCGAAGACTCACAAATAGTCCGGAGGAGGAATTCGACCCCTCATGGTCCCCCGACGGCAAACGCATTGTCTTTTCGTCTGAGAGTCATGAGAATCACGGGAACGAGGAGAGACATATCTACGTGATGGACGCCGATGGGGGGAATCCTCGAAAACTCACCAAAAATCCCGGAGTTGATCATGATCCCGCATGGTCTCCTGACGGCAAACGTATTGTCTTTGTCTCTAGCAGAGGTAACAATGGCTGGTGGGCAACTGACATTAACGTGATGGATACCAATGGGGGGAATCCTCAGAAGCTCACCAACACGGGAGATAACGATGCTCCCTCATGGTCCCCTGATGGGGAACGTATTGTCTTCATGTCCTATAGAGATGAAAACGGTGAAATTTACGTGATGGACGCCGATGGCAAGAATCCTCAAAACCTCACTAACCATCCGGCAGCGGACTGGAGTCCCTCATGGTCTCCTGACGGTGAGCGCATTGCTTTCTCGTCTGACAGAGATGGACCCAAGGATGGCCCCCACGAAATTTACGTGATGGACGCTGATGGGAATAATCCGCAAAGACTCACAAACCATCCGGATAGGGATTTCTTACCCTCATGGTCTCCTGATAGTGAACGCATTGCCTTTGTGTCTAACAGAGTTAGGAGTTTCGACATCTATGTGATAGATGCTGATGGTCAAAACCTTCAAAACCTCACCAACGTGATGTTCGGGCATGACTCTGCGCCTGCGTGGTTTCGCCCTAATCTTGCGATTGCTCCCGCTGCGGTTGCCCCCGCAGGCAAGAAACCCACAATGTGGGCGTGGTTCAAACGGGTTAACCAGTGAGATTTCGGGATTCGGAAATCCCTCCTACAGAGAACTCAATGCCCTTAACAAGGAGGATAGGTATGAACCCCCAAATCAGGATGTATTGCAAATCCTTCTGTGTCAGTTGGCTTTGCCTATTGATGTTTGTTGTTAGCCACATAGCGCAGGCAAAATTGAAGATTTACTACATGCCGACCGGAAAATGGGAGCGAAATCTTTGGCGGATGGATACTAACGGAGAAAACAAGGAACTGGTCCTCGAATCGCCTGTTCCGATGTTGTGGCCTACACTCTCTCCAGACGGGAAGCAAATCCTGTTCACACTGCCACCCTTTCTTAAGGCTGAACTGATGATAATAAATTTAGATGGCAGTGGTTTGCGGAAATTGCTTGCTGCCCCACCGCGTCCGTTCAATATGGATGGGGAATGGTCACCAGATGGGACACGGATTGTTTATCAAGCCTTTGATCCGGATTTGCGTCACTCCTTTCAAGTGTATGTGACGGATGCTCAAGGATTTAACTCCTTTCAAATTGCTCCAGATATAGAAGCGAACATGGACAGACCCTTTTGGTTTCCAGACAGCAAGCGCATCGGCTTTACGGTCGGCAAACGCGGTGCAAAACTACATTGGATTGATGCGGATCCCAATGCGAAGGCAAAAGAGATGAATCACCGATTCTTCGCCCATTGGATTCGTTGGTCCCCAAATGGGAAACGGACAATTGTCTACGGATCAATGGAGGAATGGGGACAATGGGACCTGTTTCTCGGTGATGCGCCGGCAAGAAAGCTGGTTCCTCTTAACGATGAGGCGAACATAGTTGGGGCGCAATGGTTACCGGACAACACGCATATTGTCGGCACGAGTGGTTCCAATGTCGTTGTGGCAAATGTTGACACCCAAGAAGTTCAGCGTTTAACCGACGATGGTCAAAGCGAATTTGTTTTCTGGCACGACTCCCCGCTCGCGGTGGAAACTGCGGGAAAGCTATCGATATCTTGGGGGGCAATCAAGAGAAAAACCATAGATGCCGAAAAGTGACAGAAAAGAGGTATCTCTGAACCTTGAATTGGTGTAAGCCCTTGTTGATATGGAGCAGGTAAATCTTCAGGCGATCTTCAGTCGAGTGTTTTGGGAGAAAAGGAGAAATGGGCTGATGAAAAGGCGATACAATCTCGGAAATCTGATTGTAGCTAACGTTGTCGTGCTGCTTCTAACACCGGTGATGGTAGGAGTTGACGTACAGGCACAGATTACCTTCATGTCTCATCGGGATGGGAACCCTGAAATCTACGTGATGGATGCCGATGGTGGCAATCAGCGTAGACTCACCCGTAATACCGATAAGGATTTGAGTCCCTCATGGTCGCCCAACGGCAGGCGCATCGCCTTCGTGTCTGATAGGGATGGGCACGTCCACGCTAAACACGGTTGGCCCACTTATGAAATCTACGTTATGGACGCCGATGGTGGCAATCAGCAAAACCTAACCAACAATCCCCATAATGACAGGCAACCCTCTTGGTCACCAAATGGTGAACGCATTGTCTTCTCAGCGAATAGGGATTGGGGTAATCCTCAAAGCATTGACATCTACGTAATGGACGCCGATGGAGGAAATGAACAAAGACTCACCGAAAATCCCAGTGAGGATGAGTCACCCTCTTGGTCCCCCGACGGTAAACGGATTGTCTTCAGTGCGCGTAGGGCTGGGAACGTTGAAAACAAGTTCGGAATCACCGATGAAATTTATGTGATGGACGCCGATGGAGGAAATGAACAAAGACTGACTGAAAATCGGAATAATGACTGGGATCCCGTATGGTCCCCCGATGGCAAACGGATCGCCTTTATGTCTGATAGGAAGGGGGACGCTGTAAACTTTGATATCTATGTGATGGACGCTGATGGCGGTAATCTTCAAAACCTCACCAACCATCGCGGCTGGGACGGGTCTCCTTCATGGTCTCCTGACGGTAACCGGATTGCCTTTGAATCTGATAGGGAAGGACCCCGTAACTATGAAATCTACGTGATGGACGCCGATGGGGATAACCCTCAAAACCTCACCAATCATCCGGTTAGTGACGCTAGCCCTGCATGGTTGAATTCTCCTTTTTCGGTTTCTCCCGCAGGCAAAAAATTCACAATGTGGGGATGGCTCAAACAGGTCGACTGATCGCTGCTACTGTTGAGTAAATGGTGGCCAAATATAAGAGATCGATCAGAACACAGAGGAGGGATAGTAGATGCGAAGGAGATGTAGTCTGACACATTTGACTTTAGTTATGGTATCATTGGTTCTAACGCTGCTGATGGCAGTTGCTGATACGCTGGCAAAGATTGCCTTCGTATCGAGGAGGGATGGGAACCCTGAAATCTACGTTATGGACGCTGATGGGGGAAATCTGCGAAGACTTACCAATAATGCCAATGCTGATTACCAGCCCTCATGGTCCCCCGACGGTAAACGCATTGTCTTCATATCTGAAAGGGATGGGCATGTTGACCCTCGCGGTTGGACCACTACTGAAATTTACGTGATGGAGGCTGATGGAAGCAATCCTCAGAACCTCACGGATAATCCCTCTGGTGATAGGGATCCTTCCTGGTCGCCGGATGGCAGACGTATTGCCTTCGTGTCGGATCGAGATCCGAAATTTCCACACTTTAACGTCTACGTAATGGACGCCGATGGAAGCAATCCGCAAAACATCACTAACAATGTTGATGGTAACAGGTATCCCTCATGGTCGTCCGATGGCAAACGCATTCTCTTCAGTGCGCGTAGGAAAGGGCACGTTGAAAACAGGTTTGGAATCACTGAGGAAATCTACGTTATGGACGCCGATGGAGGGAATGAACAGAGACTCACTGAGAATCGGAATAATGACTGGAATCCGGTATGGTCTCCTGATGGCAAACGGATTGCTTTTTCTGCTGATAGGAAGGGAACTTTTGCCGAATTGGACATCTACGTTATGGACGCCAATGGCGGGAATGAACAACAACTCACCAATCAGCGAGGTTCGGACGCGGATCCGTCATGGTCCCCAGACGGTCAACGGATTGCCTTTGTGTCAAGGAGGGATGGGAACTCCGAAATCTACGTTATGGACGCCGATGGTGGTAATCCTCAAAACCTCACGAATAGTCCGGGTGGTGACTTTGCTCCTGCATGGTTGAATTCTCCTTTTTCGGTTTCTCCCGCAGGCAAAAAGTTTAGGATGTGGGGGTGGGTCAAACAGATCGACCGGTAACTGCCATTATTGGGCAAACAGTGTTTAAGGACAAATATCTGATTAGAAAACAGAGGAGGAATAGCAGATGCAAGGGAGATACAGCCTGACATATTTGACTTTAGTTGGCATGGTAATATTGGGTCTCACGCTGCTGATGGTAGTTGCTGATGCAAAGGCACAGATTGTTTTCGCGTCTGATAGGGTGTGGGACGGTTGGGAGTGGGAGATCTACGTGATGGATACCGATGGCGGTAATCAGCGAAACCTGAGTAACGCCCCTGGTGATGACCAGTATCCCTCTTGGTCCCCGGACGGCATGCAGATTGTCTTTACGGCGGATAGGAGTGGTAAGGATTGGAACCGACAGATCTACGTTATGGACGCCGATGGGGGGAATCAGCAAAACCTTTCTGAAAATGACTCTGATGACTGGGACCCCGCATGGTCTCCTGACGGTCAACGGATTGCCTTCGTGTCTAGTCGGGATGGGGGCACCGAAATCTACGTGATGAACGCCGATGGGAGCAAACCCAGAAACCTTACCAACCATCGCTTTCCTGACTATGCTCCCGCCTGGTCCCCTGACGGTAGGCGCATTGCCTTTTATTCTTGGAGAGATGGGAACAATGAAGTCTACGTGATGGACGCCGATGGGGATAACCCTAAGAACCTCACCAATCATCACAAGTGGGACAGTTCGCCCTCATGGTCTCCTGACGGTAAACACATTGCCTTTCAATCTTGGAGGGATGGCAACGGTGAAATCTACGTGATGGACGCCGATGGGAATAATCCTCAGAACCTGACCAATCATCCCTTTAAGGATTGGGAAGCCTCCTGGTCCCCGGACGGGAGACGGATTGTCTTCGTGTCCGATAGAGAGGCGGATGCGAATCCAGACATCTTCGTGATGAACGCCGATGGGAGTAATCCTCAGAACCTGACCAATCATCCCGAGGATGACCTTACGCCTGCATGGTTTGGCACTCCTTTTTCAGTTGCTCCCACCGGTAAGACCCTCACGCTATGGGGACGGGTCAAACAGGTTGACCGGTAACTGCCATTAGTGGGAGAAAGGTGTTTAACGATAAAAAAACGATTTGAAAGTAGGGGAGGACGGATAGATGCGACGGAGATGCTGTCTCGGACATTTGATTTTAACTGTCCTTGTAGTATTGGGTCTAACACCGCTGGTGGTAGCCGTTGACGCTGGGGCACAGATTGTGTTTGCGTCTGATAGGGATGGAGACAATGAAATCTACGTGATGGACGCTGATGGAGGAAATCTGCGAAGACTCACCAATAATTTCGATGGTGATGGGGATCCCGTATGGTCTCCGGACGGCAAGCGGATTGCCTTCAAGTCCGATAGGGATGGGCACTTTAACCGACACGGTTGGCACACTCATGAAATCTACGTAATGGACGCCGATGGAAGCAATCAGCAGAAGTTGACTAACAATCCCGCTGATGACTGGGATCCTTCATGGTCCCCTGACGGCAAGCGGATTGCTTTCACCTCTTGGAGGGATGGTCCCTTTAACATTGAAGTCTACGTGATAGACGCCGATGGTGGCAATCTTCAAAACCTGACTAACCATCCTCGTGATGACCGGAATCCCTTCTGGTCGCCCTACGGTGCACACATTGTCTTCAGTGCGCGTAGGAAGGGGCACTTTGAAAACAAGTTTTCAATCACCCATGAAGTCTACGTGATGGGTATCGATGGTGGCAATCAGCGAAGACTCACTGAAAATCGTAGTAATGATTGGGATCCCGTATGGTCTCCTGACGGTCAACGGATTGCCTTCGAGGCTGATAGGAAGGGCAACCTTGAACAATTTAACATCTACGTGATAGACGTCGATGGCGGCAATCTTCAAAAACTTACCAATCATCGCGCCTGGGACGGTTCTCCCTCATGGTCACCCGATGGTGAACGGATTGTCTTCCATTCCAAGAGGGATGGGAACTCTGAAATCTACGTGATGGACGCCGATGGTGGCAATCTTCAAAACCTCACCAATCATCCCGCTGATGACAGCTCTCCCGCATGGTATACCCCTCCTTTTGCAGTTGCTCCTGCCGGCAAAAGTTCTACAACATGGGGTTGGCTGAAACAGGTCGATCAATAAGTGTCATTATTGAGAGAATGATGTTTAAGGATGATAAGCCGATTTAAGATCAGAGGAGGAAAGACAGATGCAACGGAGAACCAATCTTGGAAATCTGATTTTACCTAACGTTGTCGTGGTGATTCTAACACTGCTAATGGCGACCGCTGAGGCACAGGGGCAGATTGCCTTCGTATCTAGTAGAGATGGGCACGTTCGAGACAATATACCCGGTATAAATGATCTACCCGCTCTTGAAATCTATGCGATGGACGCCGATGGCGGTAATCAGCGTCGGCTTACCAATAACCCCGCCAGCGACCATTCACCCGCATGGTCCCCGGACGGTAAACACATTGCCTTTGTGTCTGAGAGGGATGGGCACGTTAACGGACGCGGGTGGCCCACTTTTGAAGTCTACGTGATGGCTGCCGATGGGAGCAAGCCGCAAAACATCACTAACGATCCCGATGATGACAGACACCCCTCTTGGTCCCCTGATGGCAAACGGATTGTCTTCTCGTCTGAGAGGGATAATGATAGGGATCATAACATTGAAATCTACGTGATGAACGCCGATGGGAGCAAGCCTGAAAGACTCACTAACAATCTTACTGAAGACGAGTATCCCTCCTGGTCACCCGACGGTGAACGCATAGTCTTCAGTGCGCGTAGGGAGGGGCACGTTGAGAACAAGCTTGGAATCACCCATGAAATCTATGTGATGGACGCCGATGGGGGGAACGAACAGAGACTGACCGAAAATCGCAATAATGACTGGGCTCCCGTATGGTCTCCTGACGGCAAACGGATTGCCTTCGAATCTGATAGGAAGGGGGACGCTGTAAACTTTGATATCTATGTGATGGACGCCGATGGGGGGAATCTTCAAAAGCTAACCAATAATCGCGCCTGGAATGGAGCTCCCTCCTGGTCACCGAGCAGTGAACGGATCGCTTTCTGGTCTAATAGGGACGATCAATTTAATGCTGATATCTACGTGATGGATGCCGATGGCGGGAATCTTCAAAAGCTAACCAATAATCCCCATAGTGACGCGAGTCCTGCATGGTTGAATTCTCCGTTTTCGGTTTCTCCTGCCGGTAAAAAGTTTACAATGTGGGGTTCGCTCAAGCAGATTGACCGATAACTGCCATGTTATCGCTTTAATTATAATGGATCTTAGAGCCTGTTTGAAAAGTCCTTTTGGGTAAAATGATTTGCCCTGAAACCGAGTTTTTTCTTCAAAACTCGGTTTCTTCAGCAATTCAGAAGGGCATATACTATTCAACGACATATTATCACTGGATTCAACAATCCGTGCAATGGTAAGCGCTTGGTTCCACCAACGGTTTGGGAGATCCCCAATGCGGCTCGCTGTGGATTGACAAATCCACAGCACTTTAGGGCAGTGTCTTGCTTTTTATGGTGAACGATATAAATATGTAGACGTTCACCAAAAGTCCCCCTGACAAGGGGGATTTAGGGGGTTGCGTATCAGTCCCCCTGACAAATCTCCCCCTGATAATCGGTTTCTCCCGTATTTCCCCTCTGACAAGGGGGGCGAGGGGGGTTGGGGATTTAGGGGGTTGGTTGTGTGTCGAAAGTGTATAAGTGATTACTGTAGTTTGGGCAATTTGTGTTGCATTGCAAGTAGCGTTGTCAAGCGTTCTTCGATTGTTCTGCCTGTGTTGACCAACACCTCACTTGCAGAAAAAACGATACGCCAGTCCGTAGGTTGGGTTGAACGCACCCGAACCCAACCCATACGCTCCAACAATCTAACAGATGGACCAACTCACGCCACCTCATTGTTCTGTAAGCGTGAGTGAAACCCAACTTCAGAGGTATCTGACAGTGTCGCCTATCGGGACAGTCGGGCGTGTTGGGTTTCACTTCGTTTTTCTGCGACGGACGTATCTCGGCAAGGATAGGTCTCTTTATGTTGATACCCTGCCGCCGTGGGTTGCCGTTCAACCCAACCTACGCAAAATTGTACAAACTTTAGTAAGTAATTATAGAATTCACCATAATTTGAGACCAGAGGAGGAGTAGCAGATGCAACGGAGAACCAATCTCGCCCATTTGATTTTAGCTGTCGTTATAGTGTTGAGTCTCGCGTTTTTGATGGTAGATGTCGACGCACAAGCCCAGATCGCCTTCTCGTCTAACAGAGATGGGAACTATGAAATCTACGTGATGACCGCCGAGGGGGCGAATCTCCAAAACCTCACGAACCATCCCGCTGCTGACCACTCGCCCTCCTGGTCCCCTGACGGCAAGCGCATTGTCTTCATGTCTGCGAGGGATGGGCACGTTGACGCGAACCACGGTTCCCCCATCTTTGAAATCTACGCGATGGACGCCGATGGTGGTAATCCTCAAAACCTCACGAACAATCCCCATTATGACATGTCACCCTCCTGGTCCCCTGACGGTAAACGGATTGCCTTCACGTCTGACAGGGATGGGCGCTTTAACTGGGAAATCTATGTGATAGACGCCGATGGGGGGAACGAACAGAGACTCACTAACAACCCTGATGATGATGGTCATCCCGCTAACAGGTATCCCTCATGGTCGCCCGACGGTAAACGGATTGTCTTCAGTGCGCGTAGGGAGGGGCACGCTGTACACAACTTGGACGCCACTTATGAAATCTACGTAATGGACGCGGATGGAGGAAATCAACAAAGACTCACCAATAATCGCAAGAATGAATTGTATCCCTCCTGGTCACCTGACGGCAACCGGATTGCCTTCTCGGCTGATAGGAAGGGTGACCGTGTAAACTTTGAGATCTACGTGATGGACGCGGATGGAGGAAATCAACAGAGACTCACCAATAATCGCATTCATGACAGGTATCCCTCATGGTCACCCGATGGCAAACGCATTGCGTTCTCATCTGAGAAGGATGGGAACTGGGAAAGCCTTGAAATCTACGTGATGGCGGACGATGGGGGTAACCCGCAGAATCTCACCAATAATCCCCAAGTTGATGTTGGTCCCGCTTGGTTGAACGCTCCGTTCTCCGTTTCTCCTGCGGGCAAGCAGTTTACAATGTGGGGGCGGCTCAAACGGACCGACCGATAATTGCCATTATTGGGCAAACAGCCTTTTCACCGATTTGAGACCAGAGGAGGAATAAGAGATGCAACGAAGATACAGTCTCGGACATCTAATTTTAGCTGGCGTTGTAGCCTCGGTGCTTATACTGCTGATGGTATGCGTTGACGCACAGGGACAGATTGCCTTCATGTCTGATAGGGATGGAAATTGGGAAATCTACGTGATGGACGCCGATGGGAAGAATCAGCGGAGAGTCACTAACAACCCCGCTGATGACAAGTGGCCTTCATGGTCTCCTGATGGTAAACGGATCGCGTTCGAGTCTGATCGGGATGGGGACGTTCACCCCATACACGGCAATCCTACTTCTGAAATCTACGTGATAGACGCCGATGGGGGGAACCCTCAAAATCTCACTAACAGTCCCTATCATGACAGGGAGCCCGCCTGGTCGCCTGACGGTAGCCGGATTGCCTTTGGTGCCCTTAGGGAGAACCGTATTAACTATGAAATCTACGTGCTGGATGTCGATGGGAGGAATCTACAGAGACTCACTGACAATCCCGGTAATGACGGGCATTCTGGTAACAGGTTTCCCTCTTGGTCCCCCGACGGTGAAAGCATTGTCTTCACTGCCCGTAGGGCTTGGCACGTTGAAAACAAGTTTGCAATCACCTATGAAGTCTACGTGTTGGATGTCGAGAGCGGGGATCAACACAGACTCACTGATAATCGCAATAATGAGTGGTCTCCCTCATGGTCACCTGACGGTCAACGGATTGCGTTCTCGTCTGATCGGAAGGGGATCCTTCAAAACTTTGACATCTACGTAATGGATGCCGATGGAGGCAATCAACAGAACATCACCAATGATCGCGTTGATGACGGCTCTCCTTCATGGTCTCCTGACGGTGAATGGATCGCTTTTGTGTCTAGTAGGGATGGCCCCCTAAGAGACGGTTTTCCCACTGCTGACATTTACATAATGGATGCCGATGGGGGGAATCTGCAAAACCTCACCAATCATCCGGGTGGCGACACTGGTCCTGCATGGTTGAACTCCCCTTTTTCGGTTTCGCCTGCCAGCAAAAAGTTCACGATGTGGGGGCGGATCAAGCAGGCAGACCAATAACTGCCACTATTGAGAGAACGGGGTTTAAGGGTAAAAGACCGCTTTGAGAACAGAGGAGGATTAACAGATGCACCGGAAAACCAATCTGACACATTTGATTTTAGTTGGCGTTGTAGTTGTGGGGCTGACCCCATTGATGGTAACTGTTGACACACAGGCACGGATTGTCTTCTCGTCTAACAGGGATGGGAACCCTGACATCTACGTGATGGACGCCGATGGGAAGAATCAGCGGAGACTTACCAATAACCCCGCTGATGATCAGGATCCTTCATGGTCCCCCGACGGTAAACGGGTTGCCTTCGTGTCTAAGAGGGATGGAAACGCTGAAATCTACGTGATGGAGGTCAATGGTGGGAATCAGCAAAGACTTACTAAAAATCCTAATAATGACAGTTCTCCCTCATGGTCCCCCGACGGTAAACGGATTGCCTTCACGTCTGATAGGGATGGGCGCTTTAACTATGAAATTTACGTGATGGAGGTTGATGGGAGGAATCAGCAAAGACTCACTAACAATATCGAGGGTGATGATGACAGGGATCCCTCATGGTCCCCCGACGGTAATCGCATAGTCTTCAGTGCGCGTAGGGAGGGGCACTTTGCAAACAAGTTTGGAATCACTTATGAGATCTACGTGATGGACGCCGATGGTGGGAATCAGCAAAGACTTACTGAAAATCTCTTTAATGACTGGCATCCCTCATGGTCCCCCGTTGGTAAACGGATTGCCTTTATGTCTGATAGGAAGGGGGACCTTCAAAAATTTGAAATCTACGTGATGGATGCCAACGGGGGTAATGAACGAAGACTTACTGAAAATCACGTTGATGATGGGTCTCCCTCATGGGCCCCCGACGGTAAACGGATTGCCTTTATGTCTGATAAGAAGGGTGACTTTAAAAACTATGAAATCTACGTGATGGACGCCGATGGGGGTAATCCTCAAAACCTCACCAATAATCCTAATCATGACGTTAGTGCTGCATGGTTGAACTCTCCGTTTTCGGTTTCGCCTGCCAGCAAAAAGTTCACGATGTGGGGTTGGCTCAAACAGTTCAACCGATAACTGCTATTATTGGGCAAACAGCCTTTTCACCGATGTGAAAACAGAGGAGGAATAAGAGATGCAACGAAGATACAGTCTCGGACATCCGATTTTAGCTGGCGTTGTAGCCTTGGTGCTTATACTGTTGACGGTATGCGTTGACGCACAGGGACAGATTGCCTTCTCGTCTAATAGGGATGGACACGTAAGAAACGGTTTTCCCACTGCTGAAATCTACGTTATGGACGCCGATGGGCAGAATCAGCGTAGACTCACCAATAACCCCGCTAGTGACCATTCACCCTCTTGGTCTCCGGACGGCAAACGGATTGCCTTCATATCTGATAGGGATGGGCACCCTGACAGAATACCCGGTTGGTTTACTTCTGAAATCTACGTGATGAATGCCGATGGGAGCAATCCTCAAAACCTCACGAACAATCCCGCTGATGACAGGAAGCCCACATGGTCTCCTGACGGTAACCGGATTGCCTTCATGTCCTATAGAGATGAGAACAATGAAATTTACGTGATGGACGCCGATGGGAAGAATCAGCAAAATCTCACGAATAATGCTGATCCTAAGGGACATCCTAATGACGAGGATCCCTCATGGTCCCCCGACGGTGCACACATTGTCTTCAGTGCCCGTAGGGAAGGGCACGTTGAACACAACTTGGACACCGTTTATGAAATCTACGTTATGGACGCCGATGGGGGGAATGAACAGAGACTGACTGAAAATCGGAATAATGACTGGAATCCTGCATGGTCTCCTGACGGTGAACGGATTGCCTTCATGTCTGATAGGAAGGGTGACTTTGTAAGCTTCGACATCTACGTTATGGACGCCGATGGTGGCAATCAACAGAAACTGACCAATCATCGCGCTTGGGACGGTTCTCCCTCCTGGTCACCCAACGGTGAACGGATTGCCTTCGTGTCTGAGAGGGATGGGAACACAGAAATCTACGTGATGGACGCCGATGGGGGGAACCTTCAAAACCTGACCAATAATCCGGGTGGTGACTTTGGTCCTGCATGGTTGAACTCACCTTTTTCGGTTGATCCCACGGATAAACAGTTTACAATGTGGGGACGGCTCAAGCAGGTCGACCAATAACTGCCATATGCCCCCTTTTATGGTGAACAATACAAATATGTGTGCCCCTGATAAGGGTTTCCCCCCTGACAAGGGGGGCTAGGGGGGTTGGGGAATTTAGGGGGGTGGTTGTGTGTCGAAAGTGTATAAGTAATTATAGAATTCACCATAATGAGAAAGAGATTGCCAACACCAACTGAGCTCAATCAAAGAGACCGATTTGAGAACAAAGGGAGCATAACAGATGCACCCAAGACACAGTCTCACACATCTGATTTTAGGTGTCGTTGTAGCATTAAGTCTAACACCGCTGATGGTAGCCGTCGACGCACAGGAGCAGATTACCTTCGTGTCTAGTCGAGACGGGCATATTCGAGACGATGTACCCGGTATACCCGCTTTCGAAATCTATGTGATGGACGCCGATGGGGCGAATCAGCGTAGACTCACCAATAATCGCGCTCATGACGCTTCACCTTCATGGTCTCCGGACGGCAAACGCATTGTCTTTGTATCTCATAGGGATGGGAACGGTGAAATCTACGTGATGAACGCCGATGGTGGCAATCCTCAAAACCTCACTAACAATCTCTCTTATGACAGCTCTCCCTCTTGGTCCCCTGATGGTAAACGGATTGCCTTCGACTCTAATAGGGAGGGGCGCTTTAACTGGGAAATCTATGTGATGGACGCCGATGGAAGGAATCTTCAAAGACTCACGAACAATCCTGATGATGACGGACATCCTGATGACAGGTATCCCTCATGGTCCCCCGACGGTGCACACATTGTCTTCACCGCCCGTAGGGAGGAGCACGTTGAAAACAAGTTTGCCGTCACGTATGAAATCTACGTGATGGATGCCGATGGGGGGAATCAACAGAGACTCACCAATAATCGGAATAATGAGTGGGCACCCGTATGGTCTCCGGACGGTAAACGGATTGCTTTCTACTCTGATCGAAAAGGGACCTTTGACAATTTTGACATCTACGTGATGGACGCCGATGGCGGAAATCAGCAAAACCTCACCAATAATCGCGCTTGGAATCGGCATCCCTCATGGTCACCCAACGGTGAACGTATTGCCTTCTCGTCTAATAGGGATGGGAACTGGGAAATCTACGTGATGGACACCGATGGCGGGAATCAGCAAAACCTAACCAATAATCGCCATAGTGACGCTAATCCTGCATGGCTGAACTCACCTTTTTCCGTTTCGCCAGTCGGCAAAAAATTCACGATGTGGGGTTGGCTCAAGCAGAGCGACCCATAGCTGCCACTGTTGAGAGAAGGGCGTTTGCACCGATTTGAGAACAAAGGAGGAATAACAGATGCAACGAAGGCACAATTTCACAGATTTGATTCTAGTTGGCGTTGTAGCGTTGGCATTGACACCGCTGATGGTAGCCGTTGAGGCACAAGCACAGATTGCCTTCCAGTCTCATAGGGATGGGAACTGGGAAGTCTACGTGATGGACGATGATGGGGATAACCTGCGAAATCTTTCTAACAATCCTGATGATGATCTGTCCCCCTCATGGTCTCCTGACGGTAAACAGATTGCCTTCGTGTTTGATAGTAAAGATAGGGATTGGAACCGGCAAATCTACGTGATGGACGCCGATGGAGGGAATCAGCGAAACCTTTCTAACAATGGCTTTGATGAATGGGGACCCTCCTGGTCTCCTGACGGTAAACGCATTGCCTTTGTGTCTGATAGGAATGATAGGGATGAGTATGACATATACGTGATGAACGCCAATGGGAGGAATCAGCGAAACCTCTCTAACAATCCTGATTACGATACGCACCCCTCGTGGTCTCCTGACGGTAAACGCATTGCCTTCATATCTAATAGGAAGGGTGACTTTGAAAACTTTGACATCTATGTGATGGACGCCGACGGAGGGAATCAGCGTAGACGTACCAATAATCCCCATGATGATCGTTCCCCTTCATGGTCTCCCGACGGCAAACGGATTGTCTTCAGTGCCCGTAGGGATGGGCACTTTATAGACAAGTGGGGCCTCACGTATGAAATCTACGTGATGGATG
>JAJECO010000073.1 GCA_022822005.1 Candidatus Poribacteria bacterium
CGTGAAGCGTTACCGAGCCCATTGGTTGTGGAAGTTCGTGATCAGTATGGGGGGGCGGTGGGAGGAGTACCGGTGGCCTTTGCTGTCAGTGCAGGCGATGGTGTGTTAAGTGATACCACTGCAACGACCAACGTATACGGACGGGCAGAAAGCACGCTGACCCTTGGACCTAGCCCCGGCATAAACACTGTTGATGTCAGTGTCGAGGGGCTTACCGAAACCGCAACCTTCAACGCTGTCGCTAAGCTGCTCGAGTTTGACCTCTCCCTTCCGGCAGGAATCAGCTTGATTCATATTCCGCTGAAGGTAAGAACAATTAAAGGGGTGGCGGGAACCATCGAATCAATTGCTGATCTCTACGATGCACTCGGTGGTGCGGATGCCGTCAGTTTCCTCAGCACCTATGATCCTGCAACTCAAGATTGGTTCAGCTATTTCGGTGTTTCAGACAAAGGTACGTCTGTGGATAGGGGTTTAACTGATGACATCGGGATTCTCGCCAGTATGACAGTCCCGGTGACCATTCGTCTCGGTGGCGACGCACTAGGAACAAATAGAAGTAGCATCATTGCGTTAAACCAGGGTCTCAATCTTGTGGGGCTACCGTTGAGGGATTCAAGAATTACCCGTGTGAGTGATCTGTTTGCGCTTGAAGGGATTATGGATAATGTTTCTGTGATTGTTGTTTCGGATAACGGAGAGTTCAAGTGGGTTGGTCGCGCAGGTGATCCTGGGGATATAGAAATCATTGGAGGACAATCCTTTATCTTGGCCGCTCAGCAGGCGAGGACGGTTACTATCTCCGGCGATGCTTGGGATAATGCCTTCGGCGGCACGATGGCTGCGTCACCAATGATGGTGAAGGGAATCCAACCGACTGAAATTGCTCCTGTTCTGGCACTAAGCGGTTCGATTGTTGACGGTGTGAAAGGCATCAACAGCGCAAGACTCCGTGTTACCGTTAAGAACCTCTCAACTGGCAGCACAGTTACCACTGGAGTTAAAGATACGGGTAGTACTTCATCGCAGTTTGGCTATCGACTCACTGTTGTTGACATAGAGAACGGACGAGCGGCAGCGATGGGGGATACTCTTGAAATCTCAGTCACATCGCAGGAGACTCCTATCGGTGTGGAGCCGTTGCGATATACTATTACGGCTGAAGACGTGAGACGCAGCCGTGTTGAATTGCCGCTACTATCTCTCCGAGAGATACCAACAGAGACAGAACTATTACGAAACTATCCGAATCCATTCAACCCAGAGACATGGATCCCCTATCGGCTAGCAGAAGACGCCTTCGTCACCTTGACCATCTATGACAGTAGCGGTCAGGTTATTCTTACACTTGACGTCGGGTACCAAACCGCAGCTGCCTATGAGAATCGGTCCAAAGCAGCATATTGGGATGGTAGAAATGATCTCGGTGAGTCGGTAGCAAGTGGCGTGTATTTTTACACGCTTACGGCAGGGGATTATTCTGCCACGCGCAAGATGCTTATCCTAAAGTAGTAGGCACACGTTGCTTTGAATCTTGCCTGTCCCGGTTTATCGAGGATTTATCGGGGTTGTGTGCCGTAACAATTTTAACGGCACTGCTCATCGCGCAGGACACGGCGCATGATTTTGTTAGAGACGGTTCGGGGCAGGGCATCGACAACAATCACATCGTGAATCCGAAAGAGCGGATTAAGATGTTCCCGGATTGCCGATCGTAGGGAGGCGTGTAGCGAACCGGTATCTACTCCCGGCAGCAGCACAGCGTAAATGACCAACTGACTGGGACCCCCGTCCGGCGGAGGCACAGCAATCGCTGCGACTTCTCGAATCCCACTCACCGAATTGAGAACTGCCTCAATCTCCGCCGAACTGACCTTGATGCCGTTGAGATTCATCGTATCATCCACGCGTCCATGGATACGGTAGTAGCTATCAGCCAACCGCTCGACCCCATCTCCATGACGACGAAGGGGTGGCATCTTCGACAATCGGGGAGTTCCCTCAAAATACACATCGTGATGATCGTTATTTAACAATTCGGTGGAAAGTCCAATAGAGGGTGGCGTTACAAAGACCTCGCCATTGTCGGCTGGTTGACCGTCCTCATCGCAGATGACTATATCCAGCCCCAAGGCAGGCGTTGTAAATGTCGACGGAGCAGCGGGCTGGACAGTCGTGCCGGTGATATAGCCACCCCCTATCTCTGTCCCGCCGCAATATTCGATAATCGGGCGGTATCCCGCCAAAGACATCAGAAACAACATATCCTCAGAGTTGGAACACTCGCCTGTGGAACTGAAGGCTTTAATCGCGGTCCAATCAAGCCCCTTCATACAGCCCGTATTTTTCCAAGCTCTCACTAAACTTGGCACGACGCCGAGCATTGTAACGCCAGCATTTTGCACAAACTCGCCAAACTCCCGTTCCGTTGGGGCACCATCGTATAACGCAATCGTCCCCTGATTAATCAAGCTGGCGTAGATGAGCCAAGGTCCCATCATCCAGCCAAGATTTGTGGGCCATGCCAAAACATCTCCACGTTGAGTATCGTGATGCAGATGTGCATCCACTGCGCATTTAATCGGCGTGGTTTGTGTCCACGGAATTGCTTTAGGTTCTCCCGTGGTTCCCGACGAGAACAGGATATTCGTATGGTCGTGCGGACCGCAGCCAACTGCGTCGAACTGATCACTATTGCTAAGAAACGCATCCCAAGTCAAATCACCTTCTCGCAATTCGATCCGGTTCTCGCCCTCGCGGGAAAGTACTATCGCCTTTGGCGCGTTCGCGTCAACAACCTTTGAATATAACGGCAACTGTTTTCCTGCACGGCGGATATAGTCTTGCGTGAAGATCCCCTTCGCATTTGCGATATGCAGGCGCATCTGAATCTCATCAGGCGCGAAACTGTCCGCAATCGAAATCACAACGCCACCCGCTTTGATAATTCCGAGATAGATTCCAACCGATTCGGTATGCATCGGCATGTTGACAGCGATAGGGTCACCCGGCTGGAACCCAGCATCCACAAATCCATTGGCAACCCGATTGACAAGTACATTGAGTTCTCCGTAACTCATCGTCGAAAGCGTTGAACCTTCTGATTGAAACACAATTGCAGTCGCATCGCTTGACGCGTTAAAGCAGCTTTTGACAATGTTAAGCCGTGCATCTACCAGCCAGTCGGGAAATTCATCCCCGTTGGACAGATCCATCACCTGACTAAATTTCCGATGGAACTGAATTCCAATCCGATCAATCATTAACTGCCAGAAATCGGCGCGATGGTGTGCCGACCACGAATGAAGCATCTCATAAGAATCAAGATTGAGTTCCCGCATAACCGCCGCGATATTTGTTTTTTCAATTTCCTCTTCAGTTGGAAACCAGGCGGGGGCAACCGCACCTTTCCAGTCAGCAAAAATTGTGTTATAGATCAGTTGATGTAGCGCGAACGGATGGTCAGGGGTTAAAATGGTTTGCGAAATTTCTTCCCAACAGGCTGCGGCTGGCAGCGATGCGAGTAACGGATTGATGCGCTCTATTAGATGATCCGATGCAGCTTTGTCCAACCCGCATTCGATGAGATTTTCACGCGTCAGTTTCTTTGCCATCAAAGGAGACCTTCCTCCCTGCCCTTACCCTTTTATCAACTCGGCTAACGCCGCCCTGCCAATCGGGACAACCCCAAATTCTCTACCTGCTTCTATTAGGGTATCCCAGACATAGACACCCAATGACTGTGTGCCAATGATGGAAAATGCTGGCAATTCGCCAATATCACGGCGAATAATTAGCTGAGTTGTTTTGGCAAGACTGCTCTGTTTCGCTGTTTCGTTTGGAAACGCTGCAGGATGAAAATCCAGTCCGCATACCTTACTCAAAAGCTCTTGACTGGCGGGACCAATCACCCGAATCTCCGCTCTGCCGTGCGTAACCTCTGTGACTGTTACAAATTGTTCCGATGCTGCCGATACAGTCGTCAGTTTTTTCTGTGCTCTCACCTCTCTGCCGGGCGGAGTAGTAATAAAAAAGAGATCGTTCCGCAAACAATAGATGCCATCGCGTCCTTCGTTGACTTGAAGTGGGTCTAAATCGAGAGCGTCCATCAACACAGATTCGGCGTGATCTCCTTCAAGCAGCAGTTTCCCATTCGGTGTTTCGTCAGCGAGAACAACCCGTTCACGGGCGGCGGTGATTTCATCCTCCTCCGTCGTATAAACCTCTGGGATACGCCAGCCTTGTTCCTCCGTGAACGTTACGCCCAAACGTTGGGTGATCGAATGTAAAGGGGTCAGCTTGATAGGTGTTTTGGAGGTGCTCACATGCGTAACCTTTCTCCATCGGGGTCATAGAAGGCGTCATGATGGACACGCGCTTCTACCAGATTTCCGTCTATGCGAATCGTAAAGGGAGCACCGTCTTGAGATGCCAACTCTGGCGGTAACCAACAGAGTCCAATTGCCTCCGCTAATGTTGGACTGAATCGGCTGGAGGTGACCCAGCCCGTGATTGTCAATCTTCCATCTGCGTCGGGTTCGACAATCTGTAACCCTTCATCGGGAACAACGTCCGAATCTACCATCTTGAAGCCGACCAAAAGCTGCTTTGGTCCTTCAGTAGAGATTCGCATCAGGGAAGGCTTTCCCAGAAAGTCGGGCTTATCTAATTTCACCGCCCACGCCATATTGGCAGAGAGCGGGTCAGACATAGCGTCGGTATCCTGCCCGACGATAATATGTGCCTTTTCCAATCGCAATATGCGCTGCGCCTCCACGCCAAATGGAGCAATGCCAAACTCTCTACCCGCATCCATCAGTGCTTCCCAGATGTGCAAGGCATAGGCGGATGGACAATGAACTTCGTAAGAAAGTTCACCTGTGAAACCGATACGCAGCAATCGACACGGTACATCCGCAACCTTAGCGGACCGGACGCGCATGTAAGGGAAGGCTTTGTTGGTAAGATTCCGGTCTGTTAATTTCTCTAACACTGCCCGTGATTGGGGACCCGCCAAGTTGAAAGCGGAGTAGGCATCGGTTAGATCCGTTAAGTGGATTCCCTCACCCCACCCGGACTGTAGCCACCATTGCAACCACTCAAAGATCGGTGTTGCGCCGGTAGAAGTCGTAGTCATATACCATGTTTCGTCGTTCAGATGTGCACAAACCCCATCGTTTAGCACCACACCTTCATCATTGCACATCACACCGTAGCGTACCCGTCCAACAGGGAGGTTTTTCCACTGATTGGTGTAGATGCGTTCCAGCAGCTCAGGCACTCCGGGACCAGTAAGCTGTAGTTTTCCCAAGGGACTCACATCAATAAGACCAGCGCGCTCACGGACGCCCATCGCTTCTGATGCTGGATCGCCGTAGTGATTTGGGCGCAGCCAAAATCCAGCGACCATCATGTCTGCGCCGTGGTCGAGGTGCCATTGGTGTATCGGTGTTGTCTGCACCGGTTCCATATTTTGTCCCGCCAAAGCACCGAGCGTCACCGGCGTGGTGGGCGGTCTCGCAGTCGTGGTGCCGGTTTCCTGTATTGTCGAGCTGTTGGCATGTGCGCAAAGATGAATGGTGTTCATTGAACACATAGCACCCTGACAGGGCCCCATCGAAATGGTGCTGTATCGCTTGAGCAACTCGATGCTGTCATATCCCTCTGCAATCGCCGTCTGTACGTCTTCGTCCGTGACATCTTCACAATAGCACACGAATCGTTTCTTGTTACCGGGAACGCACACCCGCTCCGAAGTGCGGCGCGGTTTTGAAATATCAGGCGAATGCGCTGTTAATCCATCGACTTCACCGAAACCTACGAAGGCGGCTGCAGCCGTTCCTATCTGTTGGGCTTCCGCAATCTGTGAATCAAGGGCGTGTGTTCCCGACGCTCGTCCTACCACATAAATGCCCGGCGGAGTGGATACCGGTATTATTTCCGCTCGTTCTTCGTTGTATTCCGATTTTCCGCCCGCCATGTAGGCGAGCTCGGTGGCGGGAGTCCAGCCCATGCTTGTCACAATGAGATCGCAATGTAGTGATTGCGTCGTTTTGGGGGAGATTTCGCCGTGTTCGTCTATGCGCGTGATCTTCGCGCCTCTTACTGCGTTTGAACCAAGCGCCTCAACGATGATATGCCGATAAAACACTGGAACACCAGCGTTGATCAATCCGTCCCGGTATGGGCTTGAGCAGGCGTTGGACTCACGTTCTTCCACGATAGCCCCCACGTTCACTCCCAGCGACTGAAGGTCAGCAGCTACGTCCCAGCCATCCTCATTAGCCGTTACAATCACAACCTGTTTGCCGGGAAGGACGCCGAAAAGATGTACCAAACGCTGCACAGCACTTCCCAACATAACGCCCGGCAGATCGTTGTTATCGAAGATTAGGGGCACTTCATAAGCACCGGTCGCCACAATCACCGATTTCGTTCGTATCTTAAACAAACGTGTCCCCTTTACGGCGCAAAGCCAGTGGTCCTGATACCAGCCCAGAACACTCGTATCGGTGAAAACTGTGATATTTGGTTGGTGATTGACCGCTTCCAGCAGTTCCGGCAGGTTTTTGGATGCTTCCGGGGGCGAAGAGGAATCCATAGGGACGGTGAAGCGAAGATGACCGCCGAGTGTCGGGTTTTCATCGAAGAGCAGCACCTGTGCACCGGCTTCTGCCGCCGCCAATGCCGCGCCGATTCCCGCTGGTCCTCCACCAGCTACAACGACATCGGTGTGCAGGTATTGCTTGTCAAACTCACCCAAGGGTGTATCAATATGGACCTCGCCCAAGCCAGCGATATGGCGTAGCGTATGTTCGTAGAGGGGCCACAGCTTTTGTGGGCGGATAAAAGTTTTATAATAAAAACCCACCGGCATAAAACGTGATCCCAGTTGGGTCAAAGAAAGCAGATCTCGATTGAGCGAGGGCCAAACGTTCTGCGCTCGGACCTCCATCCCTGCTTCAACCGGTCTAGTACATGCCCGGACGTTCGGTTCGTCTCCAATCTGCACCAAACAGTTGGGACAATGTCCGGAACAACAAAGCAAGCCACGCGGACGATGATACTTAAACGAGCGACTCAGAACTTGGACACCTGCTGCAGTCAAAGCTGAAGCAACGGTATCACCAGGATGGGCAGTATACTCTACTCCATCAAAAGTGAATCGAATCGTAGTAGTGCGATCAATCACCTCACCTCCCTTTGGATGAAGTCGATTGGGGGTTATTAGTATATCATGTTCAGTTCGCATTAATTCTCCAGTTACCACCTATAGCAAGTAATAGGATAGAAAGATCCCCGTCACGCATTACGTTTCGCGTAAGGATAAGTCTTTATCACTTCATTAGTTCGTGTGTGTCGTTCCGCCAAAAACCATAGACCACAGCCAGCGTTATGATGCCACCACTCCGTTTGCGCATCCATGACGTTATTGCGCATATAAAGATAGTTTGCCCATTCTGTACTGCTAAGAGCTGAGGGATCTTTGGGACGTGAACTGAGCTCTCCACCAAAACGGAACTCGCTTACATTTCGGTTTCCGCAGTTAGGGCAGGTTAAAAGTAACATATTGATCTCCATTCGCGTTTTAGTGCCCTACGGACGCTGCACCTTTCTCACCGACCAAGTCATTCTCTTCAAAACGTGATAAACGGAAGGGAGCGATGAGATCTGGAGTCTTGTCCGTCGCGATTAATTCCGCTAAGGTTTTACCAGCAATGGGAGACGCTTTGAATCCATAAGTACCCCAACCGACATCTATTAAAAATCCATTGACGGGAGTGAACCCCATAATTGGGCTATAGTCCGGAGGCATCTCACAGATACCTGCCCACTGGCGTAGGATTCGCACATTACTCAGTGCGGGGAAGAGTTCGAGAACATGCCCCGCGATGCCTTCAAGAAACGTCAGGGAACCTGCCATCGAATAGGAAGAAAAAGGATCTACACTTGCGCCCATCACCAATTCACCCCGGTCTGTCTGACTAATGTATACGTGCAGACTACCGGAGACAACAACCACGTCCAGGAAGGGCTTGAGCGGCTCAGTCACGCAGGCTTGCAGCGGGATAGTAGTCAGCGGAAGTTTGATGTCCACCATCGTCGTAATGGTCGATGCCCAGCCAGCAGTCGCGTTAAGAACGGTTCCAGTCTTGATACGACCGCGAGTTGTTTCCACCCCCGTCACTTTCCCTTTCTTCACCTTGATTCCGGTTACCTCTGTATTTTGGTGAATATGGGCACCGCGCACGTCTGCTTGGTGGGCATAACCCCAAACGACTGCATCGTGGCGAATTATGCCGCCGGGTGGATGGTAAAGTGCCGCCAAAATGGGATAACGGGGATGGTCACTCACATCAAGATAGGGACAGAGTCTCTTGATCTCATCAGGCCAAATCAAACGCGAATCAACACCTTCGATCTGGTTCACCTCCGCCCTCCGCCGCATCGTATTGACGCCGCCATCGGTATGGGCGAGGGTCAGGTGCCCTCGCTGGCTGAACATCACATTGAAATTGAGGTCGTCGGACAGTTGTTCGTAGAGTTTGACGCTCTCGTCGTAAAATCGTACGCCCTCTGGGGTGAGGTAGTTGCTGCGGACAATTGCGGTGTTGCGACCGCTACCGCCCGCCCCGATGTAGCTTTTTTCCAGTATGGCCACATCGGTGATGCCGTGCTCTTCGGCGAGATAATAAGCACAGGCGAGTCCGTGTGCGCCGCCACCGATGATGACGACATCGTAACGTTTTTTCAGTTCGTGTGACCGCCACATTTTTGGTGGAGGTTGGCTACTGTTGAAAGCTTGTCGGATGAGTTGGACTGACATCTGTTTCGTAGGTAGGATCCTTAGAGGGAGTGCGCTTGACTTGGCGTCAATCTATTGAGGCTACCTAATCTTTCCTTTCCGAGATCGGTCCTGCAACTCATAAAGTGACGCGCTTCTATCCTTATAGTGAGGGACAGGAAATTCTTTCATTGTAAAACGTGCCATCTCTGCACGATGTCCACGCACTACTCGCGTGTACGTTTCGACGTGACTCGTCATCTCACCATAGTAGATGGGAAAGGCATCGGCCGCGCGATAACTCAGGATGAGCGTACGTCGGGAACGATTTGAGCGATTTGTAGTCGAGGCGTGTGGGGTCATACTGTGCATGAAGATTGCTGCACCAGCTTTGCCCTCAACCAACACTGCTTCTGAACTATCGACCGCTTCGGTGGTTCTGCCTTGGAAGTACCCTTCGCTCGTATGGGCAAGTAGATCTCCTTCATGCCGACCGGGCAGCATCTGTAGACAGCCGTTTTCCGCATCCGCGTCATCAAGATAAAACAGTACAGCAAGTGAATCTCGGTTTGTCAGTGGATAGTACGAGAGGTCTTGATGCCATTCCACAACCGAACCTATTTCCGGGGGTTTCATATTGAGTTTGCTGTAATGAAACAGAATATTAGGACCTACCAGATCCTCCACAGCGTCTAACAATTTTTCGGAATCGGATAACTCCCTGAAAAGTGGGTAGTGACTGCACGGTTCATAAAGCCGACGCACTTTTGCTCCGTCCTGCGGCTGATCGGGCTCCATCTCCATCCGCTTTTTGTCGTGATTCGCAAGCGTATTACCACTGATAATCCGCTCAGTTTCGGCAAGTAACCGAGCAACCTCCTCCGAACTTAAGAAATTTGGGCAAGCGGTGTATCCGTCCTGATGATATTCAGTTATTTGTGTGTTATTTAACATCATAGCCTCCTGTTTGATGCGAATACTAAGCGTCATCTGTTTTTTGTTTATGCCTACTGAACTTGACAGTTACGCTACATAGTCAATGTAAATCGGACTGCTCCAAGCCATCTCCATATCTGTCTGGACGACCCGTACCCAATAAGGATTGATGCCGGGGTTTGGCGATGGATCCGCAAATAAGAATTTAACCTCGCCAGCCTCCTGTAGTGCAGGTGCCAGTGACATCGTTACCCGCCGATTTAACCCACCGATTTCCATCGTCACAGGACCTTTTTTCAGTTCAGTCAAGTTGATATTGAACGCTACTTTCTCTGCCGGGGCGTAGGACATCCGCCTAGGGGGATTGATTCCACTTTCCCCGTAGAGCGGTCCCGTGATCACGGATGTATTGACCACTAACTCCAACTCTCCATCATTTTCCCCTACTAGATCCAATATTATCCCACTTCGGTAGCCACAGGTTACCGAATGCCAGCGTAACCCATAATCTTCCACGTCGAACACTCGTGAGCGTGGGCTATCGAATCGAATCTTATCTACGCCTGTAATCCGACGACCGGTAACACTCAGTTTCCCCTCCCAGATCACCCCGGAGTAACTGCTCTTACGACTGGCACCCTCCCAGAGGATGCGCACGCGGTTACTATCCACGCCACAGTCCACGGGGTGGCTGTAAATGCGTTCTATCCCCCGAAATAATTCTACCGATTCAAACGGTGCCGTGCCAGCGATAAACGCTGAAATACAAGGCTTTTTTGCTGTGGTGAATTCTGTTCCCATCAAGTGTCCTGCGGCCTCGGTGCGCATCAAAATCCGTGCTCCTGTTGTAGCGTAAATGCGTCTATCCTTATACGCCGAAAGCACCGACGAAATCGTCAACTCAGGGGCGTACACGGCTGCCAATCCAGCTTTGGCGTAGCGCCGGTGCTGGAAGCCGGGCGTATCGTTTCCCGGTCGACCGTTGTGACTATCGCTGCCTCCGAAAAACCCCATTTTATAATTTCGTTGAAGTGCCTCCTCCAAAATCCACTCAAATGTCCCGTGGTCAGATGTCACCTCCACCGCTGGCTCCAGCGCCGGATCATGATAGGTCAAATCCGAGTGCTCGCCCCCAACATGAGCTGTGATCACTGCGTCCGAGTTTCGGAAAGCCTCGTAGACATCTTGGATATGGTACAGATCCGTATCCGCATCCGACTTGTCTTCCAACCCTCCATGATCGGAGCGCCGAATAGGTTGATCATGTCGGCGAAAATACACGTTGTGATGCCCACCCCGACTCGTATTCGCTGACCACTCGTAACCGGGGAGCGCCACAAACCGACCGGGTTGATCGTAGGCACGTTCGGCTGTCTGTTGTAACACCCAGTCCCGCTTGGACAGCACATGATCATTCCGTTGGTAGCCTGCGAAGTGGATTGCCGCAACGTCCCGGGCGTACTGAAAGAAATCCGAAATCTTCTCCGCCATCGCTATCTGCCCGCCGTGAGAATCCCCCCAGTAGAGGTTATAGGGTGCCTTGGTCTCTTCACATAGGGTTGGATTACTCTGTGCGGTCAATCCCGCTTCTTCATCGACCGCTGTCAATCGGTGAATTCCTGCTTGCATGACAGTACATCCTTCGATCCACCGCACACCCTTATCCGCTTCGCCAAACGTTAACTGCTCTGTTGGCACCCTTACATTTCCTGACTGTATTACTACCGTGCCCTGATACGCCGCGGCGGGATTCCCCCACGTATCCTCTGCCCTAACCTGAATCTCGAACTGCTCTCCTGCAACGACCATTGATGGTACGGTCACTACCAGCTTTTCCGCCTGTCCACCGACGATGCTCAAGTACGGCGGCTCCGGCAGTGTCACGACGTTTCCATCGCCCTCGGTATCCACATCTACCCAGAAATAGTGCCGCGCCTCTTGAAAGGTCTGTGATCGGAACCCCGGACCACCCTTGTGCCGATCCCCGTAGGTCACAGTCACCTGCTCGCCCTGCTGAAGTGCCCGACCATTCACCGTCAGTACCACTGAAAGTACGCTCTGCACTAACACACCTATTCGGGTGGCTTTCGGCGCCTTTATCGTCAGGTAGTCTGCACCTGCTGGGTCGTCCATCTGTGGTGTCGCCCGATCCGAATCCGCATCAGTGTAAATCCTTATCTGCCCCCCTGTCGCTACGCCCTTCTTACCTACAGTATAAGTCAGTGTCCATGTCCCGTAACTTCCGGCCACCACCTTGTCCTGCGGCTGAAGACACACTTCACCATAAAGTTGATGAATGTCTGTATTAGGCATGTCCAATTTCTTCGAGGCATCCATTTTGAAGACCGGCTCTGCCTCATTGACGAGTGTCGTCGGTTGTTCTTCAGCCATTAAGATTTGTTTCCTCTCCAGAGCATTTTCGATATGGCCTGACTGGTTCGCTCCATTTGCCTATTTTGTTATGCACACCGGTTACCCATTCCTCTCTGCTTTAATGCAAACATCTATCCTTGGAACGGTTACGGCGTTGTTACGTTCGCTGCCTGTGATTTTAATCGGTGAAGCGGTGCCATTCTTATATCACAATTCTGTTCAACTCGTCAACAGAAAAGCGCCAGTCGCCTGCTTGCCTTATTTTTGTGTTCTCCTTTCGGGTGCGATATGCTACTATGTTGTCGTGCTAACCTAATATGCTCTAACCCGTATGCATAACCGTTGGTCGGGCATCTTGCCCGGTCCTAACGATCTATTGCGTTCAATTTGTAGGGAAGCAGATCTGCGTTCCGTTTCTTCTTACTAGTAACTGGTGTTATCCTGCTTATAATCTAATCTCACGTATCACACGAGGGTAAGGAGTCGTTCATGTCCGATCAATCAAAAATTGAAGATAGTGGATCTCAAATCAGAGTTACCGCGCTGTACGCTTTCCCCATGGGTGTCAAAGCGTATGTCAAAATCGAAACCAACATGGGAGTGACAGGTTGGGGCGAAATTAATAACATGGAGAACAGTGTCACCTGTCGCCTCGCAGAGTCGCTTTCGGAACTTATTATCGGTGAAAATCCGACGCGCATTGAGCATCACTGGCAACGACTCTTTCGCGCCCATCGTAATATCCGCGGCGGTGGGTTGATGGTGCATACCATCTCCGCAATTGACATGGCATTATGGGACATCGCTGGTAAACTCTGGAATGTTCCCGTTTATCGTCTACTCGGAGGCCCATGCCGCGACAAGATCTGGAAGTATCCAAGCCCCAAAGCCATCAAAACAGGTCCCGGCGGTTCCAAACCGTTCGCCGGAACACCCGTGGAGATTGAAGGATTGGTCCAGAAAGTACGGGAAGCGCGTGAAAAGGTGGGACCCGATGGGGCTGTGATGTTCGACGCCCACAGTTGTCTGCCACCACCTATTGTCAAGCAGTTTGCAAGCTACCTGAAAGCTGATGACCTGCTCTTCTTGGAAGAAGCGTGGGTGCCCGGTAACATTGAAGTAATGCGGAAGATTCGCGAATCCGTTCCTGTTCCGCTTGCAACTGGAGAACGCGATCGGACGATCTGGGAGGTCCGCGAGATCCTCGAAGCGCAGGTGATTGACATCCTTCAACCCGATTGTGGGCATGGCGGCGGTATCAGTCAAATGAAGAAAGTCGCAGCTCTGGCAGAAGCGCATCACGTACCCCTTGCGCCGCACTGCACAATGTCACACCTCGGCTTGACCGCTAGCCTACACGTGGCGGCGTCTGTTCCATTTTTCTTGATACATGAGGGATACGAAGGTGTGCTGCCAGACGGTGTCGCACACAAGAACTGGGAAATGGATGCGGAAGGTTATGTGTCGCTACCGGAGGGCCCAGGTTTGGGCGTTGAGGTTGATGAAGCGCAAGTGATTGAAACAGGAAAAGATCCAGACCGTAGATTTGATTGGCCCAACAGTCGCTTAGAGGACGGCTCAATCGCAGATTACTAGAGTCCAAATTTAGATATCGAACCTCCGTCTGTTTACTGCTAAATCTGCAGAGTTCTGCCTTCTGCTCTAGCGGAGCAATATGTCTATAGTTGGACGACATGTTCAATCTCGGCGCTCCGGAGGAGCACAATGTGTATAGCAGAGCTTTATCTTGGCTTTACTTTCATTATTTGCTTGAGCTTAACGGCAACTGGCATGTCGTAGTATTGGATATAACAGAATTCTGATTGTCTTGGTGTGAGGAGAGGCGTGCTATGAAAATAACTTCTGTTGAAAGTTTTCGGGTTGAAGTTCCGATATCCGAGGAAGAACGGCAAAAGAGATACTACAATTCTTCGGCGATTACAAGAATCCGAACCGATGAAGGTCTGACAGGTTACGGATTCGAGGCAGTGGATGCCGATGCTGTTAGCCAAATTTTGTTGGGGGGAGATCCATTTTATATTGAGCGACATCTCGAAGCCGGTCTAAATGAGTGGTTTGGTGCTGAAAACGCGCTCTGGGATATCGTAGGCAAAGCCGCTGGGCTTCCCCTGCACAAGCTAATGGGTGCCTATCGCGATGAAATCCCTTTATACTTGACCTGTGTGTGGCCCGGTGCAGCAGATCAGACCGACGTAACGCCGCACCAACAGGCTGAAGATGTTGCCCGGTATTCAGAGCAGGGGTGGAAAGCGGTCAAAATTCGCATCTTCCGACCAGATCTGATGGAAGATGTCGAAGCCATCCGATTAATCCGTGAACGGGTTGGAGGACCCGACAAAATAGAAGTAATGGTGGACAGAACGGGAGAATACTCAGGATCCACTTGGGATTATGATACCGCCCTTCGCGCCGCCAGAGCATTGGAGGAGGTCGATGCCACATGGTTAGAAGAGCCGTTCACCCGTGGTGACATACACCTTCACGCTCGTCTACGCGCCGAAACAGACATCGCTATCACCGGCGGCGAGCATCAACCGGATGAGGTGTATCGGGGATACGCCCAAGGCGAAGCGTTTGATATTGTCCAGCCCCATTGTGCCAACCTAATCACTACCCTAAAAAAGGTAGCAAGTATGGCTGAGATGTTTGGCACGGAATGTATCTTTCACGGCTCGCACGGGATGGATCTGATCTATTCGCTCCAGGTTGCTGCAACCATCCGCACATGCCGGATGCAGGAATTGGTTTACACAACCCCACCAATCCGCCCTGAGGATGCTTGGTCGCCGTTGAACAAGTTGGTTAAGGCCGACACGTTATATACGGTGAAAGATGGCTGCGTTCAGATTCCGCAAGGGCCGGGAATGGGGATAGAACTCGACGAGGAAGCAATTGAGCGATATCGGGTCGATACCTAACTGTTAATAGCTCAAGTTGCTAGATGTCCCCAACAAGGGTTAGATAAATCTCTAAACCCATGAACCTATCATCAACTTACTACACACTACGTATTACGCATTACATTCAATACGCAAACAGACATTGGACCAATAGGTAGCACCCTACAGTATCCTAAAGGAGAATATACATGATGAATCGTTTCGGCTTTGATGTTTCAGGTCAACCGATTGAAGACTTAATTGGCTGGGCATCCGAAAATGGTTTTTGGTACATTGATTTTCAAGCAGACCTGCCCCCGAATGACATTGCCTCATTCGACGCCGCGCGTGTTCGGGGAGTGCGAGACCTCTGCGAAAGGCATGATATTGCCATTGGCATCCATCCGTCGTCCGCAATAAATAACGCCGAGTATGTACCTATCATGGCGGAAGCGGTGGACGAATACCTGTTTGCCAACCTCAACTTGGCTGCCCGACTCGGCTGCGGTTGGCTCGTGGGACATGGAGGGTATCATTTCGGGGACGTGCTCCGCCGACGGGAAGTGGCGGTTGAACGGATGAAGCGATTGGTAGACAAAGCAGAGCGAGTAGACGTCCCCATCTTCTTCGAGAACCACAACAAAGAACCCGACTATGCCGAAATCCACTACATCCCGCACAACGTCGAAGAGACTCACTGGTTCTTTGATGCTATTCAATCACCGTACTTTCAGTGGGCATTCAATGTCGCTCACGGTCATCTCGTGCCCGAGGGTTGGGAGGGGTTCCTTGATGCGTTTGGTGTGGAGACTATTGGTCAGGTACGCCTCAATGACAACACCGGCGATTATGAGGTTCATCTCGTCCCCGGTGAGGGAACTATTGACTTTGACGCGTTGTTTGCCCGGCTGAAAGCGGAGGGCTATTCTGGTTGGTTCAGTCTCGGTTTTGGAAACGACGCGGATAAAGTGCGGGTGCGGGATTGGTTCGCTACTCTGGTGTGATGGAATCGCCCCTCTGTCTTCCCTCGTTCTGATCATTTTTTTCTTGACAGTTATAGGTCTGAATGCTAACATTTACCCGCATTGCATCCCAGTAAATAATGGTCGGGGCGTAGCGCAGCCCGGAAGCGCGCTTGAATGGGGTTCAAGAGGTCGCTGGTTCAAATCCAGTCGCCCCGATTTTTTTGTGTAGAGAGGTAGTAGTGGATAAAGCCAGTATCAGTGTGGGACTTCTTGGTTGGGGCACCGTCGGCACAGGTGTTTCCAAGATTTTGCTCAACCAGAATGATTTAATTGAGCAGAACGCAGGAATTCAACTCCGTCTAATCAAAATTGCAAAACGTACGCTACCGGCAACCCGTCCCGGGGTTGAGCTGGAGGCGAGGTGTTTAACGACAAACCCTGCCGAAATTGTTGAGAACCCTGAGATCGATATAGTTGTAGAATTAATGGGTGGGACCGATGAAGCGCGCCTCTTAGTCACTCAAGCTATCCGCAACGGAAAGCATGTTGTCACAGCGAATAAGGCACTATTGGCATCGCACGGATTTGAACTCTTTCAACTTGCTGATAAGCATAATGTCAGCCTGAACTTTGAGGCGAGCGCGGCCGGGGGTATCCCGATAATCAAAACCCTGCGCGAAAGCTTCGCCGCAAACCGCATCCACTCGATCTACGGCATCATCAACGGCACATGTAATTACATCTTGACGGAGATGCACGAAAACGAAGTCGATTTCGACGAGGTGCTGAAAGATGCCCAAGCCAAGGGGTATGCTGAGGCAGATCCGACATTTGATGTTGAAGGCGTTGATGCCGCGCATAAACTGACTCTCCTCACTTCCCTCGCCTACGGTTTCGCTATGCCGATGGAAGGGGTGTATACGGAAGGTATCACATATATCACACCCAATGAGATTCAGTACGCTCGTGAACTCGGATACGTGATTAAACTCCTTGCGATTGCAAAGCTTAATCAAGGTCGAGTTGAAACGCGCGTCCACCCGACGTTAGTGCCCATACGCAGTATGCTCGCAAATGTTGGTGGTGCATTCAACACAGTCTGTGTCATCGGTGATGCCGTGGGGCCAACCCTTTTCTACGGACAGGGTGCCGGTGAAATGCCGACAGCAAGTGCCGTTGTCGCGGACATTATCGATGCAGCGAAATCAATTAGCGGTAAGGTTAGATCTCAAGTTCCGCGTGGCTGGCTTTCCGGGTCGCAAGCCAACATTTCTCTCTGCCCCATTGGTGACATTGAAACCCGCTACTACGTTCGCCTCGTTGTCTTGGATCAGCCGGGGGTGTTAGCGCAGATTAGCAGTATCCTTGGGCAGCACCGTATCAGTATTGCATCTGTTATCCAGAAAGAACGCCATGAAATTGACGATACCGCTTCGCTCGTTATCGTAACGCACAAAGCAGTCGAAAAAAATATGCAAACGGCGATTCAAGAGATTGATACGCTTGATGTTGTCAAGGGGACCAGTCGACTAATCCGTATTGAAGAGGAAGTTGCATTTTAAGGAAATCGCAGCGAATGATTTGGCAGGGGGTTATCCCTCACTACCGCGCATATCTACCGGTTACATCAAAGACTCCGATTATTACGCTCAAGGAAGGGAATACACCCCTCATTGAGGCGACCAGCTTCAATGAAGTAATCGGTAACGACCTACGTATCTACCTGAAGTACGAAGGTCTAAATCCGACAAGCTCCTTCAAAGATCGGGGCATGACCGTTGCCATCTCTAAATCTGTTGAAGATGGTGCCCAAGCGGTTATGTGTGCTTCAACTGGCAACACGTCGGCGTCCGCCGCTGCATACGCTGCGAAGGCGAGACTCAGATGTATCGTGCTAGTCCCAAAAGGGGAAATTGCTCTTGGGAAATTGGCACAGGCGTTGATGCACGGCGCAAAAGTCCTTGCAGTCGATGGAAACTTCGACAAGGCACTTCAACTTGTGCGAGACATCACCGAAAAACACCCGGTTCATCTGGTGAATTCGCTTAACCCCTATCGTCTTGAAGGGCAGAAAACGGGTGCCTTTGAAGTCATTGACCATCTTGGTTTTGCCCCTGATTATCAAGCGATGCCTGTCGGTAATGCGGGAAATATTACTGCTTATTGGAAGGGATACAAAGAATATTACGACTGTGGCAAGGCGGAGCGTCTTCCCAAAATGCTTGGCTTTCAGGCTGCCCAAGCGGCACCGATAGTTTTAGGGCATACTATTGAGGAGCCGCAGACAGTTGCGAGCGCAATTAAGATAGGAAATCCCGCAAGCTGGCGGGCTGCGGAGAAAGCGCGCGACGAATCGAAAGGATTAATCGGTTACGTGTCGGACGACGAAATTTTGCAAGCCTATCAGATGCTGGCAAAATTAGAAGGGCTGTTTGTTGAGCCCGCTTCGGCAGCTTCTGTTGCTGGTATCATTAAATTAAATCGGAGCGGATATTTCAAGCCGGGTTCCACAGTTGTCTGCATCTTGACAGGACATGGTTTAAAGGATCCAGACACTGCATTGGGGGAAATTGGGGGAGAGCCGATCACAGTGTCCGCGAGCGAAGATGAAATCTTGGAGTACGTCTATGAAGCCTGATTGGCGTGGATACAGTAACCCCGGTCTGATAGCTGCTCTGTGCCAACGGAAGGTGCCTTGACCTACAGGTGTGAAAGAGGTTAGTGAGCGTGGGAATTATTGTTCAAAAATTTGGCGGGAGTTCTGTTGCGGATGCTACAAAAATCAAAAATGTTGCCAAGCGAATCGCACGAACGCATGAGGAGGGACATTCCGTTGTTGTCGCTGTTTCGGCAATGGGAGACACGACCGATAACCTAATCCGACTCGCCCATGAAATCTCAATAGATCCCCCTGAACGTGAACTCGACATGCTATTGTCCACCGGTGAACAGGTCTCAATTGCCCTGTTAGCCATGGCGGTATCGGAGCTCGGATGCCAAGCAATCTCGCTTACAGGAACACAGGTCGGCATCATCACCAACGGTTTTTATAGTGACGCCAGAATTCAGAGCATCAATAAAGCGCGGATCTTATCGGAACTTGAGCGGGGAAGGATTGTAATATTAGCTGGTTTTCAGGGAGTAAGCATTGATAACGAGATTACGACTCTTGGACGAGGCGCCTCCGATACTACCGCTGTTGCCATCGCTGCTACACTGAAGGCTGATCGCTGCGACATTTATACAGATGTGGAGGGTGTCTACACCGCAGACCCACGCGTCGTTCCGAATGCGCGTAAGCACAATCAGATTACCCATGATGAAATGCTTGAGATGGCGAGGCTTGGTGCGAAGGTTTTGCACTCCCGATGCGTAGAGCTTGCGAAGAAATTCAATGTTCACCTTTGTGTTCGCTCCAGCTTCAGTGAAGCCGAAGGCACAATGGTGGTAAGGGAAGACGAGATGATAGAAGAAGTTGTCGTCAGTGCGGTGACCTCCGATAAAGATCAAGCAAAAGTCTCACTGCTCGGTGTGCCGGATATACCGGGGATTGCAGCCCGTATTTTTCAGGCGGTTGCTGATGAGCATATCAGTATTGATATGGTTATTCAGACGACAAATCCGAAGGGTACGGCTGACATATCATTTACAGTCGCTGAGAAGGATTTACAAGCAACAATTAAGATTATTCAGGGACTCAAAGGCGAGATCGGTTTCGACAGCGTCAATCCAGACAAGAACATTGCGCAGGTGTCATTGGTCGGCATCGGAATGAAAAGCCATGTCGGTATCGCTGCACGAATGTTTCAAGCACTCGCTGATGCAGATATCAACATCCAGATGATCAGTTCCTCAGAAATCACGATTTCCTGCGTGATAAATGAGGTTGAGACCGAACGCGCCGTGCGTACGATTCACGACCAATTTGAACTCGGAGGCGCTTCCTCGTGAAAACGCTCGAATTTATTGTTAGAGAGATTTCTGACAACCAATCTGCACGGTATGAGGTTTCGGTTCCTCCTGCGGAAATTGACCTCGAGTTAGAAGAAGCACATCCTGTTGGTGAGATTCAGGGCCAGCTCCAACTTTCACGACGCGTGGAAGATGTCTATGTGAAAGGAAGTTTTTCAACATCAGTTGAGGTCGAGTGTCGTTGCTGCGTTGAACCATTCGCAACCAGTATCTCGGGGGACATTGAAGTCCAGTTTTATCCGGCAGATGTCACCACGCCTTCAGACCCGTGGCAGGCAGACACCGGCGAGCGATATTATTTGGGAGATACAATCGACTTATCTGAGGAGGTCCGGCAAAGCCTTATACTCGAAATTCCAAGTTGGCCCCTCTGCTCAGAGACGTGTAAGGGGTTGTGCCCGCAATGTGGACAAAATCTTAATGTCGCTGGCTGCGATTGTCATATCTCCGAAGAGAGTTCCTCGCCATTTGCTGCTTTGGCGGATCTCTTGGATCGGTCTGATGGTGCACTTAAAAACTGATTTTTCTGATTCCAAAATACATAATTCTATGGTAGTTAAGGAGATGACCTATGGCACATCCAAAACGTCGAACTTCAAAATCAAAAAAACGAATGCGAAGAAGCCACCATGCACTTGAGGATAAATTTGTCTCAACGTGTCCCCACTGTTCCGAAACAATCCTATCTCATCGTGTTTGTCCGAGTTGTGGATACTATAACGGGCGGGTTGTGGTGAAAACAGCTGAAGAAGCTTAATTCAATACCATCATCAGCTTCAATTGTCGGATTGAATAGCAGCTGAAACCGAAAAGGACGCTATCATAATGGCTCGACACGCGGCAATTACCGGGACAGGTTCATACCTACCGGAGGAAATCTTAACAAACTTTGACTTAGAGAAACTGGTCGACACCAGCGATGAATGGATTCGACAGCGAACCGGTATTGTCGAGCGTCGAATCGCCGATTCCGATATGGCAACCTCGGATTTATGTGTTCGGGCATCTCGCCAAGCTATTAAAGCTGCTGATATTGATCCGCTTGATGTCGAAATGGTCATCGTTGGCACGGCGACCCCCGATACATTTTTCCCTTCAACAGCCTGTTATGTGCAGCAAGGAATTGGTGCCAAGAATGCTTGCGCTTTCGATCTATCGGCGGCTTGTGCAGGGTTTATTTATGCACTCGACCTTGCCGATGGCATGATCCAATCCGGACGTTACAAAACAATCTTGGTCGTTGGTGGAGAAGTCTTCAACAAGATTCTCGATTGGGAAGACCGAAATACCTGCGTCTTGTTCGGAGATGCCGCGGGTGCTGCGATCGTGCAGGGGACCGATGAGGAAAAAGGAATTCTGGCATCCTATATTGGATCTGATGGTGACTATGCTGATACAGATCTGTTGGGGATGCCCGCCGGTGGTACGCGCCTGCCAGCAAGTCATGAAACCATCAATAACAGACAGCATGCAATCAAAATGCGCGGGCGGGAGGTGTTCAAGCTCGGCACCCGTATTATGCCAGAAGCCGCCCAACGTGCATTGGATATGGCAGGAATGACGGTTGACGATATCGATCTGCTTATTCCGCATCAGGCAAATATTCGTATCATCGAAGCTGTCGGAGAGCGGCTTGGGGTTGACCCCGAGAAAGTATATATCAACGTTGATAGGTATGGTAATACCTCTGCTGCAACCACCATCGTTGCACTCGACGAAGCCCTCCGGTCCGGACGGGCTAAGCTGGGTGACTTGGTATTGTTGGTTACCTTCGGCGCTGGGCTAACGTGGGGAAGCACCCTGATCAAGCTCTAAACGAACTATAAATTTATGTCTCATGTCTGATATGATCGAACCCTCGTCAAAAACATTCGGGGATACAATCGCTTTTCTCTTTCCCGGTCAAGGTTCTCAAAAAGTGGGAATGGGGTTGGAGCTTTCCCAAGAATACGCCGCAGCGCGTAGGATCTTTGATGAGGCAGACGCGATCCTGAATCGGAAGTTAAGCCAGCTTTGCTTTGAGGGGCCTGCGGAGGCGCTGAAACAGACCGAAAACACACAACTGGCGGTTCTCACATGCAGCGTGGCAGCGTTACGTGTCTTGCATGAGCAGGGAATTACACCCCGTGCTGTTGCTGGTCATAGCCTCGGTGAGTATTCCGCCCTTGTTGCCGCGGAGGTGCTTTCATTCGCCGATGCGCTGAAGTTGGTCGAGTATCGAGCCCAAGTCATGGCGGAGGCGTCCCAGCAACAAGATTGCACGATGGCTGCAATTTTAGGATTGGATGAAGAAACATTACAAGATCTTTGTGAAGCTGCATCGTCTTACGGCGTGGTTCAAATCGGGAACTACAACTGTCCCGGACAACTAATTGTTTCTGGCGACACCGCCGCTGTTGAAGCGGTCATGGGTAGTGCTAAAGCTGCCGGTGCCAAACGTTGCGTCCAGCTTGAAGTGAGTGGGGCATTCCATTCTGCATTGATGGGGCCAGCACAGGAACAACTCCAAACTGTAATCGATGGCTTCCAATTCAACGATCCAAGGATTCAGGTGGTTGCTAATGTAACGGGCGAGATTGTAAAAGCTACGGATGAGATCCGTCGCTTGTTGATAGCGCAAGTAACCTCCGCTGTTCGGTGGGAAAAATCAATACGAACTATCGGCGCTGCTGGTATCTCACACTTTGTGGAGGTAGGACCTGGCACAGTGCTTTCTGGGATGGTACGCCGTACCCTTCGGAAAGCGATTTGTCTGAATGTAGAAGATACCCAAAGCTTGGATAAAGTGATGGGTATAGTGTATAAGGGTTGATTAAATGACACTTAAAGATAAAGTAGCGATTGTAACAGGTGCATCGCGCGGCATTGGGGAAGCGACTGCTCGAAAGTTCTGCCAAGAAGGAGCAAGTGTGATGCTCTGTTCACGTTCCGCTGAAGGTGTTGCTGCTATCGCTGAATCCCTTTCAGGCGAAGGCGGAAACGCGAAATCAACGCAAGCCGATATTTCCAACAAAGTCGATGTAGAGGCACTCGTGGATTTGACGCTGCAGGAATTTGACCGTGTCGATATCCTTGTAAATAACGCAGGAATTACCCGTGATGCCTTGTTTATGCGGATGAAGGACGAGGACTGGGACGCGGTCTTACAGACCAATCTCACCGGAACGGCGTATTGCATGCAGACTGTCATTCGTTTGATGATGCGCCAAAGAAGTGGTAGAATCATTAATATCTCATCGGTTGTGGGAGTTGCAGGAAATGCCGGACAAGCGAACTATGCCGCTTCTAAAGCCGGGATAATTGGCTTGACAAAATCTGTTGCAAAAGAGGTTGGTAGTCGCGGCATCACCGTCAATGCAATCACCCCCGGTTTTATCACAACTGATATGACCCAAAAAATACCCGAAACAAATCAACAGAAAATGTTAGAGATGATCCCAATAGGCAGTTTCGGCACACCAGAGGATGTTGCAGAAACTGCACTGTTTTTGGCATCGGATGCCGCCCGATACATTACAGGACAAGCCATCCAAGTTGATGGCGGCATGCTTATGTAAGTGAGTTGACATACAATTTCCAATAACTTAGGAGGTTTATAAATCAATGGCAATAGATCAAGATCGAATTATCAAGATGATTGCAGATCAGTTACAGATTGACGAAGAACAGGTTAAGCCTGATGCTTCGTTTATGGATGATTTGGGTGCTGATTCGTTAGATACAGTGGAATTGATCATGGCGCTTGAAGAGGAATTTGATATTGAAATTCCAGACAGCGAAGCTGAAAAGATTCGTACTGTGCAACAGGCACTTGATTACTTAGATGAGAATGCCTAAAAGTTATATTCGCTCTATCTGAGTGTCGCATTTACCAGTCCGGTAGACGGTATTTTGCTTATTGGCTGGGAATGTGTGCTATCAACCTATGGTTATGTATTAGCGCACGTTTCCTTTCTACCAATTTATCCCTATATTTCTAATGCGAGAGAGGTATATTCGTGGGGGCTCGAGTCGTTGTCACTGGAATGGGAGTTGTCTGCTCTGCAGGCAATACCAAAGATGAGTTTTGGGAATCTATTGCGGTAGGCAAAAGTGGTATTGATCGTGTTACACATTTTGATCCGCAGGATTTTCGCACACAAATTGGAGGCGAAATCAAAGGGTTTGCGCCGGAGGCATATCTTCCACCGAAGGCTGCAGCGCGCTTGCCACAGTTTATCCAATATGCACTGGTATCTGCAATGCAGGCTCAACAGGATGCAAATCTTGATCTTTCTTCAATAGATCCTTACCGCGTTGGGGTCGGTGTTGGATCCGGGATCGGTGGTATCAGTGTGCTGGAAGAAAATCACCGACTCCTGATGGAAAAAGGACCGAGAAGGGTCAGCCCTTTCTTTGTGCCGTACGAGATTATCAACATGGCCGCCGGGCAGATCTCTATCCACTTGAAACTCAAGGGTCCCAATTTTGCATCTGTTACCGCCTGTGCAACCGCGAACAACGCGATTGGGGAGTCGTTTAAGATCATCCAACGTGGCGACGCCGATGTGATGTTTACCGGTGGCTCAGAGGACGCTATTACTCCATTGAGTTTTGCTGGATTCTGCGCCATGCGCGCGATGTCCACACGTAACGATGAACCGCAGCGGGCAAGCCGTCCATTTGATAAAGAGCGTGATGGATTTGTGATGGGTGAGGGAGCGGGCGTGCTTGTTTTAGAATCCCTCTCACACGCCTTGAAGCGCAATGCGCCTATCTACGGCGAGATTGTTGGCTACGGGATGAGTGCGGACGCGTATGACATGGTGCACCCGAGCGAAAACGGTGAAGGTGCTGCCAAGTCAATGGAATTGGCGCTCAAAGATGCCCAAGTTGTACCAGAAGACGTTGATTATATCAATGCCCACGGCACTTCAACGCCGTCCGGCGATATCGCAGAAACACTGGCTGTTAAGTCGCTGTTTGGGGACCACGCCAATCGTGTTGCCATGAGTGCGACGAAATCTATGATAGGCCACCTGCTTGGGGCTGCCGGAGCAGTCGAACTGATTGCTACCTTGTGCGCGATGGAAAATGACTACATTCCGCCAACCATCAACTACGAAAACCCCGATCCGGAATGTGATTTGGACTGCGTACCGAATCAAGGGCGGTCTGCAAATATCCAAGTGGCATTGTCGAACGCGTTTGGCTTCGGTGGACACAACACATCCATCGCTGTCCGAAAATATGTGGCGTAAAACGCAAGTCGCTGGAAGACACAACCTGATAGGGAAGAACTTACACAGCCAACTGTGGGGCATCCCCGATGGGATCGGGATCCAAAGCGACTTGCCCCGCGCTAACTGTGCTTAAATGCACAGGTCCTTATAGAGAATAAAGCATTTCATTTGTGGCTCATGAAAAAAGAAAGTGCAAAATCTCGGTTTCTTTTGCACGATCTCTTAGCATGAGCCTTTTTTGTGCCTGTTAGTGCGTATCAACGCCCGATGAATGGGACAGTACGGGCAATCCGTGCGGTTGCCTATGCTTAGACATCTATCGTGTTTTAGAATTGTTGGAAAGCATTCCGAACCTCTGACACCAACCTGTCGATATGCGCCTCCGTCATTGGGAGTGACACATTCCCACCGCTTGTCCAATGAATCCCATGGTTCAGGAGCCAGAAGAAGAGATAATCCTGCAATAGCTTGTCGTCTTGTGCAGCTTCTCGATAGTTCTGTGGACGGCGCGGCAGAAAGTGGACCCGGAAAAGCGATCCAACCGCAGTGACTTGGGCTTCGACCCCTACTTCCGCAAACACAGATTCTAATCCCGCTCCCAACCGCTGGGTCAGGGCACCGATTTTCTCGTACACCTCCGGCGTCATTGTTTGGAGCGTTACGAGTCCGGCGACGGTAGCAATGGGATTCGCATTGTAGGTCCCCGACTGAGGAATCTTCGCCCCAGAGGTGGGATCGTACAACTCCATGACATCAGCGCGTCCGCCGAAAGCTGCGCCCGCCGTTCCACCTGCGATAACTTTTGCCATGCACGTCAAATCCGGTCTCACGCCGTAAAGTCCCTGTGCGCCGTTCGGGGAAGCCCTGAAACTGATAATCTCATCAAAAACCAGCAGTGCCCCTACCTGCGTCGTAAGTTCTCTAAGGCGGGGCAGGAAGCCATCCACCGGAAGGCAGGTGCCCGCGCCCGTGTGGAGCGGATCTACAATTACGGCTGCCAAGTCATCGGCGTTTTCATTGATAATCTCCGCGCAAGTATCTGCGTCATTGAATGGTAATACGACCACCTCTTCGAGGACTGCTGGCGAAAGTCCAGCAGTCGAAGGTACGGATCGAGGACGATCAGCGGAACCCAATTCTGGTCCTAACGGCGGAACATAGCTAACTAACGCGTATTCACCGACACCGTGATACGCCCCTTCAAATCTGGCAATTTTACGTTTTCCCGTGAAACCTCGGGCGACCCTCAGTGCATTCAGTACCGCTTCGGTTCCAGAGCTACAGAAGCGAATCCGTTCCAGGGAGGGCACCCGTTCCCGCAGCAGTTCCGCCATCTCCACTTCAAGGGCTGTCGGTCGAGAAAACGCTGTTCCCTTTGCGACACGGTCCTGAAGTGCTTCGACAATCGCAGGATGAGCGTGCCCCAAAATCAAGGCTGTGTTGTTGTTGACGAAATCTAACAGGCGGTGACCATCTAAGTCATAAAAATAGACGCCTTCACCACGCTCTATATAAATCGGAAAGGGACGCATATAGGCGCCAGTACGTGTGTTACCACCCGGTAACGATTCCTTTGCCCGTTCAGACATTTCCCTGGAGCGAGGATTGTTAGCCACATATTCCGTGACCAAGCTATCCAGTGAGTTTTGCAATACTTGCTTGTCCATCTTATCTCCCTTATTTTCTACTAACTTTTTTAATTCTTCTTGTGAGTTCGTGAGGCTATCGCTCACGCATTACGCTCCGTTTCCGGCTTTGGGGGCTGAAAAAGTTCCATCGTGATGCCGTCTGGATCGGTCATATAAACCGCCCAAGCACCTCTATTTGCACCTGCTGAAATCTCGACGGGTGGCGAACGGAATTTCACGCCCGCAGCGCACAATTCTTCATACGCTGCACGTAAGTCCTCGACGAAAAATGCCATGTGTGAGCTGCCCACGTTTTTGGTGCGGACATCGGCGGCGATACCCCGTGGGACAACGTACTCAATTAACTCAATGGCATGGGGCGAACTGGGAACCCTCAACATGGCCATCTGCGCAACGCTGTCGGGGTAGCCCACAATATCGCGGAAGTATTGGTCCCGATTCTCGCGTCGCCAAATCACCTCGCAGCCGAGCAGCCCTACGTAGAATTCAAGCGAGCGTTCAAGGTTAGAAACCGTATAACTGGTGTGATGCGCACCGGTGATTTTCATGCCTCCTCCTGAAGATTGCGGGTCATCAGAAAATTAGTCCATTCACTACGGGTGTGCATTTTACCAGAGATTCGAGGTGGCGTCAATTAAGAATGTTGTTCCAATCCCTTGTGAATCGTGCTATAATCTGTGCGTGGCGCTAAGCATGACTACCTATCAGTTACCCTGCCAAGTATGAATTCAACCACTTTGAAAAAGAAATAAGACGGAAGCTAACTCGGAGAAGCTGGCGACAGCACCGCTGAATTGAATGTCGATAGTCGCGATAACGTGAACCTTACCGGATCTGCTGCATTGAATTGGTCCCGCGAATGGTGGTTCTTAATCCTTAGACGCTAAATTCCGTCTGAATGCATAAACAGGGGTGAACCCAAAAGATGTGGGAGAATTGAATGCAAATTATACAGAGCTTGTTCATTGGATTAGCTGCCCTGAGACGGAATAAGCTGAGGTCTCTACTGACCATGCTCGGCATTATCATCGGCATTTCGGCGGTAGTCGGTATGGTCTCGATAGGTGACGGGGCAAAGTTTTTAGTCTTGGCGGAATTTGAACGAATGGGTGGATCCGATTTAATTATCTGTTTTCGTCCGCGTTGGATCCAAAGAGAAGAAGATGGTGAATGGATCCAGAATAAAGCCCCAGTGTATCTCGAATACGAAGATATCAATGCAATTATGATGTCCTGCCCTTCGATCAAAAGCATCACAGGGGAGATTGATACAATGGCGCAACCTATATCCTACAAAGGAGAGACGAAGCATTTTCGCTTTGAGGGTGTTACACCACTCTATCAAGAGGTGCACAATTGGTATGTCCAATCGGGGCGTTTTCTCCAACGGGAGGATCTGGATCGGAACGAATCGGTAGTCGTGATTGGCGCAAAGGTTCAGGAGGATTTATTCGGTAAAACGGATCCAATCGGTCAAGAGTTGAAGATTGGTAGGCAGCGGTTTACCGTCGTTGGCGTCATGGAGGAGAAAGGCGACAGAATGGCGACGGGCGGCTGGGATGAAAAGTTGATTGTTCCATTTACCACAATGTGGACCCGTTTCATCGGCAATCAGAAGCGGGGATTTGAATTATGGATGAAAGCGGAGAGTTTTGAAAAAGTAGATCAAGCACTGGCAGAAGTGATGATTACCCTGCGTCGTCAACACGGTTCCGAAGAACACTTCCAGTTTTATACCGCCAAGGCGGTCTTGGAACAGGTCGGTAAAGTTAGCCAGGTACTTAAGATTCTGCTCGGCGGTGTGGCAAGTATCTCGCTATTGGTTGGCGGTATCGGTATCATGAATATCATGCTCGTTTCCGTTACGGAACGTACACGGGAAATTGGGTTGCGCAAAGCTGTGGGCGCAAGACACCGCGATATTCTGCAGCAGTTTCTAATTGAAGCAGTTGTTCTGAGCGTTTCTGGAGGACTGATCGGGATCTTCATTAGTGGCTTCATCACTTTTGTGGTTGCATGGGGTGTCACGACGTTTCTCATCAAAGAGACGGAATGGCCCGCAGTGGTATCATTATGGGCAGCAGCTGCCGCTTTCTGTTCCTCGGTGCTTATTGGTGTAATATTTGGTATTCTTCCTGCCTATAAGGCTGCACGGCTCATGCCAACTGAAGCGCTGCGACATGAGTAAAGTTGCAATGGATCAAAAGCTACTACGTCGGTGAACGTAAATTGATGAAAATTAGAAAATGTAGAGCTTGAAAGGAGAGGTAGATGTGATTAAATTATACGGCGAGGAGCACAATCGTTCACAACTGCTCCGACATATCGGAGACATTTCCCAGATTGCCGGTGTAAAGCAATATGAATTAGCGAGTGGACTGGAAAAAGGGGTTGCTGGCGTTGATTTCCGGACGGGTTCCGGGTTAAATTTTTCCGTGCTACCAGATCGTGGATTGGATATCTCCTATGCGGAATACAACGGTATTCCATTATGCTGGCGTTCGAGCACCGGCGATATGGCACCGACATTTTATGAACCAGAAGGTAATGGCTGGTTACGCGGATTCTTTGGTGGGTTACTAACCACCTGCGGAATGACCTATCTTGGCGAACCGGACACTGATGATGAAGAATCCCTTGGCTTGCATGGTCGAGTCTCTTATATTCCCGCCCAAAATGTATGGGTCGATAGCCGGTGGGAGGGAGATCGGTACATCATGTGGGCGCAAGGAAAAGTGACAGAGACAACAGTTTCGGGTGAGAACCTCTGTCGAACCCGTCGCGTTTGGACAGAGCTTGGTGCAACGAAGCTTCATATTGAAGATATCGTTGAAAATGTTGGGTATCAGGATACACCGCACATGTATCTATTTCATGTTAATCCTGGGTTCCCAATCGTTGCTGAAGGCTCTGAGTTGATAGCTCCTTCATCGCACATCATTCCCATCGATGAACACTCAGAAGGAAAATTGAATGACCATGCGCGCTGCGAAGCACCTACCGTCGACTTTCGTGAAGAAGTGTACTACCATGAAATGCAAGCGGACGAGGATAACCATATCTATGTTGCTTTAGTTAATAGGGCCTTTAACAACGGACGGGGTATTGGACTCTATGTAAGATATCACCAAACTCAACTGCCGAAATTCGTGCAGTGGAAAATGAACGGTGAAGGGCTCTATGTTATCGGTTTGGAACCGGCGAACTGTTGGGTTGATGGTAGGTCAAAGGAGCGAGAGCGGGGGACGCTCGAATTTCTTGAACCGGGTGGACGCAGACATTATGAGGTTGAAATCGGTGTTCTGACTTCTAACGCAGCGATTGAGAGGTTAGCAGAAAATATTGAGGCGACAAAGAGAAATAACTAATCTGGGTCGGAGTCCCAATCCAATTTTGCCAATCGAGGCAGTACGGGTTGTCTTGGATAACGGCATGACAGTGATTCTGAAAGAAATTCATCACGCTCCGATCGTTTCTTTTCAAGCTTATGTCAAAGTTGGGAGTATCCACGAAGGGAAGTATTTAGGCACAGGCATCTCCCATTTTATTGAACATCTGATCGATGATGGAACTGAACGACGAACGCGCGAGGAAATTGATAATCTCGTTGAAGCGATAGGAAATGCCTCCAACGCCTATACGACGAAAGACCATTCCCAATATCACATCACCACTTCCCGTCAATATTTAATCGACGCCCTTGATCTCCTCTCTGACTGCATCAAACAATCCACATTTCCGCATGATGAGGTGGAGATTCAGCGTGGGGTCATCTGGAACGAACTGAATAGCGAACTCGACGAACCGACTCAGGTGCTGTCTGACCTTTATTATGAGACGGCATTTCGTGAACATCCCGTGCGCTTCCCTGTGGGCGGATACAAAGAAATGTTCGTAGAGTTGACGCGAAATGATCTCGTTGAATTCTATCAGCAACACTATGTTCCTGATAATCTAATCTTTGTGGCTACCGGCGATTTTCGGTTGGAGGAAATGCTGGAACGGATTGACAAAGCATTTCAGGATTTTCCGCGCCGTAGTCCGCCTACGATAGAGCTTCCCCGTGAGCGCCGCCAACTCGTCGCGCGACGCGCTGAACGGCAGATGGATGTGGAATTGACGTATCTTGCAATGGGATATCATGGCGTCAGTATCGATCACGAAGATGCGCCGGCATTAGACCTTATTGCAACGGTGTTAAGCAGCGGAGAGAGTTCGAGGCTTATTCAGACGCTGAGAAATCAATGCCAGCTGGTTTATAACGTCCAAGCTTGGTCAGATACGCCTCGTTACGATGGCGGGTGTTTTGGCGTTGAAGCAGAGCTTGTGCATGACAAGTCAGTCGAAGCGGAAATGAGATTGCTCCAAGAGATCGAACGCCTGAAATCTGAGCCGGTGTCAGAACGCGAATTGCGACGCGCCCAAACCATTGAAACAAGCGACTATTTCTTTGCGTTACAATTTGTTGAAGAGCAAGGTACAATGCTCGGTGTTGACCAACTCACGACGGGTGATTATGGGTTTCATGAGAAATACCTCCAGCAGATCTGTGCGGTGACGCCAGAGGACATACAACGGGTAGCACACACCTATTTTCGTCCAGAGAACCTCACCACGGTTACAATTCGGCCGAACGAGGACCGGTCGTCAATTTGTGTTCCTCAAACACAATTGGCGCCATCGGATGTTGAGAAGCATCTATTTCCGAACGGGCTGCGTCTGATTACGAAATCTATTGATACTGCCCCGATCATTTCCATTCAAGCAATGTTTCTCGGAGGCGCGCGATTTGAAACAGAAGAGAATAACGGCGTCTTCCACCTTATGACAAATCTCTTACTGAAAGGGACAGAAAACTGTTCCGCGGAGGCACTTTTTGAAGAAATTGAAGCAAGAGGTGGCGGCGTAGGGGCAGTAGCCGGACATAATGCGTTCGGTATTACGCTGAATTTGCTTCGCCAAGACATAGAATACGGCTTAGAATGCTTGGCAGACGTGCTTCTCAGTCCGGTTTTTGATACAGGGGCACTTGAAAAATTAAAATCAGAGACAATCGTTGGCATTCATGCGGAAGAGGATGATTGGTACGCTTCAGGTAGGCGTCAATTTCTGGAAACGATGTTTCAAGTCCATCCGCATCGGCTCCGCGCAGCCGGATCTGTTTCATCAATTAAACAGTTATCCCGTGAAGATGTGTTAGCCTGTTATCAGCGTTACTGTGTGCCCAACAACATGGTAATTGGTGTCTTTGGCGATGCGAAACCGGATTACACCCAAGACCTCGTTAAGCGGTATTTCGGATCGCTCTTGCCGGTCGAACTCGAATTTCCAACAGTACCGATCGAACCGCTGCTATGCGACGTCCGTCGTGTTGAACGGCATAAGAACTTGGCACAAGCCGTCATTTTTCAGGGATATCCGGGCATCTCTAGTCAACATTCTGACCGTGAAGTCGTTGAAGTCCTTAGCAGTTTGCTCTTCGGTATCGGGCAACCAGGGGGACGGTTGTATAAGCGTCTTCGCAATGAGCAATCGGTCTATCACCTTCACGGCTATCCATATTTTGGTTCTGATTGTGGCTACCTTGCAATTTGCGGCAGTACAACGCCAAATCAAATCGAATCATTGATAGACTTGATTGACGACGAAATTTTGAACCTACAGCACCACGATATCTCTGCCGCAGAGTTAGAGCGTGGAAAACAGATGTGCCTGACAAACTATCTGCTTGGCACCCAAACGGCGGGTGTTCAGGCGTCAATCGCTGTGCTGGATGAACTCTGCGGACTCGGTTACGATTATGCGAACCGATATGAAACAAAGATTACCGCTGTTTCCAAAGAAGCCATTCGACACGCTGCCAATACGTACCTACCACTGGACAAGCGGGTCATTAGTATTATTCGTAATGCCTAAGGTACGATAGTTGCCCGTCGCGTGGTACGTGACACGTTCTGATGACTTTAAAAACAGGTTAGCGGACATCAATGAATTTATCGTATCTCATTCCAAAATGTGTTGCGACGCAGCATGATGCTAAAATCAACTCCATGTACTCCCTACTCACCTTCACAAAGGAGAAGCAAATTATGAAAATGTCCTGTCGTTTAACTACCGCAGTCCTAATCTTGGTGGCTTGCATCATGGTGTCGAATTGCAGCGGTAAGGAAATGGCAACACCTGCTGAGGTTACGCCCGTTAGCGATGCAGAGATTATATCTGAGAGTGCGGCCGTCGCTTCCGATAGTGCAGATGTCGTTTCCGATAGTGCCGTAGACATTGCTGTAGATATCGCTCCCGATAGCGTTTTGAATGTTATACCCCAAGACACTGTTGGACTGATTTACATACCTAGCTTACTCGGACTCAATGACGAAATTAACGCACTCATGGCGGAGATGGTTCCTTCAGATCCACCACAGGAAATACTCGCTCAGATCTTAGCAGATACTTTTAGCGCAGGTTTTGAGACGCTCGCAGAATTGGAAGAGCTGGGCTTAGACATGCGGAGGGACTTCGCGGTGTTTCTCTCCAGCGCCAATCCACCAATGCCTTCCGCAGCGGTTCACGTTAAGGATGCCGAAAGCGTCAAACAACTCATTGAAATGGAAGCAGAAGGCAGTAGCACTGTCATCCATAATGGTGTAACATATCACACCACAGGTGAGGAGGGCGCATTCGTTCTGATGGGCGATGTGATGGTGTATTCAAACTCAGCAGCGGTCTGCGAAAAAGTGATTGATACCCAAAAGAAGATGATGCCATCGATCGCTGCCAATACAGATTTCCAATCGCTCGAACTCGATACTACATCTGGCGTAAATGATTTGATTGCCTATTTTGCGATGGATGCCATCGTAGATGATCTCCGCCCCATGTTGACTGATAAGGCAGAGGGGCTAAAGATGGAGATGGAGGCAAGCGCGGAATCAGACCCAGAGCTTAGTGTTGGTTTAAAGTATACTGAAAGTCTGATCGACGGTGGTATATGGTTGCTCGACCAGTCAAGAACCTTCAGTCTTACGCTGCAACTCAACGGCAGCGACCTACAGATCTCTCCATTCCTCAAATTTAAGCGGGATAGTGCAGTCCAAACATACATTCGCCAAGGGCCACAAGAGCTAACACACCTCAAATACCTGCCTCAAAATGCGTTTGTCAACGGTGAAATGCGATTTCAGAAAGAGACGCTCATTAGTCTTACGCAGACAATGATGAAGTTGTTTGTCCCTTCGGATCCGAACGCGGATACAACGGGGATCCAAACCGCGTCTGAGGCGTTGAATGAAGCCTTCATAGAGTTCTACGAAGGCTTGGGAGATGGGCAAGCTCTTTCCTTTAATTTCAGTGAAAGCATAATGCCCGATATACTGTATATCTACGATGTAACGGACGAAGAGCTGGTTAAATCGTATATGGAAGAGGATTTCATTGAATATTTCGGAGCCTCGATGGGACTTGTCAAAGCGATGGGAGCCGGTCAGGAATTCGCTAGCATATACGCGGACGTGTCGGCGGGTCCCCCTGAGATATACAACGGTGTGGAAATCAGAAGTTACCTCCTTCCGAATATCACCTCCAGTCTCGGTGAACTTCCGCCCGAAATGGCAGGTGTCGCCCCAGAACAGTGGAACGTCTACTACGCTATTAGCGGCGGGAAAATGCTCTACGGGATGGCGGGCAATGCTCAACCGGTGAAGAATGCCCTTGACCGAATGGCCGGTATGAGCGCAGGTTTTGATCAGGGAGAGGGCTATGCTAAGCTGGCAGATGCATTGACGTTGGAAAATAACATGCTCTTTGCGATCTCGCCTGTCACAGCAATCAAGAACCTCGTACAGATTTTTGCTCAGTTGGATCCAAACGTCGGCACGATCCAGATGTTTTTAGTTAACATCCCCGAAGCCTACAGCATCGGTATTGCCAGCCAAAATCGGGATGAAGGAATTGCAGGGGAGCTATTTATCTCGCTCGGCGATTTCAAGGAAATCATCACTATGATTATCGGGCTGCAGCAAATGGGTGGGGTGCAGTGATGTGATGACAGGTCTTATCAAAGGACCACCGAACGATGTTGTGATGGGGGGGAAAGGAAGGGCAAGAACGGAAGGTGTCGATGCGTTAATTCGAAACCTTCCGTTCTCGATTTAACCGTAGGGACCGGCTAATTTGTTGCGGTTTTTGCGCTAAAACCTGCGTTTTTGACAGCATCAGCCAATTGGGCACCAGTGGCTTTGCCTTTTTCCAGCTTAACGATGGCTGTACCATCTGCTTGGGAAACATCGGCACTAATCACGCCAGGAACGTTTGTAAGTGCGGACCGCACTTTGGCTACACAGCTCCCTCACGCCAGCCCATCAACGTCTAATGTGACCTGTTCGTAAGTCAGCGGAGCTGCTTCAGACATATCCGTGCTTGCAGCGGTTTCGGTTTTTGTCATTGCTGGCTCTGCTGTCTCAGCCGCTTTTTCCATCGCTTTTTCTGAAGCACAGCCGATAGCAAGCAGGATTGCAACGCAGCAAATTAGTGTGAGTTTTAGTATACGCATTTGGGTTACATCTCCTTTCAGAACTTAATTAAGTGCCTACCCATTGTATGTGAAAACATCGGTTTTGTCAAATAGAATTAACTTCAGCTCACCAAATGATGGTGATAACGACATCACCTGCCGACTCCACAGCAATGGAACATCAACATACTTCAATTACAGAAAGACGCTCTTCATGAAAGTAGACGTGAATTGGGTGAGAACGGTTTATAGTAACGGCAGAGGCTGGCATGTGGGCAATATGGTGCAGTGGAGAAGGGTATACTACATCTGTTTCGTTGATGGAACGGGGCATGGCACCGAGGATTCCCAAATCAGGGTGTGTGCGTCCACGGATTTAATAAGTTGGACGTCCCAGATTGCCATTGGAAAAAAGACAATCGATCCCAACCTCCTGCCTGTTGGTGATAAACTCTTGTTATATGGGGTTAAGGAGTATGAGAGTACAGAGGATTCTGATTTCGGTTTCCCGTCTCAGCAGGTGGTGACATGGACTGAGGACGGAGCAACTTGGGCAGTGCCAAAGAGATGCTTTCTAAGGAATCACGATTTTTGGCATCCAACCGAATTTGGTGGGCGCTATTATGTAGCGTGTGATACGACCGGGCATGCGCCGCCCGGCAACCACAATTCGGTCGATCTGCTCACTTCGGAGGACGGCGAAGGATGGGAGTGGGTTACGGAGGTCGCGCACGGATCCAATGAACCCGTATACTACGATACAACAGGTATCCACTTTGGAACCCCTTCACCAAGTGAAACCTCCCTCTGCTTCTTTGATGATGGGCGTCTGCTAACAATCACACGGGCACGGGGGCACTGTGCGTTGCTCTCCACTTCAGAACCGCCTTATGACCAATGGGAGCGCTATCTTTCCCGCGAATCTCGTTGCTACGGATCGGCTGTCGCCAGAGTCGGTGAGGGTATTATCGTCACCGGCAGAAGTTTCGCCAATGAAGGTGTTCGCGCCACAGAAGATCGGTTCAACGATCCATTTAGCGAACACGACCAGACCCAACTCAGAACCGGGGTCTTCCTATATGAAGAGGGCGATATCCGTCTGCACGCGGTACTTCCAAGCGGGGGAGACACCGGCTACGGTGGGATTCTTCCTGTCAGCGACAACCAAGCACTGATTGCGTACTATTCGTCCCACGAATATCCACCGGGGGATAACGGGGGTTCCAACGTTTATCTTGCGTCTGTGTCACTGACGTGAATTGTGTGTTTTTGCCTGAATACGGCTAAACGTCCATCAGTTCCGCAGACATGGATTCAACATCAACACGAGTGCTACTTCGCGCTGACGCAATGCACGCTTCCATCAATATCCATGTCCCCAACGTGCTTTCCTGTAACCATTTTCGATCCTTACCGGTGGAGATGGCGGCTGCAAAGGCATCGAACTGAAGCCGATCATCTTCAACGAGTCCGGGATGGAGGTCTTGAAGCTGGCATTCTTCAACACATTCGCCCTTACGGAAAAGTTGGAGATGCCCCGCATCCCGTCGAATATCCCCATCTTCCCCAAGAAATGTCCAATGACCGCTCCAGCCGAATGGGTTTGCATGTGAGGCGTTAGTTCCCGTATAGCAGAAAGGTGCGCCATTTGGATATTCCAGCAAAGCCTGAGCACCTGCTGTTCCCCAAACACCGGTCTGAGCGATCTCACGGTCTTCCCGTTGATGGATTCGTGCTGTCACATATTTCGGGAGCCCTTTCGCTGCAACGAGTTGGTCCAGTTGATGTGCCGTAGCAGCGTGGAAGAAAATCCCCTCAACATAGGAGTCCGGATAACGTGAATTGTCCGCCCGCCAAAGATTTTGACGGATCCAAAATCGACATTCCCCACCGAGCATTTCACCGATACCGTCCGCCCCGCGGAGCCATTCGCGCATCTTAGAAGCGGCTGGATTCCATCGCTTATTTTGGCCCTGTACCAATACCAGATCCGGATGTGCCTTGTGAGTCTTGATAATTTCTCGGAACTCCTCTGACGTTGTTGCAATCGGTTTGACACACAGCGTGTGCATTCCAAGATTCAGGCTTTCGACGACCAGTTGTGCATGTACCGGCGTCGAGGCATAGATGAGGCACGCTTCCGCGCCGTGTCGCTCTCGTGCTGCTGTAATTGTGGTGTAGATCCGCTCACCAAGCCCTTCAGGCACATCGCCCTCCAACGATGCCACCCCCTCTCGCGCCTCAGCGAGATTGATGTCGACGCAGGCGACGGGGGACAGCCCCTCACAATTGACCAAGGCTTGAAGCCGTCCAAGGGCGAAGTGGGTGCAGCCCACATGAATAGTTGGTATAGCCATGATTGCCTCCTTGTATAGGTCGCCAAAATTTAGTGCTACTCTCCCAAGGCTTCCCCAAAATCTTGGCTGCTGCTCTCCAACACAGCGGCGAGCCCGAAGTCTCCGCCGTAAGCCAGCAGCTGCGCTCCCAATGCACGATACTGCTTAATCAGTTCAGGCGTTCCGGCGGGGATGCCCCAAGCGATGCCCTTTCTTCGAGCTACAACCGCAACTTGAGCGATAGCTTCATCAAGGCTAATCTGTGAGCCACCTTCACTTTGGTTCAGGCGCAGTCCGAGATCCCCGGGACCGACAAAGAGTGCGTCCACTCCCGGCACAGACGCAATCTCCTCGACGTTGGCGAGTGCCTCTGGTGTCTCGATTTGAATCGCGATGAAGGATTCTCTGTTGGCGTCATCGGTATAAGTGCTGTTGGGTTGCCACACCTCAAGGCCGTAATCACCATCCAGACCAGCCCCGTCCATGCCACGGTTTCCTATCGGCGGAAATTTCACAGCGTTCACAATACGCTGTGCCTCCTCCGCATCTGAAACCAACGGCATCATCAAACCGGTCGCACCGTCCTCAAAATACCTATACAGCCTCGTCCGTTCTTGGGTAGGTGGACGTACCATGCAGTCAATATCGTTGTGGTAACACAGGCTCAACAGGCTCTGGACCTCGCGATCGGTCATTGCCCGGTGCTCTAAGTCTAACCAGATGACGTCGTAGCCGAAATGTGCAGCGTAACGCACAAAAAATGGAAGGTAGTGTCCCAACCCACATACTCGGGCGCATCGGTTTTGCTGGATTTTGTTTAAGGTTCTGCTATTTCTCATATTCCTCCTCATTTGGGTTAAGGAAATTTAGTTCTCCTGTAGGAGGGATCTCCGAATCCCGATCTCTCGATCCTCACTTTCTGCTCAGACAGGGAGAAAAACGAAAACTATGGTAGATTTTACAATTACTTAGACATTCCCACTGCACAGCCAACCCCCTAAATCCCCCTTGTCAGGGGGACTTTGGAAACCTCTCGAAGGTCGGAGTTATGGGTAGTGTTTACTTATTTCTATAATTCACCATAAATCACCCTAGTCACAGGTAAAGATGGTTCCCACAAGCCAATCTGTTACACCGGGGTACTGATCGAGATCTAAAACAAATTCCTGTCCCCGACTAGCGCTCTGTAGGTAGGTGTGGTGACCATCATGATTCCAGCGGTCAGGTTTGGGGTGATAGGTAAGCGGGGGCTTGTTGTTGTCGGGATAGAAAGCCCGGGGCAATCGCCAATCTGTCACCCCGGATCCATCCGGGTTTGTCAAAACCAACCGTTCGTGAAACTTCGGGAAACACCCCGCCCCTGGTGCTATCGATCTATTGCCCAAGCGCAACTCCTCAGACGCAATATAGAGGGTATTGGCTGGATTTCTACCCCGTGAGGGATGCCGATGTGGATGGTAGCGTGACCATGAGAGTTCATCTTTCGCAAGCTCATCGACCTTACGAATTTTCCCAATCTGAAGCCAACCCCATAGGATATGTTGCTTAGGGGTATCTTTGACAAAGCACCACCCGCCAGAAGTTTTCTCAATCTTCTGGAAGAGGCCGAAAAACAGGAACAGATCGCCGATGCATACGTTTTGGTTTTCTAGATGACCTTGGGCTGCGCCCGACTGGCCAAATAGCGGGCGCCAGCCTCTCTTCCGTGGTGAGTAAGCTGAACGATTTATATCCGGATCTAAGTGAGCACGGCACTTGGAACCAATGCGATCTTTAGGTTTGCGTCCGCGGGTAAGATCTTTGACCATCTTCCCAATATTCGTGTTGCCATGCCTAATATCGCGGTATCTAATTTTTGAATACCGGCCGGGTATCGGCAGGGAATATATCGTGCCGTCAGGAAAAATAGGGCTGGGGCAACCTCCCGACTGCGAATCGAATCCCTTTCTGCTGAGAATGAGTTTCATGTGTGATGGATTCCCCACTAAATTCAAAATTTCCCCAACCAAAAAGGCTAGGTGCTGTTGAGATGTAGTGTCGAGATATGAATCTCGACCTGCGGACTATCTGCCGGTACTGGACCGATCGAGAGGGTCGGGCAAGATGCCCGACCTACGGGTCTGGTGTTAGGTTTCACTTTATCCATACTATAAGGGGCGGTATTGAAAGGTGTAGCTTCTATTGTACTTGAGAGGAATTCGCTTTTACCGTTCAACCCAACCTACGTGCTATTTCTTAACATGAGTAAAGATGTTTTCCATTATAACCGATTCTTATCGCGAAAAGACACCTAAATCTAATCACCCTTTTTATAGCCAAAAAGTCCCCATGAGCCCCCCGACTTTTTCGTTGCGGAAATGGAGGGACTTTGCTATGATACCGGGAAACAGAGCCGAATCATAAATCCATTTTTCAGGCACACCGGAGGACTCAATGCGAAAAACGATTAGCGGTACAGGCGGTATGATTCTAACCAAAATGCTCAAGGAATGCGGCGTCGAATATCTCTTCACCAACCCCGGTTCGGCAGAAACGGGATTATTTGCAGCTGTCGCGGAGGACGGGGATTTAAGGATTGCTATGGCGAAACATGAGGGGTTAGTTTCCGCCATGGCGGATGGATACTACCGCACCAGTGGCAAAGTAGGCGTGGCTATCGCCCATGTGACCGGCGGTTCGCTTCAGATGGCGGGTCAGCTCTATAACGCCCAGATGGCGGGGTCGGCGGTGGTTGTCATCGCTGGGGATTGGACAATGGAGGTCCAGGATTTTCGAGGGTTAACCCCCTTTCCCGGACTGAGTCAGGCGGAACTGATGCGCGGCGTGACGAAAGAGGCGCGTTGTGCCTATCAAGTGAGCTATCAGCCGGAGGCGCTTACGGTCGCAACAGCGAGGGCAATGCGGGAGGCGACGAACCCACCCACGGGTCCCGTTTTTATCTCAGTCAACGCGAATCTGCTCAATCAGGAAGGGCTTGAGGCGGAAATTGGAGAAGGGGCAGGTTATCAGATTGAAGGACCGGGGGCAGCGCGTCCTCAAACAATCGAGGCGATTGCTCGAAAACTTGGCGAGTGTAGCTGTCCCGCATTGATGTTTGGTGATGATGTCTGGAACCAGAACGCACAAGCCGAAGCGGTACAACTGGCGGAATTGATTGGCTCCCCGGTGTTCAGCAGCCGACAAACCAACGCTAACTTCCCAACGCACCATCCGTTGTCTTGTGGTGGCTATCCGGTCGAGAAGGAATTCTCTGAAGTAACCGGCTTGCAACCCGATCTTCTGTTCATGGTGGGTTGCCGGGGGCTGCATGGGGCGGCGGAGGAACCGACCGTGATGCAGATTGGTCCTAATCCAACGCTGATGGGGCGACACTATCCGCTCGATCTGGCTGCCCAATGTAACCTAAAAGATACTTTACCCCTTCTTTGTGAGTCGATCACGAACCTGTACGGGTCGGATACCATTGAATTGTGGCGGAACCAGCGCGGCAAAGTCTCAACTTACGCAAAGCGCCTGATTGAACGCGAGGAGGCGGTGGTGCGGGAACATGCGGACGACGGAGTGATTCACCCCAGTCTGCTGGAAGCACAGATGGCAACGCTTCTGCCGAAGGATTCGATAATCATTGGCGAAAATCCAACCGCCCGGACAACCCTGTTGCCATTTGGGCATGAGCAGATGTGGCGTTTCGGCGGCGGCGGTGGTTCGCTCGGTTGGGCGGTCGGCGGTGCGATCGGCGCGAAGATCGGAATCGGAGACGAGAGACCCGTCGTGTTGAGCATCGGCGATGGCTCGCTCACCTATAGCGCAGCGGGGTTCTGGTCAATGGCTCGGTATAAGGCCCCTGTGTTGACAGTTGTTTCGAATAACGAAAGTTATCAGGTGGTGCGGATAAATTGGGCGCGGGAGATGCCGGACAGCCAGATGGTGCAGGAGGGCAAATATCCCGGACTCTTCCTTGGAGGTCCCTCAATTGATTACGCTGGCCTCGCTCGCTCTCAGGGTGTGGATGGCGAACGGGTTACCGACCCGTCAGAGTTGGAAGCGGCGCTTAAGCGAGGGATTGACTGTATCACCAAAGAAAATCGACCATATCTACTTGATGTTGTTGTAGCGCGAGAAGGGATTGGTCATGATTCCGAATGGCATCAGGGCTGGCAGATGTAGGACAAATGTCGACGTTCGTTCAGTTTCGGAGGAAAAATATGGGTTTTGGTAGGCGGTTTTGTGCTTTGGCTTTCTCGGCGATGTTATCTACATCCATCACAGTTCTTGCCGATGAAGAGATCGAAGAGGTTGTTATGATGGAGGAGGTCGTGGTTACGGCCCAAAAGCGCGAGCAACGGTCTTTTGATGTGCCGCTCTCCATTTCGACGCTGCAGGGCGAAAAATCCGACGCTTTGCGCTCATCTGGTATGGATGTACGTTTCCTGTCGAACCGTACGCCCAGTTTGCAGATGGAGTCGTCGTTTGGGCGTGTCTTCCCTCGCTTCTATATTCGAGGTTTAGGTAATACTGATTTTGATCTCAATGCTTCGCAGCCGGTTTCCGTTCTTTACGATGGGATTGTGCTTGAGAATGCGCTGTTAAAGGGATTTCCCGCTTTCGATCTGGATCGAATTGAGGTGTTACGCGGTCCACAAGGCACACTGTTTGGGCGCAATACGCCCGCGGGTATTGTTAAGTTTGAGTCCGCGCGTCCCACACAGACATTGGAAGCGTATGGTCGGTTGAGTTATGGCCAGTTCAGTAGCAGTAATTTTGAGGGTGCGTTGTCAGGTCCAATTGTTCCGTCGGTGTTGTCCGCTCGACTATCACTGCTCGACCAACGGCGAGGCGACTGGATAGATAACGTATACACGGGCGAAGATGATGCCGTGGGAGGATATCGAGATATTGCGGGCCGCCTACAGTTTTTGTGGACACCCACCCCGGAACTGGAAGCATGGGTCAAGCTCCATGCACGTGATCTCGACGGTACTGCGCGTCTGTTTCGCGCCAATACCCTGTTGAAGGGGCAGGGGGATTTCGTGTCAGATTTTGACCGAAGTCATATCGCACATGACGGGCGGAATGAACAAACCTTGAGCACACAGGGCTTGGCGGCTGAGATCCGTTACGACATAGGGGATTTCCAGCTGGTTTCACTGACGGGGATGGAGCGACTCACCACCTTTTCGCGCGGAGACATTGACGGCGGATATGGCGCTATCTTCACCCCGCAGAGTGGTCCCGGCGAGATTCCTTTTCCTTCCGAAACTGCGTCCGGCATTCCCAAGCTGCGTCAGTTCAGTCAAGAAGTCCGCCTGGTGAGCACAGAACGCTACCGTTTTGCCTATCAGTTCGGTTTGTACTATTTCCGCGAGTTTGTCGAGATGGAGGATTTCAACTACAATACCTTGGCTGGAGGCGAGCAGGACGGGAAGGTGCGTCAAGAGCAATTAGCCACCGCAGGGGCAGCGTTTGTGGCATCAACCATTCGATTAATGGAAAACCTGGAACTGGGAACGGGCTTACGATTGTCACATGACACGAAGGACTACACCGCATGGCGGGACGAGGCTCCCGCTGTTACGGAGGCAGGTCCACTCGGTCCCATCAACGAGAATCCTCAAGCCACAGTGTGGAGTGGTGATTTGAGTCTGCGTTATCGAGTCACCCCGAGTGCACAGACATATCTACGTGTAGCGCGTGGCTTTCGTGCTCCCAGCATACAAGGACGCCTGTTATTTGGCAATGAGGTCACGGTGGCGGATACCGAAACCATTCTGTCAGTCGAAGGTGGTACAAAATTGCGCTTATGGGGACAACGCCTGCGCTTGGATACCGCTCTGTTCCACTACTTTATGCAGGATCAGCAACTCACTGCGGTCGGTGGAGAGACCAATTTCAACCGCCTGCTAAACGCTGAAAGCACCATCGGGCGCGGTGTTGAAACAGAGTTAGTCTTCGCACCGAGCACCGCATTAGAGGTTACGGCGGGACTCAGCTATAACCAAACGCGCCTTGACGATCCGGATTTGGCTATACAGGGATGCGGCGCGCCGTGTACGGTTCTGGATTCGCCCGCATCTGCTGAAGGAGCTTTTTTGATTGACGGTAACGGTCTACCGCAGGCTCCGGGCTGGATCGCAGATGTGACGCTGCGTTATGCGCTTGATCTTCCGGGGGGTGTGCGCCTGATCGCCTCTACGGATTGGGCGTATCGGAGTCGTGTGCGCTTCTTTCTCTACGATTCCGTAGAATACGCTGATGATTCGCTCTTGGAAGGTGGTCTTCGTCTTGCTTGTCTACTGCCTTACGGCGACACGGAAGTAGCGATTATAGGACGCAATATCCTCAACGACACCTCTCCCACCGGCGGTATCGACTTCAACAACCTGACCAGCTTTGTCAATGAACCCCGGTTCTGGGGACTGGAGGTAGTGCGACGTTTCTGAACGATACTAGTACTTCGTCAAATTGTGACAAGCCACTCACCGCTCGGCTTGGATAGACATATCCAAGCCATAAATACCCGGACGATAGTGCATCTGTGTAGTGGATTTGTCAATCCACTACGAGCAGGACCATTAGCATTTACCTGACAGTGTACTAGCGTTTTCCTTCAATCCTCCGACGCTTGGCTATAAGATATGTTTAATAAATCCTTTCTACCCAAGGCACTCTTTGAATTCGTCATTATCTCCGATTCCCACTATATGCTCGACCCCGGCGGTGCGTCCCTCGAATTTGAGAACCGTCGTAAGCAGTCCACTCGCCGAGAAATCGCTCTCCGCATGGCAGCGGCCCTTGAACCTCAATTCGTCCTCCACAACGGGGATATGGTTCAGGAATACCCCGATAATTTAGAGAGTTTTTATAAGTCGATGGATGAATCGCTTGAGCAGATGCGCGCCTGCTGGGTTGAGCCTTATTATGTTGCGGGAAATCATGACATCGGCGATAAACCCGATCCGACCGCCCCCGCTTCCCCCGTTAGCCGAGAGGTGTTGGATTGGTATCATCAGACGTTCGGAAAGTCTTGGTACAGCTTTGATCAGGGTGATTGCCATTTTGTGGTACTCAACTCACAAATCATGAATAGCACACTCCCCGATGCTACTGAGCAGGAGGCATGGGCGGAAAAAGACTTGGCGGAGAATGCGGTCAAACGCATCTTCATAGTGCTGCACATGCCGCCCTATCTGTTCGATGAAACCGAACCTTCGATCGGGCACTATGATAATATCGCACCTCCTGCAAGGACTTGGCTGCTCGACTTGGCGCGGGTTTACAAAGTAGAAATGCTTGTCGCTGGACACGTTCACTTCGCCTTCTATGATCACTCGGCGGGGACCCGATACGCGGTCTTGGCATCTCCTGTTTTTACCCGCCCCGGATTTTCTTGTCTGTTTGCCGGTCCCCCGCCGCCTGAGCGTGGACGGAATGATGTCCCCAAATTCGGGTTTTATCTGATGAGAGTGAGAGCCGACAAAACGGACCTCCATTTTATTCGGACAGCCGGTGCTGAAAAGACGCCACCAAGTACGGAACAACGGCTTATCACACGCGTGAGCGGTACGCTACCCCACTCTCCGTTGGGTATCACACTGAGTCAGCCATTAGCAACGGTTGCCGAAATCCCACGTGCTTGGCCCGCTGCGATACGGGAGAAAGTGAGAAATGACTACCCCCTACTTGCCTGCATGGAGATGGGTGTTGAATACCTCCGTGCGCCGTTGACAGATTTCCAAGACTCTTTTCAGGGGAGTCGCTTGGAGATCTTGCGCAAGGAGGGCGTGAATCTTAGTGCCATTGCCATTTTCTCCGAAGAGTTCAATATTATAGATGCGGTGTCTCAAATCCGACCAAGGATTGATGGCTTAGACATCCAAACACCGGGAGAGCTTTTGCCATCGGAAAAATGTATCGACGCTATCAAGGTTATTCAGGAACGTTTTGGTCTGTCCGTGACGTTATCACCAATTGTGTGTAGAGAGGTTACTTCGGGAAAACAGTTCCCCCGCTTTCGTCTCGGAGTCACACCTGGCGAGATTGCAGTGCTTAACGATTTTCTGGCAGGGAAGCAGGTAGAAATCGACAGGGTTGTTTGCAAACTAAATAACAGTGAAGCACTGTCCGATCAGGTTCAGAAAATTGTGGAAATAGGTCCTCTCAGCCAGATATCGAACGTAGATTTCGTCCTTGAATTCTCGGCGACAGATGACCAAACCAATGCAACCTTAGCGGCGGAGGCACTGTTTTCAGTGGGTATGCTGCCGGGGGCTCGCATCTACTTTGAACCTCTTAGCGATTTCGATCGGACGATGGATATAACACATGGGCTGCTTGATACACTTTGCAATCCGCGTCCCACAAGTTCTGTCCTGCAATCTCTCAACACGATCCTGTACAGCCAACCACTGAAGTTTTCAAGGCGCCAGTTTGAACTGAAGCAGGTGAACGGCTTGAAGGCTTTACAGCTTTCGACCGATACCTCGACCTATACACTACTACTGCACAACGGGCCAGAATCCACAGCAAGTGAACCGATCAACATAGACGCACTTATGGAGTTGAAAGAGGTTGAGTTGTTGAAGATCTACCAATTGTCCAAGATGAGTCTCAAGAGTATAGATTTTCGCGATGCCCAGAACACGGCATTAACCTCTTCCCAAACCCCTGTCCTTATCGAGGGTTCACCGGTTCATTAACAAGGAAAACGCATTAAAAAACCTTCAAGCGCGCTGACAGCCTATGAGGTCAGACGACGGAGGCGAAATCCTATGCAAGCACTGCCTATTTCATTCCGTTACGCCTATTCGCCAACCCTACCCAAACTGCTCTGGCGATTGGGGTGCACGCTGGTCTTTAGCACCTATCAAGCGGGTAAGGTTATCTTTATCCGCGCGACAAGTCCGGACAAGATTGAGCAGCACGCCTTGGATTTCCCAAGACCGATGGGATTGGCGGTTTCCGATCAACGCATTGCGGTAGCCACACGCGAGGAGGTCGTAGTCCTTACCAACACTTCAGTCGAGGAACCCCCTGAGTCCCACTATGCCGACTCAGGGACCGGCGCAGTTGGAAACAGCGCCTACCGAACGGAAGGCCCTGAGTCACAGCATGTCGATCCAGGTATTCTGGTCGGCGCGGCAGAAGGCACCTATGTCCCTGAGAAAACCTATTTTAGCGGAGAGGTTGACACCCATGATCTCGCTTGGGGAAAGGACGGCTTGTGGGCAATCAACACCCTCCTCTCATCAATGTCTCTGGCAGACAATGATTCCAGATTCGAAGCGCAATGGCGTCCTCCATTCGTCAGCGACATAGTGCCGGAAGATCGTTGCCATCTGAACAGTGTGGCGATGGTAGATGGTCAACCTGAGTATGTGACAGCGTTTGGGGAGGTGGACACGTTTGAGGGTTGGCGTGAGAATAGGGTATCGGGTGGGATTGTGATGGACGTTTCCAGCGGGGAGGTTGTGTTGGAAGGGTTACCTATGCCGCACTCCCCGCGGGTTTATGACGGGAAACTCTATCTGCTGCTCTCTGGGACTGGTGAGTTGGTGCGCGCCGAGCCGGAAGCAGGTGGGTATGAAGTGATTGCGCAGCTGCCCGGCTTTGTGCGTGGGATGGCGCGTTGTGGTGATTATCTGTTTGTGGGATTGTCAAAGCTGCGAAAGTCAAGTTCCACCTTCGCAGCGCTGCCAATCTCCGATCAAGCACTGTTCAGCGGCATTGTGGCGGTGTCTCTATCCGAGGGACGTATTGTAGAACACCTCAGGTATGAGACGGGTGTGGAAGAAATTTATGATGTGCAGGTCCTTACTGGAGATTGATGGGTGATTCGCCCTGCCATACACATTGCGCTCCTCTGGAGCGCAGGAATTGACCTTATCACCGTTCTATAGACATATCGCTCCTCTGGAGCGAAAAGCAGGATCCCTCAACCTTAACAACAAACCGATAGGTTAGGGGAATTGCATCTGTGATAGAAATTACGCAGCGGAGATCACAAGTTAGGAAACCTGCGGCTACGAATACATTGCCATTATCGTATGCCAAAATCACATACACGATTTACATGTGATGGCTCTGACCGACAGATTCTCAATACTAGCAATTTGCATTACTGTAGACTTTCTATCGGCTGTGAGTGTCCAAAAACAGGTTGGGGTCCATCAATCGGTGCAGCCCAACCCGCTGCATTAGCAATAACACGCAACACGTCTGGATTGTGATAAATTGGATAGGTTTCGTGCCCGGGGCGAAAATAAAAAATCTTTCCCTTGCCGCGGAGATAGCAACAGCCGCTGCGGAATACCTCGCCGCCCGGGAACCAACTGACAAAGATCAGCGTGTCCGGTTCAGGAATATCGAAAGGCTCACCGTACATTTCTGCGTGCTCAATCTCAAAAGACTCGCCGATTCCCTCGACAATCGGGTGGCCATGCTCTATGACCCAGAGCCGCTCTTTCTCGCCCGATTCCCGCCATTTGAGGCTGCACGATGTTCCCATCAGCTTGGTAAAGATCTTGGAGTAGTGCGACGAATGTAAGCAGATTAAGCCCATGCCATCAAGGATACGAACTTGCATTCTATCAACAACTTCGTCCGCGACCTCTCCATGCGCCCCGTGTCCCCACCAAATTAAGACATCTGTGTCGGCAAGAACCGCTTCTGTCAGACCATGTTCTGGCTCATCCAACGTCGCTGTGTGCACCTCGAACCCCGGTTGTTTTTTGAGATAATTTCCGATTGCGTTGTGCATGCCATCGGGGTAAATCTGTCCAATCTGCTCGTTGGTCTTTTCGTGGCGATATTCGTTCCAAACAGTGACTCGAATCGGTTTGCTCATCTGATTTGTCCTTTGTTGTTTATCCATCATCCTGGATCGCGCTGATTTCATCTCTGGAGATCTTGTGGACGCTTTTGGGGTTGAATGTCTGCGTTGTTTCAGATCGCAGTGCAACTTCAATTCTTCCGCCGGTCAATACGAAAAACTGAATTAAGAATCCACCGCCCTGCATCGACTCGACCTGATACTGATCTGCGTCTAATCCATCGACCCATGTCGGAACCGTGTCAGCGAAATCGGGGTGATCTATCACCTCCTGCGGCAATGCGATAACCAGTGTGCCGGGTTCGTCGCCTATGGCATCTGCGATCACCGTTCGGGTCCTGACCATGAAACGCACCACCTGACCTGCGTAGTCGAAATCGCTCGTACCGTTACGTTCCGGTGGGACAATGCCCCACGTTAGGTGGTGGATGAACGGATTGCCGTACCCCTGACTTAGCATGTGATTCAGGGCTTGGTTGTCAACGGGGTGGACAACCGCTACATAATCGAACCATCCCTTGCCTCGCTCTGCACTGTCCTCTGGCAATCTTGCTGAAACGTTGATGTAGTCACACTCATCGACCGGTGAGGGATAACAACGGGCATCCCAACCGGAGATATAACCGAGTTGTTTTAATGGTCCCGCAACGATGTACGGTGGGTCGCAAAAGATCGCGGCGTGATCCAGATTGGGATGTAATTGAACCCCCGCTGCGGTGACTTTTTGGGCTACTTCTGATGCTTCTGTAAATCGCTGTGGTGCGTTGTCGATGGTGAGGTAATCTCCGAAATCATCAGGTAGAACCGCGGAATTTCCCATGATAAACCTCCAAGATAAATTATTGATTGATATTGGCAATTTTCAGCATAATACCACAAAAGAGGAACCTTTTCAAGAGAATAGAATTGTGTATCCTCTAGGGCTATTCAGTTTTAGGCTTATTACGCATTTTGCTTGAAAAGTCGGAGTTGGAAAGTCGCTCGTAGAGCGACGTGCCGGGATTTGGAAATCCCTCCTACAGAAGAATTAAATGATCCTAATTGTGTGTCCTCGCGGTTGTATTCTAATCGTGCTTGTGTTATGGTATAATCGAATCTTGCGAAGTATCTGTTTCAAGCAAAGAGAAAATTATATGTCAGAAAGGATACGCCATTATGTCTTATAAATATAAAGTGATGATGACGGATTATGCGTGGCCCTCCGTTGAGCCTGAGCGAGGGGTCTTAGCGGAGATTGGTGCGGAACTAATCGTTGCGGAGAGTGGGACGGAGGAGGAATTTATCGAATTAGCACCTCAGGTCGATGGTATCCTGACCTGCTGGCTCAATGTAACCACAGCGGTTGTTGAGGCTGCTCAACAGTGCAAGGTCATCGGTCGATGTGGAATTGGTCTGGATAACATTGATGTAGAAACGGCGACCGCTCTCGGTATGGTAGTGACAAATGTCCCTGCATACTGCATTGATGAAGTTTCGGACCACACAATGGCATTGCTGCTGGCGTGTGCACGGAAAATTAGCTTACTTGATCGAACTATGAGAAGTGGTGGTTGGACGCGAGACGTGGGTCCCCCAATGCGCCGGATTCGTGGACAAAAGTTGGGTATCGTTGGATTGGGAAAGATCGGGAAGGCAATTGTACCGAAGGCGAAATCATTCGGACTGGAGGTCTTGGTATACTCGCCACGAGCCACTCAGGAGATGGCGGACGAACATGGGGTAACGTTGGTCGATTTCCCTGAACTTTTGGCGGAGTCTGATTATATCACCGTCCATGCACCGCTGACCCCTGAAACACAGGACCTATTGAACGAAGACGCATTCCGTCGGATGAAATCGACAGCCTACGTCCTCAATACCTCCCGGGGCGGGATCATTGAACCTACTGCGCTGTACAATGCACTCACGACCGGGGAGATTGCCGGAGCAGGATTGGATGTTTTCGTGGAGGAACCTCCGCAGCCTGACGATCCACTCCTTACGCTGGACAACGTGGTCCTGACGCCCCATGCTGCGTTTACCTCTGAAGAATCGACCTATGACCTTGAGGTGACAGCCGCAGCAGAGGTCGCACGGGTCTTAACGGGACAGATGCCTGAGTCGGTGGTCAATCCAGAAGTCCTGAGCAGTCCAATCCTTCGCGCAACCGTACTCGCTCAATAACAGTAACGGTTCATGTTAAGAAAGCCTAAGTTGCTAGTTATTAAGTCTGCTATACACATTGCACTCCTCTGGAGTGCGAGGACTAGACATATCCGCGTTGCTATAGACATATCGCTCCGCTGGAGCGAAAGATGAAACCTATTAACCTAAACCGAAAATCAATGGATTTTCAACGACTAGCAACTTGCGTTAAGAAAGCATGCAATAGCAAGCGAATTTTCGTAGGGGTTGGATCCCCCAACCCTTACGGGCTGCGGGCGGGGAGACCCCGCCCCTACGATTTCGCTACGCGTTTTGCACTTTCTTTTAATATGAGCCACAATAATTAGCTTGAGAATACAGCGATGAAATCTTTCAAAGGCGCAACTGTCTTGGTCACCGGTGCTTCATCTGGTATCGGCGAAGCGTTTGCCCATAACCTTGCAAATCGAGGGGCGAATTTAATCCTGACGGCGCGATCAGAGGATAAGCTCCGTCAGATCGCCAAGGCGTTGTCGGAAAGACACACCGTCCAAGTTGATGTGTTTCCGGGGGATCTCAGCCAACCGGATACCCCGCAACAGTTGTGGGAACAGATTCAATCCGCGTCACTTTCAGTCGATGTGCTGATAAATAATGCCGGTTTCGGAAGGTGCGGGCCTTTCCTTGCATACGATTACCAAAGCTACCAAGATATGCTGAATCTCAACATCAAAGCGTTGGTGGGCTTAACGCATCTCTTTCTACCCTCAATGTTGGAGAAAGGGGACGGTGGGGTTATCAATGTCGCGTCGACAGCGGCGTTCCAGCCAATTCCCTACCTCGCCGTCTACTGTGCCACGAAGGCATTTGTTCTCGGCTTCTCAGAATCACTTTGGGGAGAGTATCACGAACAGGGATTGACGGTACTTGCGCTCTGCCCCGGTAACACCGCCACGAACTTCGCCGATGTTGCCAACGCGGACGTGACACGGATGACCAGAGCGGAAACCCCTGAAACGGTGGTGGAAGCAGGTTTGAGGGCTTTTTTGAAGGGACGGAATTATGTGGTTCCGGGGAGGCGTGTCAACTATCTGTTGGCGAATCTGTCTCGACTCTTGCCGCGTCGCCGTGTACTTGGGATAACGTCGGATATATTCAAGGAATGAAACGTGATGCGTGAAACGTGAAAATCGAAAAACGGACAACTGAATCGTCTCATTTTTCTCATCATGCCGCAATGAACTAATGAACCAGTGAACTAATGAACAACTGGAGTTTCTTGTAAGTGGCCCCGAATGATGCGACACAATTATTCAGAGACGGTATAAATCAGGTTACTGTGATTTCCCTCTTGCGGCGATCTCCCAAACGTCTTCGACAATCCCGTTGCGAACTGCGTAATACTGGTCGTGGAGATTCACTGTCGTGCAGCAGTGTGTTGGTAGAAGTTCAATTTTATCGCCGGGCTTGAGCGTGACGCTTGGGTCCGCCGTCAGGTTCCCGTGTTCCTCGGATAACCCCCGCATCTCTAAGCCTTCAATCCCCACTGGCTGTGGTGTGCCAGAGTCGCTTGTCAGCACCTTTGCCCCTGCATCGACGATCACACGTGTGGGCTGTGGGCGACTTACGACTGTCGTCAACATAGTCAGGGCGCAGCCAAACTCCTCACCGATACCCTCGACCGTTCGATAACTCGAATCGATAAAGACATAAGACCCCGCCTGGATCTCTGTCATCTCCGGGTAGGCACCGGTGATCGCGTACGTACCTGTGCCGCCGCCGCTCAGAATCTTCACAGGGACACCGTTCTGTTCGAGATACCGTCTGCTCCCAACCAGCATGTCAACGGACTCGCTCGTTAAAGTTTTGCGCTCGGCAAAGGTCGGCGTGATGACGGTATGCCCCTCATAACCCATCAGCCCTTCAAACTTGAGCGCTTTCGATTGCAGGATGTGACGTGCCAGATCCAGTGTCGGTTGCCCCGGCTCGGTCCCACACCGGTTCATGCCGGAGTTGACTTCAATCAGAACACGTAACGTGGTGCCTTTTGCTTCGGCAGCCGCGGAAAGTTGATCGACATTATCCGGATCATCAACGGCTACCATAACCTCGGAGTGTTTAGCGAGGTTAATCAGACGCGCAATCTTCTGTTTCCCAACAATCTGATTGGCAATCAGCACGTCGCGGATACCCGCGTGGATCATCGCTTCCGCCTCACCCAGTTTGGCGCAGGTCATACCGATCGCACCCGCCTCCATCTGTTTATGCGCGATAATTGGGGTCTTGTGCGTTTTGACGTGTGGGCGGAGATCCGCGTTGACCGTCTTGAAATAGTCTGCCATCTTCTGGATATTGGCTTCCATGATATCCACATCGATTAGCAGCGCCGGGGTATCAATCTCTTCTTTGGGTATGCCGATAAACACATCAGGGTTGGATGCTGACATCGGTTTGTCTCCTAATTTTTTGATCGTCCTTGTCGGGAGGAGAATTGTATTTGTATATTTGAGGGGGTGCCTCTTTATTGTCTGAGGTTCATGTTAGGAAATAGTGCAACAGAAACCGAGTTTTGCAGTCCCGCGTAGCGTGGATGCTCGACAAGTCGGCAAAAAACTCGGTTTCTCCTCGCGTTTTAGAGTCCATGTTTCATTCGTTCTGATAACGCTGTTGCCTTGAGCAGATGGGTTGCGGCTTGCATTCTGATTTTTTCGTCCTCGCTATTAAGCAGATCCTGTAGGACGGCGATTACTTTTGGCGTGGCGGCGGACAGTGCGGTGATTTGGGTGTCGAGATACGCCTCACGGGCTTCCTTTAGTTCCTTGATAAAATGTTTGTCTTGGTTACGCCATCGGTTGATTGTTTCTCTCCTTTTACCGAGTACCTCACCGACTTGGGCATCGGTTTTCCCTTCGACGATGAGCGGTATCGCTCGGACCTGATCATCATTCAAGGCTTTGTTCTCTACTTCGGGCTCCGGGGCTTCGTTGAATTTGTTTGGGACACCCTCTTTCATCTCCTTGAGTAGTAGATTAAAGGCGTTGTCGTCTGACCAACGGATGTCTTCCTGTACCCACTCCATTAGGGTGCCTTCTTTCAAGCCGACGATGGCTTCGGTTTGGGCGTAGGAGATATTGGCAAAGACGAGTGCGGCGGCCTGTTTTTCTTCGGGGCTCGCTTCGATTCCTAAGCGGTGATCGGCTATCTCCACAAGAAAAATTGGCAGGTTTTTCCACTGCGTAAGGAGTTCCGGTGTAATGCCGAGTGCGGCGGCGATTTCGTTTTCACTTGTCGCTTCCCAAAGTAGAGTGGCCTGCGTCTGTTTTTGGGTGAGGGACAATACGAATTCGTCTGTTGGGAGGGCTTCCGGTGTTGTGTTCTTTTTGGTTTTGCTCATTGTGTTTCCTGTTCACTCGGATTTAAGGATTATCGGTCGGATGTCACAAAATGTCACAAAATGTCACATATTTTGCATATTTTTGTAACTGGTTGCTAAGATGTGCAGGATTAAAGGGAATTTGTTTATTCGGATGTCACAAAATGTCACATATTATCACATATCCTCACATATTTTTTATTTGAGTGTGCGTTTTTGTGCGTTTTTGTGAGGTGGTGTCTCTATAGAGATGCGCGTATTTGTCTGAATTAGGAGCCTTAGGTTTAAAAGATTCACAGGATTAGATCCAACGCTTAAACGGGTGTCGGGTAAAGGGTAATTGTCTTGTTGACGGTTCAGATGATAGATTTATCAAATGCAATTATCATTTTAACATATCGGTATAGTATATTGCAAGTGAAAATTCAGCCTATGAGCGGCCTATTTCGGCGGGTTAGATTTACTTTAGCAGCAGACCTTGGGGATTTGGTGCGCTAGCGGGGGCGAGCTAGTGCTGTTGGTAAGTCACTTCATAGTCCGAATAGGAGTCTGGAGCGATAAATTACCCTTAAACCTACACCTTTGCTTCGGAATATGAATGACCTTGCGCTCCGCTTATTCCCATCTCTGAAGTAGTTCTTCAAGCTCAGCTTTTAGGCTTTCATCGCCAGATTGTTCCGCAAGTTTCAAGGCGATTTCAAAATCCTGTTTTACATCGCAAGAAAGTTTGACCTCTCCCTTGATAAGCCCTCGATTGAGGTAAGCTGCGGCAAAGTTGGGGTCGAGGTCAATAGCAGTATCAAGGTCAGCGATAGCGGATTCACGTTGTCCTAAGTTAGCTTTTGCTATCCCTTGACTAAGGTACGCTTCAGTAAAGTCAGGGTCGAGGCAGATAGCAATCTCACAATCAACAATGGCATCAGCGTATTGCTCTATATGTAACTTCGCAACCCCTCGAAAATGGTAGAGATCGGCATAATCGGGGTTAGGACGGATAGCGGCATCGTAATCAGCAATAGCATCTGCATATCGTCCCAAGTCTGCCTTGACGAGTCCCCGATTGAGATAGGCATCGGCATAGTCGGATTCAAGGCTAATAGCGATATCAAAATCTCTTATTGCGGATTCATGTTGTTCCAACTCTGATTTGGCAACCCCACGCTGAAGGTAAACGGCCGCATAATCGGGTTCAAGATCGATAACCGTGTCAAAATCTCTTATTGCGGATTCATGTTGTCCCAATTCTAATTTGGCAACCCCACGCTGGAAGAAAGCTTCCTCAAAATAGGATTCAAGATCGATAGCTGTGTCGAAGTCGGTAATAGCATCTTCATGGTCACCTATTTCTGCTTTTGCAACCCCTCGATAAAGGTAGATCTCTGCGACTTCCTCCTCGTCGGGCTCAAGTCGAATTGCAGCGTCGAAGTCGAGAATGGCAGCCTCATATTGTTCTAATCTGGCAAGAACCTGTCCACGCTGGAGGTAAGAACCCTCATTTGGATCGATTTCGATTGCTTTTGTATAGTCGGCAATGGCCTGATCAAGATTACCGCGACCACCGTGAGCCACGCCACGACCATGATAAGCACTGGCATAATTTGGATTGAGGTCAATCGCTTGGGTAAAATCGGTAATGGCTTGCTGAAAATTACCCAAGGCAATGTGAGCCCCACCCCGGTTCAAATAGGCCTCGAAATCATTGGGATTGAGTTCTAATACGGCGTTATAACGCTCAATATCCTCCTCGAATTTCATGCCAATATCTCTAAGATCTATAGTAATTTCCATAAGTTTATTGCCTCCTAGTTGTCCATTTATAGGATAGGTCCAGTTTAGAGTTGATGCCTAGTTGAGAATTATTCCTCCGGGTATCAGTCAGTTGGGTGGCGATCCTGTTGAAATGATTCAAGACCAGAGTGAGGTTCGTAGCCATCGCAATAGATTACAATTTTGGCTTCCGGGTATCTTTGAAGGCGGCGCCGGCGGCTTGGCTACCGATAGGAGCAGCGTAGTTGCGGTTAGAATTGAAGGGCGGATCGAGATAGATGAGATCGACGCTATCGCTATTCATTTCCCGCATGATGTGGAGGTTGTCACCGATGAAGATTGTTTTGTCTTTCCAGTTCATTTTGGTTCCAGTCTGACCATGATCAAGTCATTTCGGCGTACTCGTCGCGCTATCTGCACAACGGAAACCGCGTCCCTTGCTCGCACCATCTGGGGAAGTTCTGTAGCAATCGGCGGGGTAGATACGCTGCCGGGAGTGCATAGTCCGTAGGGGTTAGGAGGCGGAGGTGAGGCATGCTTCTTAGTAGGAAATCCCTCACAGATTTTGACGACCTTTGGGATCATCCAGAGTTCCTGCCTGACCGCCTGTACTGATACAACGATAATCTGCTTGTAAATTGCGCGGAAGTCTGCGATAAAAACAAAATCAATCCAACTATTGACTCTGAGATTATCAATGGGTCAAGGTCTCTAAATAGACGTAAACCGTGGTAGATTCCCCGGTATCGTCCACCCACACCTGATGCATATGCCAATCGGTAATAAAATACCACCCGTCTGTCCAGCGGAGATGTTTTATCCGTTTATCTGGATCATACCCCAGTCGCCTTAGCGCGTCCATCGGCGAGACATGTTTGATGAAACTCACGATAACCACATCAACGACTTCGCCAAAGAGTTGACTAAAATTAAGTATGATGTCGGGTTTCTTCCCTTCGTTTGTCATCTCACCATTCTCTATAGAATACACTCTACTCTCAACCGTGCCTCCGTCGGGGATTTGACCTTTTGCGATCTCCCAGCATTCTATCAGTGCAACATAAGCATCTTCGTCGTTTTCTGCTGACAACCGACAATCCTGTATCATTTTGCACGGGACCATCTCCTTGAGCAGTTTGTCAGCTTTAGCGGGGCTCGCGCCAGCGAGTTTCTCCGCATCAATGACATACGGCACAGGTTTTACAGCACAACCCACGACCAATAAAAGCGGAAAGATGCTACAAAAAAGGATGGGGCGTACCATGTTTTCATCTCTTTAACGGGTGTTTTAGGTTATCGAATATTTCACCGGGGTGGTGCCCTGATAGAAGTTATCTTATTCGTTCAAGTTTTCAACTCGTCCTCGCACAAACCTCGCTTTTAATGTAATTCCAAGAACTAGCACTAAACTAATTCCAAACAGTGCAATAGCTGCCTGAGCCAAGCTAGGCTTAGGATATATCCATGAAATTTCAATTGTTTTAGACAATAGCACCACTAGAGCTACAACGAAATATATCCAGAACATCCAAACCCAAAGTGTATGGGCGCTTAGGCTCTTTCCACCTGCTTTGACCCTTATCCTTCTCAATTCATCCTGACCCCTGAATCGCTCAAGACCGATCGTTCTAAAATTTGTCTTCTAACTTATAAATTATTGAGTGTCTTATTTTAGATTTAGTCTCCATGATTTGGCATGAAATGCCCCAGAATGTCATTAACATTATTCCTCCCATAGGTGCCAACAGTGCAATCACCTCGTTCGTTCCACTGCTTTGCACATAGGGCGCACCCAACACAGCAATAGAGAGTGGGAGGATAATGCTTGTAAATCTATGGAGTAGACTATTTTCATGCTTCCAACTTGCGGTTTGCTCTCTGTAGCTTTCTATCAAAAGTGTTTCGTTCTTGTCTAACATAACATGAAATCCTTAATTTCTTCGTTTGTCCGATTTGCAAATTTTACAACCTCTATATCTCATTTCCACAGCAGTGAAGTGCCATCGCTATCTCCTTGTGCAGAATTTATTAAACTAGCGCAAGTTGCACATGTCGCCCCTCTGGGGCTTGGACGAAGGGGCCTATCGCTCGGCTATAAACATGTCGCCCCGCTGGGGCT
>JAJECO010000024.1 GCA_022822005.1 Candidatus Poribacteria bacterium
GTGCAAATAGGTGCACAATAACAGTGACATAATCGGTCAGCGTTGGCTCTTTTGCCATAGGGGAATTCCTTTTTGTTTGGGATAACAATAGGAAACCCTAGTTGACTGATTATGTCAATTATATTTATGCACACCCCTCAAGTAATTATAGAATTCACCATAATTCTAAACTTTACTAAAAGTTACGACGAAAGGAGAATTTTGAATCATGGCTGAAAGCAACACCACCGAAGAGATCCAAGAATTTGAGTATAAAGCAGAGATGAAACAGCTCTTGCATCTCATTGTTCACTCGCTTTATACTCACCCCGAAGTCGCCATCCGAGAACTAATTTCCAACGCGTCCGATGCCTTGCACAAAATCCGATTCCGGCAATTGACGGATAAGGATATCCTAAGTCCTGACGCGCCTTTGCGGATTGATATCGCGGTCGATTCCGAAGCACAGACATTCTCGATTACCGATACGGGTGTCGGTATGACCAAGGAAGATTTGACCGAAAGGATCGGCACCGTTGCCAGTTCAGGGACACTGGAGTTTTTGGAGCAGATGAAAGAGGGAGACAAACCTTTCGACGCCAACCTGATCGGTCAGTTCGGTATCGGTTTTTATTCGGTATTCATGATTACGAATGAAGTCACCATCGAAACGCGCCACGCAGATGCCGACTCAAAGGGATTCCGGTGGCAGTCGACGGGTGAAGGGAAGTTTAGCGTCAAGGAGATTGAACGTCCGCAGCGGGGCACCCAGATCACCTTTAAGCTCAAAGATGAGTCCAAGGAATTCAGCGAGTCCTATCGCGTTGAACAGGTCATCACGAAATATTCCAATTTTGTCGATTTTCCCGTTTCGGTTAATGGGAAGCAGGTCAACACTGTCAGTGCGTTGTGGCATAAGAACAGGAATGAAGTGACGGAGGAGGAGCGGGATGAGTTCTATAAATTTATATCAAACGACCTCAATCCGCCGCTCGGTCACCTGCACCTCTCTCTCGAAGGGCGCGTGAATTTCAAAGCGTTGATGTTTATACCGGAAACACCGCCGCTCAGATTTCTCAGAGAGGAAGATCTGAACTCGCTACACCTGTATTCGAGCAAGGTTTTTATCCAAGATGATTGCAAAGAACTCCTTCCTGAATACCTTCGATTTATGTCAGGGGTGGTGGATACCGAAGATCTGCCTTTGAATGTGTCGCGTGAGGTAACACAATCGAGTCCCGTCATGGCACGGATCCGTGATACCTTAACGGGCAGGGTGCTCTCTCTGTTGGAAGATTGGGTGGAAAAAGACTCAGAGAGATACGAAACATTCTTCAGGAATTTCGGTTTGCTCTTCAAGGCAGGACTCAGTTCAGATTTCGCCAACCGAGATCGAGTACTTGAGCTCTTGCGGTTTGAGTCGACCAAAACCGAGAGCGGCAAGCTCACTTCCTTGAAGGATTATGTCGCCGGGATGTCGGAAGATCAGGGGGAGATTTATTACCTATCAGGCGATCACAGGGAGGCTGTCGAACGGAATCCAAACTTGGAATATTTCAGGAAACAGGGGATTGAGGTGCTGTTTTTTATGGATCCCATTGATCTGTTCAATATTCCTCACCTGCTTGAATACGACGAAAAACCGCTGAAAAGTATCGAAAAGGCGGATATAGATCTGAAGACCGAGGAAGACAGCCAAGATGAGACGTTAACTGAGGATGCAACGCTGATTTCTGTTTTCAAGGAGACCCTCGGCGATAAGGTGGAAGATGTGGTCGCTTCCAAAAGACTGGTCGATTCAGCGGTAACCTTGGTGGTTGGGGCGGATGGTATGGACGCGCACATGGAACGGATGATGAAAATGATGAATCAGGACTTCGCTGGATCCAAGCGCATCCTGGAGCTGAACTTTTCCCATCCGTTGATTAAGAATCTGGCGCAGCTCAACCAGAATCAAGGCGACGAAACCCTTATTAAGAACTGTATTTTACAGCTTTATGAAGGTGCGTCACTGGTTGATGGAAATCCCGTGGACCCACCTACGTTTGTCGCTCGGATGACGGAGATTATGGAACGAGCAACGGGTTGATCCGGGTTCTGATTTAGTAAGAAGTGTCCCAATCCATTGGGGCGATATCTAATAGGAGTTACGCAGTTCAGTTTGTAGTAGGGCGATTTATCGCCCGTCCGGACGCGCAATGAATGGCGCTACTACAAGCCTAAGACCTTACTGTAGTTGCCCGATGAATCCCCGATAAATCGGGATTAAGAAACGGGCGTTGGAAATGGCGTGCTGCGGTGATGAATCACCGAACTACAAAGCTTTGAGTGTTCAAGTGCGTAAGTCCTAATCTAATTTATTAGGAGGATTTGAAAGAGAAATTAATGAATGCAAAAATTACTGTAATTCCCGGAGATGGGATCGGTCAAGAGGTCACAGCCGAGGCTATCCGGGTATTAGATACTATCCAAGATAAATATGGACATCACTTTGAGTATGAATATGGGCTTCTCGGCGGCTGCGCAATTGATGAAACAGGTACAGCCCTGCCGCAAGAGACATTAGACTTATGCCGGAGATCCAGCGCAATTTTGTTCGGCGCAGCGGGCGGACCGGAATGGGAGGACGTGCCGAGCGCAGAGCGCCCCGAACGCGCCGTGGGGACAGTTCGCAAGGAGCTTGACCTTTTTGTGAACCTACGCCCGATTCGTGGGAGGAAGGCGTTGGCACCCGTCATGCCGGTGAAAGACGAGATCATCGGCGAGGGGTTGGACTTTATCGTGATTCGTGAGTTGGCTGGTGGTTTATACTATGGAGAACCGCGCGGTATCGAACCACACGCCGATGGGGAGCGCGGCTGCAATACACTTGCTTACACGACACGAGAGATTGACCGTGTCGTGCGCGCTGGTTTTGAGCTCGCCCGAAAGCGTTCCAAAAAGCTCACCTCTGTGGCGAAGGAAAACATGCTGGAAAGTTCAAAACTTTGGCGAGAAGTTGCAACAAAGGTCAGCCAAGATTATCCGGACGTTGAGTTGAATCATATTTTAGTGGATGCGTGTGCGTATCATATCATCCGGAATCCGAGCCAATTTGATGTTATGGTGACGGGAAATATCTTCGGGGACATCCTCACCGACGAAGCAGCTGTGTTGGTCGGTTCACTCGGTATGTGCCCATCGGCGAGCTACGGTAACGCCAAGCAGGGCTTCTACGAACCAATTCACGGCACCGCGCCGGACATCACCGGGCAAGGGATTGCTAATCCGATTGGGGAGATTTTGTCCGCAGCCCTTTTACTTCGACACTCCTTCGATCTTGAGACGGAGGCTACAGATATTGAAAACGCCGTTGACGGTGCAATCGACAAAGGATTCCGCACCGTTGATATCCAGCAGCCGGGACTGAAAACAGTCGGTACAGTCGAAATGACAGATGCGATTATTACCGAGATTCGATCCGATTCGTAAATCGTAAAACGTGCAGGAAGTTCAGCATCTTACCCGATCAGCTCGCAGGTTTTACCTATCGGCTGCGTAAATCCCTAAGTTACCAATAAATGTTAGCCGTGAGGAGATCTATAGATATGGATAAACTTCGCAGAGAATATACCGACGCTGGGTTAGATGAGCGAAACGTGGATGCGAATCCCTTTAAGCAGTTTGAGCAGTGGTTTCAAGAGGCGATTAACGCGAAAATTGATCTGCCAGATGCCATGACGTTGGCAACGGCAACGACGGACGGCATGCCTTCGGCGAGGATTGTCCTGCTCCGGGGGCATGATGCGCGGGGCTTTGTCTTTTATACGGACTACGAGAGCCAAAAGGGGAAGGAGCTTGCAGCAAATCCGAACGCAGCGTTGGTCTTTTACTGGCGTGAACTGGATCGGCAGGTGCGTATCACCGGACAGGTGAGCAAGGTTTCTCGTGAAAACTCCAACAACTATTTTCAGACCCGTCCCGTCGATAGTCGTTTGGCTGCGCTAGCGTCAAAACAGAGCGAGGTCATCTCTGATCGAAAGGTACTGGAAGAACGGTTCAAAGCGCTAGCAGCGCAGTACCAAAATGAAGATATTCCGCTGCCATCGGATTGGGGTGGTTACCGTTTATCTCCAAACATGATTGAGTTCTGGAGTGGCCGTCCAAGCCGTCTGCATGATCGACTTCGTTACACCCGAGAATCCGATGATGGTTGGCGCCTCGAACGAATTTCGCCGTGACGCTTTCTCTCGGACAGGTTTCGTCGGTTAAATGACTACGTCGGATTTTTTTGCCTTTTCGGTTGTCTGTCCGGAGATTTCATCGCCAACTTGTCGAAGTTGGTCGAAGTCGCGTTGGAAACCTTCGTGTAATGCGCCCACGTCGGTTTTGTGGAGGACAAACCGCACCCCTTCTTGAATCCACTTCTTTGACAGCTCGACGGATTGCAGATGGATCGCGACAGGGATATTTCGTGCAGCGGCTGTACGGATGACAAAGCGAAGCATCTCCTCAAAATCTGGGTGATCGTACTGATCTGGGATACCCATTGTGATGCTCATGTCGTTGGGACCTACGAAAATCGCATCAATCCCGCCAACATCTAAGATTTTCTCCAAATTCTCAGCTGCAGGTACGCTCTCAATCCCAATCATGACAACGGTATTACGGTTTCTTTCCTGCAAATACTCTCGCGATGTCTCGCTTGGGAAGTCCCCCGTATCCATCACTTTGTCCACGAGTGACCCTTTTAACGGACGCCATCTGGCTGCCGCGACCACCTCTTTGACTTCCGCGACTGTTTCACAGTATGGGACGAGAACGCCGTGCGCGCCGGCATCAAGCGCCATGGTTACGTAATGAGACGAAGGAATTGGGACGCGGATGATTGATGTCGTTCCTGTTGTGTTGATCGCTGCTATGAAATCGGCTACCTCTCCCCGGCTATATGCTGAATGCTCGTTATCGATGATTACATAGTCGAACTGGAGTTGACCAATAGCTCTTGCCCAGCGGGGATTCCGCGATAGACTTAGCATTGTGCCGTATACAATACCACCATTTTCTAATGTCTCTCGTAGATCTATACCAGCCATTTATGTCTCCGTATCGGTTTTGCTTGGTTATCAGTAGGGTGTACTTATCAAAGCCAAGTAGGGTCCTTTAGTTTTTCTGTAGGTGCTTGCCTCCCGCCTGCCTGCTCTCGGCTTGTCGGAGTCCCGATTCATCGGGCCTGCCCCGATCCTATCGGGGGATTTATCGGGGAGGGATTTCCCAATCCCGACACCAGTTTGTCTGTAGGAGGGATCTCCGAATCCCGACATCTCACTGTAGGCGTGATCTCCCGACCCCGACTTTTCAAACAAAACGGGTAAAAAGCCTAAAACTGAATAGCCCTAAAAGCCAAGCGATATGAGTTGATAGACTGTATCGTCATTCAGATTTGGGATTTATGTTGATCTGTTCCTGTATATGCTGCCGAATAGTGAAATCATCGGGGGCAACAATCCCACCTGAGATCAGCATTTTCATAGCCGTTTCAACTTTCAGGTTTGTCTCGTAGAGAATCTCTGGTTCACAGAAGAGCAAAACGCCTGTTGTTGGATTTGGACTGGTTGGCACAAAAACAGAGATGAGTGGGACAGGATTCCCCTCCTCGTGGAACTCTCCCGTAACGAAGCCGATGACACGCATCGGCGATCCGGGGGTACGAATCGCGACCACTCGTGTAAATTTGTTCGTAGTTGAGGGAGCCAAAGCCATTTGGACCACCTGTTTGACAGGTGCATAAACCTCGCGCACGAGCGGAATTTTTGTTAGGAGTTTCTCACCCGCCCCAAGTAGTTTTTGTCCCAAAAAATTAGAGACAACCAAACCCACTAAGTAGACGAGCAGGATTGTCGCTAACGCTCCCATACCGATGTGATATGTTTCCTCCAACCCCAAAACCTCTGACATTATCGGCGACATTATCGGCTTCAGCCAGCCATCAATTGTAGTGAAAAGGAACTTCAGCACAAAGAAGGTGACACCCAACGGTATCAACGTTAAAATTCCTGTGATTAGCGTACTTCTGAAATGTCTTCTAATTCCCATTTTTACCTGCATTGAAAAGTAAAATTAGCTAATGTCAAATGCCTTTCGTTGGTCGCTGACCATGCCATGAAATTATATGCCAATTATGATAGCATACTACCAGCGTATCGTCAATCAGATTGCTCATTTCCTAAGGGCATTTAGTTTTTCTGTAGGTGCTTGCATCCCGCCTGTCCCGATTCATCGGGGATTTATCGGGGAGGGATTTCCCAATCCCGACACCAGTTTGTCTGTAGGAGGGATCTCCGAATCCCGACACTAGTTTGTCTGTAGGAGGGATCTCCGAATCCCGACATCTCACTGTAGGCGTGATCTCCCGGCTCCGACTTTTCAAACAAAATGGGTAAAAAGCCTAAAACTGAGTAACCCTACTCATTTCCACGGTCAAAATGGATTGTCTTCTGTGAGATACGTGAAAGTTGTTGTCATCCAGATCTGGTCGGGTTAAAATACGGCCGGTTCAACACAAAGATTGATTGAGGGAAGGTATATCGTGAAAATTACTAAAATTGAGACACTTCGAGCCAGTCGATTCATGTACGTCAAAGTTGAGACGGATGAGGGTATCACGGGGGTTGGCGAACTCCATCCCGCAAGCGGCACCAGTGGTACGCCATTTCTGCCAATTGCAGGGGTCGAATATTGCGCTGAATATCTTATTGGTAAAGACCCGCTGCATATCGAACGGCACTGGCAGCATATGTTCCGTCGTTGTCTATTCCGCGGCGGGTCGGATGCCATGTCTGCCATCGGTGCAATTGACATCGCCTTGTGGGACATCAAAGGCAAAGTGCTTGGCACACCAGTTTATGGGTTGATTGGAGGACCGACGCGGGAGAAGGTTCGCCTTTATACGCATCTGGGCGGGACCACGCCCGAACAACTGGCAGAGCAGGCAGCTGCGCGCGTTGAAGACGGGTTCACCGCCGTTAGGTTGTATCCGTTCGGTGATTTTGGTGTTTTCGATTTTGAAGAGGGACGGGGTCTGGAGAGCATGAGCTATACCGCGATGATTCGCAATGCAGAGCAGCGGGTCGGAGCAGTTCGCGATGCCGTAGGTCCAGATATAGATGTTATGATCGATGTCGTCAACCGGCTTACCCCAGCAGAAGCCATCGCTGTGGGACGCGCACTTGAGCCGTATGACCTGTATTTTTTTGAGGATCCGATTGAACCTGAGAACATGGACGCATGGGAATACGTAGCGGCGAGCGTTCCGATGCCGATTGCCATGGGAGAACGGCTCTATACCATTTATCAGTTCCGAGATCTGCTAAACCACAACGGTGCTGCATTCGTCCGCCCTGATCTGTCGCTTGCCGGGGGCATCACAAATGTCAAGAAAATCGCAACGCTTGCAGAGGCAAGTTACATCGGTGTGGTCCCACACAACCCGTTGAGCTGTGTGCTCACTGCTGCGTGTGTGCAGATTGATGGAGCCATTCACAACCTTGCCGTGCAAGAGTATCCGTTGGGTGAAGATAAAGCCCCGAAGCGCGATCTTGTCAAAGAGCCGATCAAGCGAGAGGGCGGCTATTTGATCCTTCCTGACACGCCGGGAATTGGGATTGAACTCAACGAGGAGGCGTTCAAGCATTACCCTCCGGAGCCGTATGTGCGCCCACCACTCATTACCCCGGATGGGGGACTAAAAGAGTATTAAACAGATCGCTTAATTTTTGGGTATCGGGAACCACGCTCCACCGGTTTTTCTCGCCAGCGCTTTCTGCTCACGCTCGGCTTTGAGCGGATCGTCAGCTTCGCTCCTGTCAGTTACGCCCCCAATTATGTCCAACGTTATTTCCGCGTCCCAGCATCGTTGCAGTACCTCTTGGATTGTATAGGGACCTGTGCACGGCGCATCGGTAATGAGGATAAAACGGCGGCGCGCCTCTGGTCGGAATTTGATCCTTGTAATCGATTTGACAATTGCATGATAAGCCCGTTCAGCCCCACCGCACTTGATGTTTTCCAAAAGACGTTCATACCTTTCATAGTCCTTCGTTGGTTGATGAAAGTGCTGTACCAGATACTTAAACGGTACCACTGCCATCGTAAAATCCAACTGTTCTGTTCGGAAGATTTCTACCATATCAATCAAATGCCTGCCCACCGCGCGGATGTTATCTTCCATACTGCCACTGGTATCCAATAAAAAGACAATATCTGCGGTTGGCGAACTCTTTCCACTCGCGATACCGCTGGCGATCGTTTGAAGAACCGATCCAATTTGTGCATCGCGATCGAGCGATTGCTTCTCAACACTATCAGTTTGGGTTTTCTGTATTTGTGAAATATTGCGCTCGACTTCAGTGGGCATTGGCTGGGGAAGTTCGGTTACGGTTTCCAGAGGTTCGTCTATTGATTCCTGCAAATCCCAATCATCTTTGGGCGCTGCTCCAAACGGCGTATCTGATGTGGGGAATAGGTCGGCGGCCGTACTCAGCGGTTGAGCCGATGTCTGACTCGGTGGGATCACCTGATCTATCTGCACCGCCAAAGCTCTGGGAGACACTGGTGGTGTGGTGGGGGAAACACTTGCGCGGGGTTGAGCGGGGAGGTTCACATGAAAGATCGGTTTTTTTACATCTACGGGGTGGAGGCGTTGGGAATGAAATTCGACCTCGATGAGTTCGGCGATAATCGGCTCCAGTGGGGGAGGCGGTCGATACCATCTGGGCAAATTAATACTAACTATGACAACTACCATCACGTGCAGCAGCAAGGCGGTAAGAAACGATAAGCGTGCGCGTCGGCGCATTCGGGCTCGATTGACTATCGGAGACCAGTGCTGATAATCGGATGTGGGGTGGGAAGCGTGAGGTTTGCTTTGTAGAACACCGAGCAGAGCACCCCCTTTGTAAAACTTGGGATGTGATGTGCGACGCCGAAATATAGTCCGCCAGTTCATTGGATTTCCTCGTTCACCGATAGGCTCGCTGCGATTCTATCACCAAATGTTTTAGATGTCAAAGAAAACGCTCTTGAAATCAAGCCAGTCGAGGGATGAAGGAGTGGATATTTTGCTTGCAGGTTCAAAGATAGGTGTGTTACAATTATTTCAATTTTCATGTTTTCGGTAATTTAGGCTTCGTGATTGGAACGGGAACCATGGAAGCAAATGTGCTGGTATTAAATGCGAGCTATGAAGCGATTAACGTTTGCAACCTGAGGCGTGCAATGAAGATGCTTGTCAAGGGTGTAGCGTGCATGGAGGAAGTTTCTGATCTTGAAATTCGTTCGCCGACTGTTTCGATGAAGATACCGTTGGTGATCCGTTTGGTGAACTATGTTCATATCCCTCACTGTGTTGTGAAATTTTCGCGTAAAAATGTTTTGATCCGCGATCAATACACATGTCAATATTGTGATGAACATTTTCCGCCATCAACGCTAACGATTGATCACGTCAAACCTCGTTCGAGAGGAGGTACGACCGTGTGGGAAAATGTGGCGACAGCGTGTAAAAAATGTAACGCCAAGAAAGGTGATCGTACGCCTCACGAAGCGCGTATGTTCCCCAAGCGTTCCCCCAAAGCTCCCTCAATTATCTCGTATCTGCACTTGAGCCGCAATGGTCGATCCTATGACGAAGCTTGGAAAAAATACCTTTACATCAACTAAAACTGTGTCTTGATAGAAGTTGACAGGGCACGCCGAAAACGGCAGGTATCATCTCGGTGGAGGCAAAATTGTATCTATTGAGAAAAATCACAACAACTCGCCAATGCTTTTCTGTTCTTTTGCTTATGTACTCGTATATTCGTATGTATATTTCTAATTTCTTGATATTGAGTCTTCCATTCCTACTGCCAGCTTGTACGTTACACGCTCCAGAAGATTATTACTATGAGTTTGCCCTGATGGAGGGTTGGGGAAACACCAACCGACAGAATACTGGACGACAACTTCATGAAGTTATACGCCATCCAGAGAACAGGGAACCACTTGTGATTGCATTTGAAGTCGGTAAACCGCCCGCAGCGTTGATCGGTTTTGTGCCGTACGATCTCCCAGATTTACCCGAGGTAGATCAACCACCTATTGTTACGGTCCCGAAGGTGCCAATTTCGCTACGGGGTGAGGTGTTGCGGCAGCTTTTTGTAGAGAAGCAGATCCGGGTTGTTCATTGGCGGTTGAAGAATGGTCGTCTAAAAGACGATCAAAACGTAGTGCTACTAAACTTTATCCCGCGTGCATTCTCCGAACGCGCAATCAAGGAAGAGTTCCTGATAATTTTTGCACTTGTGCATGCAGTGCAGACACAAGCGGACACAATTGATGCGATACGGGTGATGGCAGAGGACGAGAACGGTGTGCCACAGATGAGTTTGGAGGCTCAGGTTGTAAATTATACGGCGTATTTGCAAGGACAAATTGACGGACAGCAGTGGGAGCAGCGGCTTCGACTCCAGAGATTTTAATATGGCGCGTAAAGTCCATCCAGATAGACTGACACAACGCTGGGAGTTTCAACGAGGGTATAAAAAAGGGAAAAAATACTGGAATCGCCATCTTGTTATCTATGTTTTCAAGCAATCCTTATACTCCACCCGCTTGGGCATTACTGTCAGTAAAAAAGTCGGAAACAGTGTTAAACGGAACCGCCTCAAACGCCTGATTCGAGAATCTTTTAGGCTATCGCAACAGCAGATATATCAAGGATATGATATTGTCGCTGTTGGCAGGACTGCGGCGGTCGGCGTGAAATGTCAGCAAATTCAGGCGTCATTCTTGCAACTGCTACAGCGAGCTAAGGTTTGCAAATCTGAGTAATGTAGCATGTGTAGACCTAATAGCTCTGAAAGTTATGAGCCGTTGGGTCAATACCATGAAAATCTTACTCATCTATGCCATACACTGTTATCGTAAACTGATTTCACCTCTCTTTCCGCCAACCTGCCGTTTTTATCCCACGTGCTCGCAATATGCCCTTGAAGCCATTACAAAGTATGGAACTTTGAAAGGAGGGTGGCTTGCGCTTAAACGGCTATCCAAGTGTCACCCTTACCACCCCGGCGGGTACCACCCCCTCAAGTAATTCTATTATCGATGAAATTGTCACGAGGAGATTCTTTAAATGGAGAAACGTTATGTCATAGCCCTTGTACTCATGGTTGCGGTGATGTTCGGTTGGAGTTGGTTTTATGGTCGAAACCTTCCCGAACCCCCGGAGACAACTGAGCAAGGGACTGAGCAATCGAGGGAGACCTCACCCCTCTCACCGGATTTATCATCATCTTCCAGTGGAGAAACAGTTGATACGAATCAATCAGAGCAAGTAGAGGTGCCATCACGGTCCCGTCAACCGGTTCGGCAGAGTGAAACGGTTCAGGTTGAAACCGGGAAGTATTATATTATATTTTCAGTTGGGCGATTCGCTTACGCACATGAATGGGCACTTAAAGGATATCCCGACCGGTCCGGTTTGCATGAGTCGTTGTTTAACTTGATTCCGGAAACGGCTCAGAACTGCTTGTCAATCCACTTTCTTAATCCGGGTTTGACGGTTGATGCTATGGACACGTTCTGGGAGGCGGACAAAACGGAGCTCATTCTCACAAATCAAAATCCGCAAGATACCCTTACATTCAGTAAGCAGATTGGAGACAACCTCAGGGTCCTCAAGAAATTTACGTTTTACCATGATAGGTATTACGTTGACCTCGAGTTAATGTTCCAGAATTTATCCAATCAACCCTTAATTTCTCTTGATACAATGAGCGATAACCGTAACGGATATAAACTCCGTTGGGGTCCTGGGATCAATGCTGACCTGCTTCCACATGAAATCAAGAATGGCAATCGTGGGCGACACAACCCGAAAAGTGAAGGTGCCAGAGTCTTGAGCAGTGGCGCCAGCAAGCCTGAAAAAAAACTTGATGACGCTCAAAGTACGAATCCGGTCTTATGGGCAGGTATGAATAATAAGTATTTTGCTGCGCTCATGATCCCAGATGGAATGCTCAGTGCAACGTACGAACTGGAAACCCTTTCAGACAACGGCGCAACGGCGCCTGCGGCTATTACCGCCCCATCGGAAGCCGCAAGCCTCATTGTTCCTGGATTTTCATTAGATTCCAACGATAGCCGGGCAGATCAATTCCGCATTTATGTCGGTCCAAAGGAATATACGGCTCTAAAGGCGATTGAGCCACCGGGATCTCAGGCAGAAGACCTCCAACTCGCTGATATTATCGACTTCGGTTTCTTTTGGTATATTGCTTGGGTCATGCTTTGGCTCCTGAATTTCTTCTACGGTATCATCAATAATTATGGGGTTGCCATTATTCTTTTGACTTTATTGGTGAAAGTGGTCTCATACCCACTGACCCGTAAAGGTTACAAATCTATGCAGGCGATGCAAAAACTGCAACCCCTGCTTACAGAACTCCGTGAAAAGCATCGGGATGATCCGCAAAAACTTAATAAAGCGACCATGCAGCTATACAAAGAACATGGCGTTAATCCATTCGGGGGTTGCATCCCGTGGATCCCACAGATCCCGGTCTTCATTGCACTATTTGCTCTGCTCGGCAACGCAGTTGAACTACGGGGCGCACCTTTCGTCTCATGGATAGATGATCTTTCCGCCCCTGATGTGTTATTCACCCTTCCCTTTTCGATTCCATTCATTGGAGATGCATTTCGATTATTACCGATTGTCAATGGTTTCACTACTTGGTTGCAGCAGAAAACGTCGGGTGGTATGGCGCCCACAACCGACAATGTGCAAGCAAAGATTATGCAGTTTATGCCTTTGCTCTTTGTTTTTATTCTTTATAATTTTGCCTCAGGGTTGGCGCTCTATTGGCTATGCAACAATATTTTTACCATCGGTCAACAATACTTACCTAAATTATGGCAGTCCGATGAAGCGGAAGAAGCCATCCCTGTTAAAACCTCATCGACAAGAAAACAACCTCAATCTAGGAAACGACAGTCCCCAAACGCGGGTCGCAAGGCGTGAGATGCGGAACGCGAATCATAGATCTCAATGACACCACTCAACTATAGATATTATGCGGTTATTCGGGAGGACATTGTATCGTGCACCAATATATTGAAGTTGAAGAAAATACAACGGAAGAGGCCCTGGAGGCTGCTCTTAAGGAACTTGGTGTTAGTCGTGAGCAAGTGAGTGTGAGGGTTTTACATGAACCTACCAAGGGTATCCTTGGCTTGGGGGCAAAACTCGCTAAAATCCGCGTGACCCTAAAAGAGGATATTTCTTCGACGCCAGAAGCGATACTTCATGAAATTCTGAGCCATATAGGGCTCGAAGCGGAGATTGAATCTCAAATTATCAATGGAAGCGTACATCTCACGGTAAGCACTGATAATCCCGGCATACTAATCGGTAAACATGGGCAGACACTAAACGCTGTCGAATATTTGTTGAATTGTATATTAAATAGGTCTTCACTCGTAAAGAAAAAGGTCTTCGTTGATGCGGAAGGATACCGTGAACGCCGTGAGCAGACGCTGGTAGATCTGGCTCATCGCGCTGCCGCCAAGGTCAAACAGACCCATCAAGAAATCGTTTTAGAGCCGATGCCTCCTCGTGACCGCCGAATTATTCACGTTACCTTACAATCGGATGAGGATATTCGCACGTATAGCCGAGGTGAGGGAATGATGCGGCGCGTTGCTGTCACCACGCGCGAAGGATATGAGCCAAACGCAAAGCAGTATGATTGAATGGGATACAATCGCAGCCATTGCGACACCGCGGGGCGAGGGTGGTGTTGGCATTGTCCGAGTGAGCGGTAGTCTTGCTGTTCCCATTGCCTGCCAGATTTTTCGTTCGTCTCGCCACGTTTCCGCTGCTGAGTTGCCGAGCCACACGCTGAATTACGGGCATGTTATCCGGTCATCGTCAGGCGAGGTTATCGATGAAGTAATGCTTGGTATCATGCGGGCACCGAAATCGTATACAGCGGAAGATGTGGTTGAGTTTAACTGCCACGGTGGTATTGTCCCGCTCAGAGGTGTGCTTGAACTAACGTTAAAAGCCGGGGCACGTCTTGCGGCACCGGGGGAATTTACCAAACGCGCTTTTCTCAACGGCCGGTTAGACCTTGCGCAGGCGGAAGCGGTCGTAGATTTGATTCGTTCAAAGACTGACCTCTCCCGTCAAATTGCGATAGACCAACTGTCCGGCAAGCTGTCCCAAACGATTAACGCACTCAACGATCGGCTTGCAAATTTGCTTGCGGAAGTCGAAGCCTCTATCGATTTTCCTGAAGAAGAACTCGATTTCATGGATTTAAGGGCTATGAGGCAGACCGCCCAAGACATCCTTGATGATTTGGATCGACTGATTGCGAGCGCATCGGACGGCAAACTCCTACGGGAGGGTGTTAACATCGCAATTCTCGGACGACCAAACGTTGGGAAATCGAGCTTGCTGAACACCTTGTTGCAGGAAGACCGAGCGATAGTTACGGAAATACCGGGAACGACACGGGATACAATTGAAGCGCCACTGAACCTCGGTGGGATTCCGCTCCAACTGATAGATACCGCCGGGATACATCAGACAACGGATATTGTTGAACAGCAAGGCGTCGAACGAAGTAAAGCCTATCTTGACAGCGCTGACCTGCTTCTAATAATGTTCGATTCATCTCGGTCCCTAACTGACGAGGATCGAGAACTACTCCACGCGGCGAAGATTCGTAAATCCGTCCTGATTCTAAACAAAATTGACCTGCCTATCGTTACAACTCCTACAGACTTGCACACCGATGCGCCTCAGAAACCTGTGGTTCAGATTTCTCTCCTCGACAGCAGAGGAATCGAAGAGTTGAAATCCGCAGTTCACCAAGAACTCCTTGACGGTGACGCTATATGGGGCGATTCTCCAATTGTAACAAATGTGCGTCATCACGATGCGCTGTGTCGCGGGAGGCTCGCACTTGGGCATGCGATAGAGAGTTTCACCCAACAGATGCCTCCGGACCTTGTGGCGGTTGACCTCCACAGCAGTTTAGATTGCCTCGGCGAAATTGTTGGGAAAACAACGACGGAGGATATCTTGGGTAGAATTTTTTCTCAATTCTGTGTTGGAAAGTGAAATGAAGCGATAGAAAGTGCACGCACTAACGCCCCGCCGTGGAAGGCATTACACCGCAATCTTTTGAAATGTGGTTGGACGATTGATCTCTGATTCAGGATGGTGAAGGAGGGATGTGAGATGTTAACACAGCAACAGCAGTGGTGTCCTCAATGCAAACGCTACGTTGAGACGGAACAGCAGCAGAATAAATTGGGTAGGCGCGGCACTCTGATAAAGCTTGTCACAACCTGCCAGAAGTGTCGGACAACATTGGGTAGCAAAACAGTGAGCGCCGAAACTCTTGAGCAGATGCAAACGGAATCTGCTGCTGACCAGTCGACTTCTGAAGACAACTAATAACTAATTTGCAATACAAACTACACTTTTTTTAGATCTATCCGTTTAAGATATTGATGGACTTTTTTGGAATCTTTAATTTCTACCCCTAAATTCGTTCAAAGGAGAAAAACGATGTTACGTTCTGTTTGGAAACAAAGGCGGCTTACTGTGCTTGCGGTGCTGCTGTTGGTTGTTGCTGCAAGTCCGATAGTGCTGGCAGAGGAGAAGATTCAGTGGGCAGGGACAATCGGGGAAGGGTTGGCAGAAGCAAAAAAAACAGACAAGCCAATCATGATGGATTTCTACACCGATTGGTGAGGCTGGTGTAAACGGCTGGATGCCGAAACGTTTACGGATCCCAAAGTTGTTGAGCTATCGAAAGACTTTGTCAACCTCAAGGTCAATCCTGAAGATACAGACTACCCTGAAAATGAGGAAGCTCGAGTCAAATATGGTATCAACGGGTACCCGGTAGTTGCATTTCTCACTTCCGAGGGGGATTTGATCCGTCTCAACCACGGATATAGCCCGCCCGATGAGTTTTTTGGAGTGATGGAAAGTATCTTCAAAGAGGAAGAAGCATTTAAAGAACTGAAGGTAGCGGTTCAGAAGAATCCAGATGATTCGAAGGCTAATGCTGGACTCGCGCTGATTTACATCAAACGTGGCAAATTTGAGCAGGGGAAGCCCCTATTTGATAAAGTGGTAAAACAGGATCCAAATAATGAAACGGGTCTCTTACCGGAGTTGTATGTGAATGTTGCGCTCCATTACGGAAATAACGCTGCCGGTGACAATGCGAATGACAATTTCCAGACAGCGGAAGAGCTTTTGCAAAAAGTCATTGATACCTATCCGGACAGCAAGTTCTACGAAGACGCCCAGTACTACTTAGGGATTACCTACGCAATTCAGCAGAAGTCTGAGCTGGCAATTGCAACGCTTGAGAAATTACGTGACGCTAAAGATGAAGAGATCCGTCAGCAGACGACACTACTTCTCGATCGTCTCAAGAGTATGGCGAAATAGTCTGTTATCAACTTGAACGTATCCACGAAGAAAGCCCATATCCAATGAGAGTTGGTGTGGGCTTTTTTATTTCTGGTGGGAGGGACTTCTTATATTTCGATGTGTCGATTGTGCTACCTCACCCCTAACTGGGGGTGCATGATTAGCCCGCAGGAGACGGTACAATCACCGCTTGTCAACCCGGCCTGATTCATGCTATAATACCGCCCAATTTGATGGCTCAGTAATAGAAATCTAACGGATTCCCGCAGCTTCCCACCTTCAGGAATGGTCAACGATGAACACTTCCACCAAACTATGGGGCGGTCGATTTCGCTCCGAGTTGTCAACTGAAACTGAGGACTTTACACAATCCATTGATGTCGATTCCCGCTTGGTCCCATACGACATTTGGGCGAGCCAGGTCCATGCGATCATGTTGGCGCGGCAGCGTATCATCTCTGATGACGATCTCCGGCAGATCCTGCCCTGGTTGCGCAAGGCAGAATCGGATTTTCGGGATGGAAAATTTGTCCTCAAACCGGAAAAGGAAGATGTCCACATGAATGTGGAATCCTACCTCATTGAGGGTGCTGGAAGTGAGTATGGTGGAAAACTTCACACCGCTCGCTCTCGGAATGATCAGGTGCTTGTCGATGCACATCTCTATATCCGGGAGCAACTCCTCGACACGCAACAGGGTGTATCGCGCTTGTGCCGTGCGTTTCTATCTGTAGCACAGAAGCACACCGAAACGGTAATGCCGGGTTATACACACACGCAGCACGCGCAGCCAATCAGCCTCGGTTTTTGGGCGACAGCCTACATCAGCATGTTCCTTCGAGATCAGAAGCGGCTGAACGCTGCTTACGACCTTGCCAATCTCAATCCACTTGGTGCTTGTGCGCTTGCGGGAACCTCCTTCCCAATCGATCGGGATCTGACAACCGAGTTACTCGGCTTTGATGGGACGCATGAACATGCGTTGGACGTGATCAGTTCCCGTGATTTTATCGCTGAACCCCTTTTTGCGCTGACGATGCTGATGACTACCCTTTCGAGACTCGGTGAAGAGGTTGTCTACTGGACGACGTATGAATTTAACATTGCAAGACTGGATGATGCGTATGCAACAGGCAGCTCGATCATGCCTCAGAAAAAGAACGCTGATATTGCGGAACTGACACGTGGACGGACAGGGAAGGTTTATGCAGCACTTATGGATCTGTTGACGAATCTCAAAGGGTTGCCCACGGGATATAATCGCGATCTCCAGGAGGACAAACCGCCGCTGTGGGGTGCTTTTGATGTAATTCAATCCTGCTTGGGGATTTTGCCCGGTCTGCTTGAGACGCTTGACTTTAACACGGATCGGTTGGAACTGCTCGCCAACGCAAACTTTGCGACAGCGACAGAGTTAGCCAACTTCCTCGTTAGTGAACAGGGGTTACCATTCAGAAAATGTCACGAAATAGTCGGGAGCGTTGTCGGCGGTCTGGCGAAAAAAGAGAAGACTTTTGAGGATTGGGATGAGACGCAGAAGTTGTTGCGATCTGAAGGCATTGACCTATCCGTCGCGCAGCTCCAACACATTCTGGATCCGAAACTGTCCCTTCGCAATAACCAGAGTCTCGGCGGTACATCGCCCACAGAGGTGAAGCGGATGGTGGGTGAATTTGAGGCAAAACTAAACGAAATTGATGCCCAGATCCGTTCGCGTCAAGAGCGGATTGATGCTGCTTATCAGCAAACGCTTCGGGTCATTGAACAGGTGTTGGACGGTAAGACGATTTCAGAAGTCACTTTTGATTGAGGGGAATAGAAGATGAGAATTGGTGTTGCCAGTCTCTGGCATGAGACGAATACCTTCGCTGTCGAACAGAACGATACCATGGATACTGCCCATGTCCAGCGTGGAGACGCACTTTTGGGGTCACAGCCTAAGAGTTTTATCGGCGGTTTTGTGGAAGGTGCCAAGCGATCCGATATGGAACTGGTGCCCACCGTCGGAATTGGCTTTGCCCATGGCGGCATCATTCACGCCGAAGTTTACCAACGCTGTCGTGATATGATTGTGACCGGCTTGCAGGAGGCGGAACCACTGGATGGTGTCTACTTCGCGCTTCATGGAGCGATGGTCGCAGAAACTCCCTATACCGATGCCGAAGGCGAGCTGGTGCAGGACGCGCGGCGGGTACTGGGAAATATCCCTATGGTCGGTACTTACGACTTTCATACTATCATGAGTGATAAAGAGGCTGAAGCACTGGTCCCGTTCCCCAATAACACCAATCCTCATATTGACGGTTACGAACGGGGATTGGAGGCGGCGGAATGTCTGCTTCAGATGCTGGATGGCAAGATTAATCCTGTCACTCATCGGGTGTTCGTGCCAATCGTCGGTCCCAATATCGGTCAGAGCACTTGGTCGCATCTACCGCAGGAGGAGCAAGGGCTGCTGCTCTATCAGTTAAACGAAAAACGGGCGGAGATGGAGAAGATTTCCAAAGTTATCAACATCACCATTCTCGGTGGCTATGGGTACGGAGATTCCCCCGATGCAGGTATGTCGATCGTAGCGACGACTGACGACGATCTGGAACTCGCCAAACGATTGGCTCAAGAGTTGGCGCAGGATCTGTGGGATCAACGGGAGCGACTGAAAACAGTGCGACCGATACACCCCATTGATGCAGGGGTGAAAATGGCGATGGCTGACCCGCGACAGCCGATTCTCTTGGTGGATTTGGGTGACGATCCCGGTAGTGCTTGTCCCGCCGACAGTCCGGCGGTGCTGGAAAGTCTCCTCCGTTGTGGGGCACAGGATTGCGCACTCACTATCCGTGATGCGGAAGTAGTCCGTGCAGGTTTAGAGGCCGGGGTGGGTGCAGAACTCAACATCACGGTGGGAGGCAAGATTGATCAGCGTTTCTACCAGCCGCTGAAGGTGACGGGGCAGGTTAAGTCCATCGACGATGGCAGGTACATGATCTGTGGTCCCACCCATGGCGGTTGGGGTCGTGAAGTCAACACGGAAACATTTCGTGAGGCGAATGTGGGTAAACGGGTAGTGCTGCGCGTCGGGAATAAAATCGACGTTATCTTCTCCCAACGGCGGACCGGCAAGGACCGCGACTTTTTTAAGAGTGCTGGCATCCTGTTAGAGGAGAAACAGATCCTCGTTGTCAAATCCAATCAGGCGCATCGTGCATCCTTTGATCCGGTTGTCGCTGGTACCATTGAACTGGCTACCCCCGGTGTCAGCACTGTGGACTACGCCAGCCTTCCCTATCGCCATCTACGCCGCCCGATCTGGCCCATTGATGAGACGATGCAGTGGACGGCTTCTGGGTAGCGTTTAGAGAAATTTGCTCTTATTTTATCAGTTCGCTCATGTTAAGAATTAGTGCGACAGCACCGACTTGCCTCAAAAACCGTAGGCGGGGCATCTTGCCCCGCCCTTAACGCTTTCATCGTAATTGCACTTTGTTTTTACATGAGCCTATCAGTTTTATCTGCTGTGTCGAGAAAACAGCCCGAGGTTTGTAGTTTTGTGATATTAATTTGACAGTTCCGATGCCGGTTCTAACAGATTGGTTGTCGGACGGAATGTGAATCCTTCCAATCAGAACAGGAGATTGCTGATGGAACAGCAACCACGAGAAAAATACGAACTTACCCTTGATCAGCGGCATTTCTTTGGCACCCAAGGTTATCTGAAGGTTGAGGGGCTGCTGAGTGATGAAGAGGTTAGTGAACTTGACCGCCATTCGATGGATATGGCGCTGGGGAAGGTTGACTTCAGCCAACTGGAGGGAGTTACACCGAGAGGTGAGGGCAACACGCCCGCGGATATGGAAGACAAGTTCTTCCGGTTCATTCAATTCCATCGGCATCTGGAGGTCCATGAACGGTATCTACTCCATCTTCGCATCCTTGATGTGCTTGAAACCTTGATTGGGCCCGATGTGATGGCGATGCAATCAATGCTTTTCCTTAAGCCTCCGAAAAAATCTGGTCAGGCGTATCATCAGGATTCTTTTTACATCAAGACTGCCCCGGATACGCTGTGCGGGGCTTGGATAGCTATTGACGATTGCGACGAGGAGAATGGCTGCATGTATATTGTTCCCGGTTCCCACCTGCATCCGATCTACGAGGAGGTGGCATTGCCGGACAATACCGATGATTTTCAGGACAGGTTGACCGAGATTGTAGGCGTGCGGGAGGAACGCGAGGTGCCAGCGACAGCCAATGCTGGAGATGTCATTTTCTTCCACGGCCACCTCATCCATAGATCCAAACAGAATCGCTCTAAAGATCGATTTCGACGGTCATACGTCTGCCATTATGCCAACGCCCGATCTTATACTGAATGGGGTGAAGGCAATCAGAATCATATCCTTGCACGTGGGGCAACGCATATGCCGTTTGCGGCGCCTCGTTTTGTTACGCATGATCCGCTTGAGTAATATCGGGTTTGGTGTTTATGGTGAATTAGACAAATGAGTGGACATTTGTCGACAACTTCGACCGTCGAGCAGTTTCTGAAGTCCCCCTGACAAGGGGGATTTAGGGGGTTAGCCGTACATTGGAAGTGTCTAAGTAATTCTAAAATCTACCATAGTCATATCAGTGCGTTGCGTTGGAACTCGGAAAGGAGTTTGCATGAAAAATCAAGATTTCAAACTGACGGATCAACAGCTCAATTTTTTTCAGACCTTCGGTTACCTGAGTTTCCCTGGACTTCTGGCAGACCGTAGCGAAGAAATTGTTGAAGCGTTTGAGGCGGTCTGGGCGGAACATGGGGGAGGTCATAACGGGAAACCCCATGAGGGAACAGCACGCTCCTGTATTGTTCCGTTCATTGACCAGAGCGAATATCTATCGTCACTGTTGGACGACCCCCGAATCTTGGGGATAGCCACCTCTATTCTCGGTGATAACTTCAACTATATGGGTAGCGATGGAAACTACTACGTCGGGGATACGCGCTGGCACTCTGATGGAGGTCACAAGCCGGAGGATCCTACCCACCTCAAAATTGCATTTTACCTGGACCATCTAACCCCCGACACCGGTGCGCTGCGGGTCATCCCCGGCAGCCATCTCTTTGGCGATGGTTATGCCGATCGGCTTCAGGAGGAGATCCGGGAGAGTGAGGTAGACTGGGGCGTCCACGGCAGGGATATACCGGCGATCGGGTTTGAGACCCGTCCGGGGGATGTGGTTTGCTTCAATCACAATACCAAACACGCTGCGTTTGGTGGTGGCACACGCCGACGGATGTTTACTATGAACCTTTGCGAACGCTATCCTGAAGACCGTTTGGAAGATCTACGCACCTACATCAGTGGATCGGCGCGTTTCTGGATTGATCGCAAGTACGGTCCGAAGATGGTTGGCACCGCGGGACCTGAACGGCTGGTGCACCTAGAACAGGTGATGGCTAATGATGGGCATCTCGCTGAACTTTCTCGTAAAGCGCAGGAAACAATGAGCGAACCTTCGCGTGGTTAAGTGCACTCCTCGTGTAATTTGTCTATTCCCTCATTTCGGGTAATTCCTATTTGGATTCGGGGGTTCGATGTGTCCTTGAGCCCCCGAATCTGTAGTAGCGATTATCGATCCGCTAAAACGCTGACTGCACCCTTTCCATTTTTCCACTTCTTGCTGACCGCTCACACGCGTCAAGTACCGCGATGACCTTCGTGCCGACCTCTGCGTTAATCAACGGTTGTTTGTCGTGCTTGAGGCAGTCTTCAAAATGTAGCATATAACGCACAACTTCCCCGATATGCCCGATATCGGCGATCTCGTCTGCCTCTATAGAAGCAGCTTCTTCGACAGGGATAACGCTGTGGTGGTCATCATCAAATGTTGCCTCCCCATTGACGATACTGCCGGTAGTTCCATAGACCGATAGACCGAGCATTGGCATCGGTGGATGACAGAGACCGTAGAGCCCAAGTACCCGTCCGAGCCGTCCATCTTCGTAGATTAGGTTGACCATCCAGTTATCGTTGAAATGTCCTTCGCCTGCCGGATACCGGCTATCATTTCCACTTTCGTGAGCAATTGCGTGTACGGCACTAGGAAAACCGAGAAACCAAATAATGAGATCCATCGGATGACACAGCCCGCCGTAAAGCGTTTTTTGGGGCATCTGGTATCTCCAAGGTGTTGCTGTGAGCACGCTGCGCATATCGTGTACATAATGGGCTTCAGCTGCGACGATTCTGCCAAGCCTACCAGCCTCCACGAGTCGGTGCGTGTGCATGAAATCGGGTCGAAAGCGACAGGTCTGCCCAATCATGAGTTTCAAGCCGGTTTCCCGCGTTTTCTGTAGTACACGAACTGCATCGTCGAGGGAGTCAACAAAGCCTTTTGTGCAAATCACATGCTTACCACAATCGAGCGCGTCAAGGCAGTGCTGCGCGTGAAGCGGATCCGGCGTGTAGATACCGACGATGTCAATTTCGTCTCGTCCGAGCATTTCCCGATAATCTGTCGTTGTGAACGGGACGTCATGTTCTGCACGGATGCTCTCAAGCCGATCCGTATCTGTATCACAAATTCCCCGAATCTCCAAGGTGGTATCGGGGATCTGTTGAATCCCAAACATCGACTTCCCCATTCCTAAACCAATAATACCGACGCCAACATTTCCCATGTTGCTATCCTCTCCTATCTATGCGTAAGAACGCCATATTTTAATTTTACACGCAAAGATACGAGAATGTTTCCATCGCAGCGTTGCGGGCATTGTCATAGTCTGTTAGCTGTATTGCAAAGAATTATAAATAATTACGAATCATTACATTGCTTGCATAAGTTGCACGATAGGCCGTGGGTTATGTTCCCATCTTCGACATCTGTTCGAAAAAATCAGATTTGCGTACGATCAGGATTCAGAGCGATATGCTGTAGTCCTTATGAACGGTGGTGACAGCGGACGGAGGATGTCTGCTACTCGCAACTTGCGTTAATTTAACGGATTTTCGGACAAAAGGCAAGGCGATTGAGATAATTGGTCTGAACAATCTGGTGTTGACCCGCAACCAATTATGAGGTAGAATTCAAAAGCGAATCCTTCCCCAAGTATAGTACATAATTTTGCTTGTATAAAAAAATGGTTTGTGCTACAATATGGCAAACTTATGGAAATTGTCATACGATAAACCATATTTGTTCACTTTAGAATGGATCTTTCCGAGGAGGTAACAATGAGAAATATAGCAGGAATAGCGATTGTTAGCATTTTTGTTTTTAGCATCGTCCTCAGCGGCTGCGGCAAATTGAGCAAAGAAGAATTTGCTATGGAAATGGATAAATACAACCAGGAAAATACAGCGGCACACACTGATTTGAGCAACCAAGTTGCTGAGATTAGTGGCAAGGTTGATGCGCAGGGGGATGCTTTGAGGTCGGAGGTGACTATGGCAAAAGAAGCAGCCATTACTGCCTCTCAACAAGGTGATGCGGATACAATAACAGCCGCCAAAGAGGCAGCTGAAAGTGGAGACGCTAAACTGCGCGAGGAGCTCATGCAGGCTACAGATATGGTTGGTGCAAAGGCACAGGAAGCCACCGAATCTGGAGATAAGATGCTGCAAGAACAGATTGCTGCAGTTAAAGATACGAACAAAATGCAAGCCCAACAGATATCCGATTTGGAAGCTGCACTTATGGCGACGAAAAAGGATCTTGCTGACACACAAGCGGCGAACGTCAAGCCAGTATCAGCCGCTACAATTCAGTTCCCAAGCGGAAAAGTCGGCTTGACCGCGGCTGCCATGGAAGCCCTTGATAAAGCTGCAGCGATGATTCAGTCACATTCTAAAGCCGTGGTTCTTGTTAAAGGTCACGCAGACGGTAGCCCTGTCCTGAGAGGAAAATACCGCAGCAACTGGGATCTTTCTCAAGCCCGTGCGGATTCGGTTGTGCAGTATCTCAAGAGCAAAGGCGTAGCGAACAAAATCGAATCTCGCGGACTTGGACACACAGAACCTATCGCGCCAGTCAATACAAAAGCGGGCCGCGCCCAAAACCGCCGAGCGGAAGTGATTGTCTATCCGACCGGCTCGATGATGTAGTACTTCGCACTGTATCTACTTTCAAGGGAAATTGGGTGGAATCGGTTTCATCCCAATTTCCCTTTTTTTATGATAATTCAAGTTGCTGTCTGAAAAGTGCATGGCGAGCAAAAATCAACTATTTGAAGCGAAAACAGAGTTTATCGGCACGCGCGGTGTTAGGGAGTATCGTGAGACCATCCCTGTTTGGGTGAATGCCGGTGACGTTGTGCTCGAAATCGGTTGTGAGTGGGGAACGACAACTGCGCTGATTGCACCGCATTGTAAGAAGGTCATTGGCACTGACATCAGTCCTAAGTGTATCGAACGTGCACGGGAAATGCATCCTGACCTGCACTTTGAAGTCCTAGATGGATTTGACGTCAAGGCAGCGCTTGATTTCGGTGAACCGTTCAACAAAATCTATATTGACATATCCGGTTTATCTGGCTACCGGTCTCTGCTTGATACGATTTCGTTACTTATGATGTACGCAACTGTGCTGCAACCGGAAGCGATTATCGTCAAAAGCGGTGCGCTCAAACGTTTTGCTGCACACTGTACCCCTTGGCGATCGGGGGCATCTTAATCGTCAAATTAGGAGACTTCCCCTCCACTGGCTTCAGACTGACCAATTGCAGCTTCGCGCACCATGCACCTTCCACAAGGTCCCGTCACTTACAAATACATTGAGGTTGGCAAGACACTCTATCAAGCCGTTTCAACGCGGACCCCGCGATTTCCACCTCGTGTTGCCTATGTGATGCTTAACTCACTATTCGAGGAAGAACGGGAGCCGATTACAGTATATGATCCGTTCTGCGGTAACGGCGTCATCCTCTGTACAGCATACCTTCTTTTTTCGCAGAAAATAAAAAAAATAATTGGGACAGACCTGCATCCGGTTGTGTTAGAAACGGCACGGCGAAATTTTCAGTGGTTGAAGGAACAAAACGCTCTTGAGGAACGATTACGCGCAATCCAAGCGTACAAAACTGAGAATGATGAACTGAAAACCTCCTATCAGGAGCGATGTCGGTTGATGTTCAATCATGCGCAACAGGTTCACCTTGATGTGGAACTCTTGCAGCGTGATGCAACTCAGATTCAGGAGCATTTAGCATCGATTGATGGTGAGGTTGCCCTCATCACGGATCCGCCTTATGCGCATAACGATCATTGGAATCCGAGAGACGGACTTAAATCAGCGGATTTTGGTCCTCTTGAGCCGTTCCTGCAGGGGGTTGTAGAAGCGCCGAATGTGGCTACACTCCTGATCTGTTACCGAGTCGATCAGCCAATTCGGAAACTGTTGGAGACGTACTTTGCAGTAACACCGCTCGGTGGAACAAAAGGCAGAGCTATCTATCGATGCGAACGGCGATGAAGTGTGATGTCTGAAGTGTGGTGAAACCGAAAACAGGGTAGGAGAATTAACGAGAAATGGGCAAGTCGTATAGGATTCTTTCAGTGCTGTTCATCGTGGTTATCAGCTGTTTCGTGGGAAATATCTCGATCGGATCAACGGTCGTCCCAGAGACGGCGATTGAACGTGAGCAGTCAAACGTATTGTCGGATTTTATGAGCCGTAGCGTTGAATCCACATCGTTCCACCTCTCTTTCTTTTCTTACAAGCCAAACTTAGGACAGCTCACAACGCTGTTAACCAGTCTTGGTGTTCCAGCACTCGATGCCGGCTTGATGCCCGTTGTTTCCGTGAAGTTAGAACACATGCCGCAGTTATCTTCCCAGATAGCACTTGGGTATTGGACGAATAGCACAGCGTTACCGCCGCCGACCGCTGCAGATCTTTCCGCTACCTTTATTCCTATTTCGTTCAATTTGCTGTACCAGCCGCTGCTGCTTAGTGACTTCCTTCCGCTTTATTTTGGTGGTGGGATTGGGTATTCGCACCTAAGCGTTGCTGGCAGTGCCCTTCCTTTATTGGCAGCACAGGGGCTGGCTCTTGATAGCGGAAATTCTGGTTTAACCGGGTATGCACAGATAGGATTAACGTATCTGCTTCTGAAAGATCAACTGACCCTTACCCTTGAGGCAAAGCGCATCCTCAAGACATTTAAGGGGAGCGGCACAGTACCCTTTGAATTGGATTTTGATGGTACAGCGATTGGCGTGGGGATTGGATTACACTTCTGAGGAGAATGAAGTTGAAGACGAATTTCTTGCAAGACAAAATAGTAAGAAAAATATTGCCTTGGCTCGCTTGTGGATGCCTAATTGCAATTTTAGGTTGTGAGACCGGCATAATAGACAATTTCGCAGGTATTAAGGTTGAAACTACTTTTCGACCCAATGAGATTGAGTTCGACATTTTTCTACTGAATGAAAATGGTCGTCCGCTAATTCAGCACGGAAGTATCTTGACACCGGGAACTGGCCCCAGGAGCCTCTCGGAATCCAAATTCACGCATCATGTCGAGATCTACTCGATGCGAAATGGTGCGAGAAGCAAAAAAGTCTACGATGGGCGTCTCATCGGTTTGGTGTGGGGAGCGGTCGGTGGAAACCGTAGAGTCCTTTTTGCGGAGATACCGCATCGGCTTATTGAAGAAGATGAACAAAGTGACACAGATATGGGCGTGATTATTGTCACATTGCAGACAGAAAAGCAGGGACCATTTAAGGATACACTGGAAAACACACGAATTTATAGGCGAACCTTCTAATTGGACTCGCAATCTCCAATATCTTTCCCTCTCATGATAGCTCAAATTGACCTACCCGAATTCTTATCACACAATTTTGGTTAATCCCTTCCTCTCCTTTTTCGTCATTCTAATGTCCACATATAGTACATTTCAATATTTAACAGCTAAACAAAGAAAATATGAGGTTTAATTTGTATCAATCCTCTGAAATCAGAAGATGTCTGTGTGTTTTGAGTTTTATATTGATATTTCCGATCTGTGTAGGTACTGCCTCCGAGCCAATGAAATACCGAGCCGAGGCATATCGAACTTTCCAAAGTATTGAAATTGACGGGGATTTCAGTGAAGCCGACTGGGAATATGCCAAACCCATAAACCAGTTTGTCCAAACTGAGCCCGACGAAGGGGCACCAGTAACCGAATCTACAGAAGTCCGCATCCTTTACGACGAGAAAAACGTCTACTTCGGTTTTACCTGCTCAAGTTCACGCCGTGATCACATTGTTGCCAACGAAATGCGTCGAGATGCAGAGGGTTTGCGCGAAAACGATAATGTATTCATCCTGTTGGATACCTACAACGATAAACGTAATGGAGTTTTCTTCCGCATCAATCCATTGGGTGCGATGCAGGATATTGCGTTGACGAACAGCGGAGATACCCGAAACACGAGTTGGGATGCTGTGTGGGACTGCCGCTCCAAGATTCACGATACCCATTGGACTACAGAGATTGCTATCCCTTTCAGTCAACTCCGTTTCAAGAGAAGCGATTCGATGGTTTGGGGCGTCAATTTTGGACGAACCCTGCGACGGAAAAATGAGGAAGCGACGTGGGTCCCCGTATCCAGACAGTATGGCAGCCTGTCGAAATATCGAACTGCTAATCTCGGCAGCCTCGTTGGTTTAGCGGGCATCACTCCGTCAAGGCGTCTTGAATTTCTGCCTTATGTTTTACCGGGGGTTAGTCGAATTGAAGAAGATGTGAGCACCGATGGGGTATTCGACGCTGGCTTGGACGTCAAGTACGGTCTAACATCGAATCTCACCGCAGATCTGACGCTTAATACCGACTTTGCCCAGGTTGAAGCGGATCAGGAACAGGTCAACTTGTCGCGCTTTAGCTTATATTTTCCGGAGAAGCGTCCCTTCTTCTTGGAAGGGGCGGGAATGTTTGATTTTGGTATTCCCAGTCCGACCTTCTTTGCGCCTCCTCCGTTGATTCTGTTTTATAGTCGGCGCATCGGTCTTGAAGAAGGTTACGCCATCCCGATTATTGGTGGCGGCAAGATTACTGGGAAAATGGGACCTTACGGGGTTGGTTTGTTGAATGTATCGACAGATGAATTTTACACCGATCCAGCGGATACGGATGAAGATGATATGGTTGATCTGTCGAGGACAAACTACTCCGTGCTGCGTGTGAGGCGGGATCTCTTTAGTGGCTCCAGCATTGGAGCGATTGCGATTAATAAACAGGATACGGATACCTACAATCGCGCGGGTGGCTTGGATTTCGCGTATCGCCCAAATGACAGCATTGATGTGCGTGGACTTTGGGCGCGGACTTATGAAAAGGATGTCTCTGACGAAAACGATGCGATGTACTTTGGTGGTACTTGGCGCAACAGCTTACTGCGATTCAACGGGGCATATACTTTCATTGGAGAGGATTTCAACCCCGAAGTCGGATTCGTCCGCCGTCAGGGGAGTCGACGGATTCGTGGACAGATACGTTTCACCCCGTGGCCCAGAAAATTCGGTGTTCGGCGCATCTTCATGGGACCGGACGTTGACTATATTCTCAACCAAGATGATGAGCTGGAAACGCGAGAATTTTCACTCACCAATTGGATTCAACTTGAACAGGGAAATTGGATTAATCTTGAAATCCGGCGAACCTCTGAATTCCTCGACGAGGACTTTGAAATCCGTGACGACGTTATCATACCGGTCGGCGATTATGATTTAACCTCCATCAGAACTATGATTGATACGGATGAGGGGCGAAAAATTTCGGGCGGATTCGGGGCAAATTACGGCACCTTCTTCAATGGAACGAGGCGCGGTTTTGATATCCGAGCGAACTTCAAACCGAGCGGACGCCTCGCTTTTGAAACACGATATCAATTTAACCGGGTGGATCTCCCGAACGAAACCCCGTTCAATGTAAATGTTTTCGGAAGTCGCATTGTCTACTCTTTCACTACAACGCTGTATGCGAAGTTGTTTGCCCAATGGAACAGCGACGATGAGGTGGTATCCACCAACTTTCTGCTCAACTACATCTACCGTCCCGGCAGCGATTTCTACCTTGTTTTCAATCAGGTCTATGATAGTGATGGTACAAACACAGCACTTGAGGAATCGACGGTTGTTGCAAAGATGACTTATTGGTGGAACCCGTAATGCGTGAAATATGGTACATCTTGTGATATTGCTTTCTAAAAGGAGGTCATCTATGATTTGCCATCTCAACAGAGTAGCCACAACGTCGTGGTGCGGCAAATCTCTTTTTATTCTGTCTATGTACTGTCTTCTGTTGCCGCTCATCGCGAGTGCCGATTCTGGGGTTATAGAAACGCAAGCCGAAGCGTACCGGACTTACCAGAGTATTGAGATCGATGGGGAGTTCAACGAAGAAGACTGGCAGAACGCAAAAACCATCACTCAATTCATCCAATATGAGCCTGTTGAGGGGGAACTGATCTCGCAACCCACAGAGGTCCGGATTCTTTATGATGCTAAGGAGATCTACTTTGGGTTTACCTGTTTTGACAGCGATATGTCCAAAATGGTCGCTAACGAGATGCGCCGCGACGGCAGCGGTCAGGACGGGTTGCGTGAAAACGACCATGTTTCTATCCTTCTGGATACTTATAACGACCGACGCAACGGATTTTTCTTCCGCGTCAATCCGTTGGGAGCGATGGAAGACATGGCATTAATAAACAGCGGAGAGAGTCGGAATCAGGCTTGGGATGCGATCTGGACATGTGGCACCAAGATCAATGAGGACCATTGGACCGCAGAAATTGGTATTCCTTTCAGCCAGCTCCGTTTCAGTAAGAGCGATGAGATGACTTGGGGGCTGAATTTGGGACGGAGCCTCATGCGAAACCAAGAGGACGCAACGTGGGCACCGCTTTCCAAAGCACATGGGTTCTTTGCGAGATACCGCACCGATGTCATCGGTAGTTTAGTCGGCTTGAAAGGGATTACTCCTCCTCGGAACTTGGAACTGTTACCCTATGTCTTGCCGGGGGCGAATCGTATTGAGGAAGAAGATAAGACCGATGGGGTATTCGATGTCGGGTTGGATGTTAAGTATGGCATTACTTCCAATCTTACAGCGGATGTGACCTATAACACCGATTTTGCACAGGTCGAGGCGGATCAGGAGCAGGTCAATCTTACCCGCTTCAGCCTATTTTTCCCAGAAAAACGACCGTTTTTCTTGGAGGGTGCAGGACTGTTCGATTTTGGTATCCCGCGCACCAGTTTCCGCCGACCACCTCCTTTGCTCCTGTTTTATAGTCGCCGTATCGGTCTAGCTGAAGGGCGCGCTGTTCCGATTATCGGTGGGGCTAAGATTACAGGCAAAGCAGGACCTTACGGCATCGGTTTGCTGAATGTGTTGACAAATGAATTTTACGATGAGAGCGATCCGGAGGAAATTATCGATGTGCCGCGTACCAACTATTCTGTGCTGAGGTTGACACGAGACCTTTTCAGTGGTTCACGCGTCGGGTTAATTGGCATCAACAAGCAAGACGTTGATGATTACAATCGAGCAACTGGACTTGACTTCACGTATCGCCCAGGCGATAGTCTTGATATGCGTGGTCTCTGGGCTCGCACGTTTGAAGCGGATGTTTCCGAGGACAATAACGCTTTATACCTCGGCAGCACTTGGCGGAACAGGGATTTTCGCGTGGAAGGCTCATATACGGACATCGATGAAAACTTTAACCCCGATGTCGGATTTATCCGGCGGGAGGGAATCCGCCGAATCAACGGTCAAATGCGTTATAGCCCGCGGCTTGGCAGGTTTAGGATTCGCCAAATCTATACAGGACCGGAGTTTGATTTTATCCTTAATCAGGACAACGAGTTGGAAACTCAAGAAATCACACTAACCAACTATTTTCGGTTTGAAAGCGGAAGCTACATTGGCTTCCTACCTAAACGAACCGTGGAACACCTCGACGAGGATTTTGAAATCCGAGATGGGATTATCATCCCTCAGGGCGAATACACCTTCACTGAAATGATGATTAGGGGGTCTACCGATGATACGAAAGCGCTCTCAGGGCAGTATAGTATGAATTTTGGAAACTTCTACAATGGAAGCAAGTGGGGCTTCACTCTCAATGCTGGTTTCAAGCCGAATGGGCGTCTCAATGTTGAGCCTATATTTCAATTTAACCGCGTAACGCTTCCCAGCGACGCATTCAATGCGAGCATTTTTGGCGCTCGTGTGGGCTACTCCTTTTCGACAACGCTTTTTGCAAAAATATTCGCCCAATGGAACAGCGATGACGACATAATCGCTACCAACTTTCTGCTCAATTATATCTACCGTCCCGGCAGCGATTTCTACCTTGTTTTCAAT